>NZ_JBFODT010000039.1:0-325659 GCF_040908465.1 Aeromonas sp. R10-1
ATGACCAAGAACCAGATGCTGATGCAGGCTGGCATGTCCGTGCTGTCCAACTCCAACCAGATGACCGGCATGGTGACTTCCCTGCTGCGTTGATGGTTTGTCGGGCCGCCCCGAGAGGGGCGGCTCTTGTTTGACAACCGCTTGCCGGTTGGAAAGGGCCGAGCCGGTCTTTTCCAACGGGCATGCCACCGAATAAGGGGAGAAAGATGCAAATAGATCCGGCCAGCACGGCGATGCAACTGGTTGCCGTCGAGCGCCAGAACATGGACAAGCTGCTGAAGAAGCAACTGGACAGCGTCAAGGCGCAGCAGAGCGCCATCAGCAGCCTCACCACCAAGCTGTCGAGTTTCCAGACCCTGCTCAAGGATCTGAACAAGGCGAGCAGCCTGCAGGCTCAGAAGGCCACCCTGTCCCAGGAAGGACTCATGACGGTGACGAGCAACGGCAAGGCCAGCTCGGGTCAGTACAGCTTCTTCGTGGAGCAGCTTGCCCAGTCCCATCAGGTCGGCTTGCAGCTTGACAGTGACACGGCACCGCTGCCGGCAGACGGCGTCTTCTCCCTGACGGTCAAGGGCAAGACCCTGGACATCGACCTAGCCTCCCTCCCGACTGGCGCCACCGTCAAGGATCTGGTCTCCCAGATCAACAATGCCAAGGACAACCCGGGGGTGAAGGCGACCCTGGTACGCACCGACGGCAAGGTCAGCATGGTACTGACCAGCAAGGAGAGCGGCGTGGAGAACGCCATCACCCTGGGGTACAGCGGGGATGGTGCCAATGCCCTCGGAGTGGCGATGGCCGGCAAGACGGACATCACCCAGGCGCAAGACGCCAAGCTGCGCATGGGGGGGGATAACCCTCTCACCATCACCTCTGCCAGCAACAAGATAGAGAACGTGGTGGATGGCCTGACGTTCCAGCTGACCAAGGCGCAAAAGGCGGATGACGCTCCGCTGCTGGTCACGGTGGATCAGGACAAGGAGGCGGTTACCGGCTCCCTCAAGAAGTTTGTCGACAGTTACAACGAGCTGGTGGACGAGCTGGCCAAGATGACCTCCAGCGATCCCAAGGCGCCGGGAGCCCTCTCCTCCGACAGCGGGGTACGCAGCCTCAAGAGCGTGATTGCCCGCAGCGTGCGGGAGTTGCCCGATGATCTGACCCTGGGGAGCCTGGGGATCAAGACCGACAAGGCGGGCAAGCTCTCCTTCAACGAGACCGACTTCAACAAGGCGCTGGAGAAGGATCCCGAGCTGCTCGGGAAGGCACTCATGGGCGACGATGGTCTGCTCAAACGGATGAGTAATGCCCTGGACCCCTATACCAAGCGGGACGGTGCACTCAAGGGACGCAAGACAGGTCTTGAAGCGAACGAGAAGCGGGTGAATGAGCGGATGGAGGCGCTGGATCGGCGCATGGATTCCGCGTATAAGCGCTACCTCAATCAGTTCACCACCATGAACCAGATGTTGCAGACCATGGGCGGCTTGTGAGACGGCTAGCCCGTAACACTTTGAATAAGCGAGTTTTTCATGTTTGAACCCCAAGAAGGCTATGACGCCTACCAGTTCGCCGCCACCCAGGCCAAGGCAGCGAGCGCCGATCCGCACCAGCTGGTGCTGATGTTGATGGATGGCCTGCTCGACGAAATAGCCAGGGCCGAGGGCCACATTCTGGCCAGGCAGTACGAGCGCAAGGGGCAGTCCATCAACAAGTGTCTGCAGATCCTGGGAGGGCTCGACAGTGCCCTCGACATGGACAAGGGCGGGGAGCTGGCCAGCAACCTGCACCGTCTGTACGACTACTGCGGCCAGCGGCTGTTCGAGATCAGTGTGGCCAACGATGTCGCGGGCTTTGCAGAGGTGCGTCGCATCCTGCTGGAGCTGAAAGAGGGTTGGGAAGCGATGGCCCGCCATCCCCGTTGATGCGGAAATCCACCTTCCTCATGGGGCAAAGGTCGGAACTAACGTATTGAAATATAATGTTTATATATTTGGCCTGCTCCTTGCTTGCCCGCAAGGTCGTCCTATTTTGAGGCCATCATCATGTCCATGACAGGAGCCGTGCCCCCCGGTGCGGAACGCGAGACCCGTCAGCGCCAGCTCCTGGGGCTCGGGCGTCTTATCTTGCAGCAGGCCCGCGCCGGACAGTGGGATGCGGTGCGGCTGGCGGATCAGCGTCTGGCCCAGCTGGTGGCGCATCTGAACAGCCAGCCTGCATTGTGGCAATCCCTGATGCCGGCCCGGGATCAGGTGCGCCACTGGCATCGGGAAGCCTTCGCGCTCTGTGAGCAGGAAACGGCGCTGCGCAAGCAGGAGTGGGACAGCCTCTCCCGCAAGCGGGAAGGATTGCAGGCCTACGACGAGGCGCAGACATGGGCATGATCCCTCTCCCCGTGGCAGAGACACTGCCCGCTTCTCCATCCGGTGGTTTTACCCGCCTCTCCCGCCAGCCTGACGGGCAGGGGGAAGAGTACCAGCCTCTGGATCTTCCGCAGGAGGCGATGCTTCCTCCGTCCACCGCCCCTTCCGCCCCCGTCGACGAGACGGAGCAGGAGGAGAGCGTCGAAGTGGCTGCGGATGTCGCCGAGCAACTCGCCGCCTTCAACCAGATGCCACCACCTTTTGTCCGACAGGAGGAGGGACGCCTTCCTCCTGTCCGTTTGTCATCGAGTGCCGGCCTTGCTCCCGTCGGTGAGATGCAACCCGCCTCCTCGCCTGTGCTGCGCGCCCTCAGCGGGTTCGAGCGAATGGAAGGGGAGCGGATGCCGGTGCCGCCGGTTTCCGTTGGCAAGGAGAGCCTCCCTCAACCCGCCGGGGATCTGGCCATGCGAATGCTCCAGCCGACTACCCAGGGCGAGCGGCCTGCGACCCGGAGTGCGGCAGTGGTGTTGCCTCTTCCCGGGGAGCCCGCCCCGGAGCGGGAGGCCAGCGTCACCGGATTCAAGGCAATGGCGGGGTTGTCGCCCGCGCTCTCTGCCGCCAGGCCTGCGGAATACCAGTGGGCGCCGGCGCGTCTTGCCGCAAGCGAGGCCCAGTGGGGCCAGCAACTGGTCGATGTGCTCAAAGACAGGGTCGAGCTGCAGGTGAACCATAGCATCAAGCAGGCCCATATCCGCCTCGATCCCCCCGAGCTGGGTCGCCTCGAACTGACCGTGAGGATGGAAGGGGATCGGCTCAACGTGCAGCTCAACGTGACCAACCCGGCGGTGCGTGAAGCCCTGATCCAGTCGATGGAGCGGCTTCGCATGAGTTTGGCTCCCCATCATGCTGGTGGTGTCGAGGTGAACGTGGGCCAGGGGGGAGAGCAGGAGCGGGGGGATCGCTGGCAGCAGGAGAAGATCCTGGCAGGTCGACGACAGTGGCAGGAAGAACAGGACGCATCGGGCAGTGCTGGCCAGGATTGGCTCAACACCCTGGTGTGACATTTCAAGATCTGGCAATAGCGAGAGTGATTTCAAATTATGCGGCGTGTCATGAAGTGGTTGATGGTGATAATGATGGCGCTGTGCCTGCTGGCGGCGCTGGCCTATGGCGCTTATCTCAAGCGGGATACGGTTGCCGTCTGGCTGGGCCTGGCAGAGGCCAAGCCCGAGCTGAGCAAGACGCCGCTGTTCAAACCGATGGAGCGTTTCGTCATCAGCCTGGAGGGGGACAGAGAGCCCCACTATCTGGTGCTGGAGCTGGCGCTGGTCACCCACAATCCCCAGCAACTGGAGACGCTCAACGAGCTGACCCCCCTGATCCGCAATGCCATGGTGCAATATTTCAGCCATCGCTCCCATGAGGCGGTGAAGCAGGAGCTGCAGAACATCTCGGCCCTTCAGACCTCTCTGCTCGGCAAACTGGTGGGAACCCTGGAGGGGTATGGCTACAAGCCCTATCTGGATGAAGTGCTGGTCACCAAGGTCCTGGTGCAGTAGCGAACATGATGGACGCTGGTTGGGATACTCCCTGCGAACTGACCGCCTCCGCTCCCCGCACCGGTGAGCAGGTGATCCTGAGCCGTTATCTGCCTCTGGTGAAGCGGGCAGCCACTCACCTGCGCAGTCAGGTGAGCGCCAGCTTCGATCAGGAGGACATGGAGCAGGTCGGCATGATGGGGCTGCTGGAAGCCTGGCGTCGCTATGGGGGTGAACCGGATGCCCAGTTCGAGAGCTATGCCTTCAAGCGGGTGCGGGGAGCCATGCTGGACGAGCTGCGGCGCCTCGACTGGCGCCCCCGTCAGCTGCGCCAGCAGGTGCACGGTCACAATCAGGTACAGCGGGAGCTGTTCAACCGTCTGGGGCGCAACCCGACCGAGCAGGAACTGGCACAGGCGCTTTCCTGCACCGTCGAGGAGGTGCGCCAGCTCGCCTATGCGAGCCAGGCCGAGGCGTTGCAGAGTCTGGAGGAGTGGCTGGAGAACGGAGGCAGGGCGCCCGCATCCGAGTCTGACGATCAGGATCTGGCCATGACCCTTGGCAAGGTGCTCGGCACCCTGGACAAGCGTGAACAGCTGCTGCTTTCCCTCTATTACCAGCAGGAATTGAACATGAAGGAGATTGCACTGGTGCTCGGGTTGACCGAGTCGCGGGTGTGCCAGCTCCACAAGCAGTGCGTCCTTCAGCTCAAGCAGCGATTGGTCGACTCCATATAGTTATGCCTCTCCCCGCGGGGGGAGTCTTGTTGATTTCTGCGGGAGCATCCATGCAAAAACAGATTGGTCTTGGTGTCATTTTCGTGTGTGTGATCGGCGGCTTCATGATGGCCGGGGGGCGCCCCATCGCCCTGTGGCAGCCTGCCGAACTCATCATCATCATAGGGGCGGCGGTCGGCTCCATGTTCCTTGGCAATTCCAAGGAGGTGATGCATGAAATGTGGCGCCAGATGAAGCTTTGCTTCAAGTCCAACAAGGACGAGAAGGAGATCTATCGCGAACTGCTGACTCTGATGCACCAACTGCTGGAAGAGACCCGCAACAAGGGGATGAAGGCGCTGGACGAGCACGTGGAGAATCCGCAGCAGAGCTCCGTCTTCCTCATGTATCCCCAGGTATCGGAAGATCCGCAACTGCTGGGCTTCATCATCGACAACCTGCGTCTGCTGGGTATGGGCAAGATCACGCCTCATGAGCTCGACACCATACTGGAGCAGGAGATCATGGCCATCGAGGAGGACATGCTCAAGCCCGCCCATGCGCTGCACAAGACCGGGGAGGCCTGCCCCGGCTTCGGGATCCTGGCGGCGGTGATGGGGATCATCATCACCATGCAGCAGCTCGACGGCCCCCTCAGCAACATAGGCGTGCACGTGGCGGCCGCCCTGGTGGGCACCTTCATCGGCATCTTCCTCTGTTATTGCCTGCTGGAGCCCATCAGCAATGCCATGGAGGAGATGGTCAAGCGCCGCATCGGCATGCTGATGTGCATCAAGTCGATCCTGATCGCCCAGCTGCGGGGCAAGACGCCGCTGCTCTCCGTCGATTCCGGCCGCAAGATGCTGGAGCCTGACGTGAAACCCAGCTTCCTCGAACTGGAAGACTGGGTGACCAACAGGGCCATGTGATGCGCAACCACGAGCAGATCGTCATCAAGCGCCAGCAGCGGCGCAGCAGCGCTCCCAAGGGGGGTGGTGCATGGAAGGTGGCCTTCGCCGACTTCACCCTGGCCATGATGGCCTTCTTCATGGTGCTCTGGATCCTGGCCGTCTCCAGCCAGGAGGAGCGTGATGTGGTGGCCAGCCGTCTACGCGACTACAGCATCATGGACAGCGAGGCCAATCCCTTCGATATCCGCAACAGTCCCTATCCGGTGGATCTTGGCGGCAACCCCTCGGTACTGGAGGAGTTGAGTCCCCAGTTCGTGGAGGAGGGGCAGCGTATGCCCAGACACATGGAGCGTGACCGCAGCATCTTTACCGATGGCGCCAAGGGAGGCTATGAGAGCCTGCTGGCGGGCAAGATTGAGGGAGAGAAGCAGATGGCGCAGTTGGCCGGTTTCATCGGGTCCATGGCGGATCAGATGCAGGCCAGAAACAACCTGGAGCTGCAATTGGTGCCCCAGGGTCTGCGGATCCTGATCCGCGACGATGACGAGCGCGAGATGTACAGCCGTGGCAGCGCCCGCATCAGCCCCTATTTCCGCCATCTGCTGATGGCACTGGCTCCTGTCTTTCAGCGAGTGGAGAACCGGGTCATGATCTCGGGCCACACCGACAGCACCCCCTTTGCCGGTGACAACTACAGCAACTGGGAGCTCTCCTCCGATCGCGCCATGATGGCGAGGCGTGTCCTGCTTGCTGGCGGCATGCCCCCCGAGCGGGTGGGTCAGGTGGTCGCCATGTCGGATACCATGCTGGACAACACCGCCGATCCCAAAGGCAGCCAGAACCGCCGCATCGAGTTGCTGGTGATGACGACCCAGGCGGAAAAGAGCCTGGAGCAGCTGTTCAGTGCCCAAACCCAAGCCGCCACCCGGACAGCCAAGGACGCCGTTGCCCATGGAAACCCCTGACGCCGATCTGCCCCCCGTGACACCGTTCAAGGATCCCAGGCGCAAACTGCCGCGCTGGTATCTCCATGACGGGACCACGCCCCTGGAATCCCAGAGTTGCGGCATCGCTGCCCGGCTCATGCTTTCCGGCCTGCTGTTCGACAAGCGCATCGGACGGGCGGTGATCAAGGATATCGGACCGGGTGGGGTCGGTTTCCTCGCCCCCGCCCGTTTTACCTTGCCCGATAACGTCAGTCTGTCGTTGTCACCGCGGATCGTGCTGGCGTGTCATATCACCCATCGCAGGGCCATAGGCCAGTACCTCAGCTTCTACGGCGCGCGATGGGTCGATCCTGACTCGGTGGATCTCGCGCCTGTTCTGAGCCACTGGCGCCACTGTTTCATGGCGCCAGCAGAGGGCGAGCCTGCTCCAATCCCAGTGGATCCGGCAACCGCTCAAGAGTGAGGCCTCCCCGCCCCATGTCCAGTCCCCGTGCAGGCATCAACAGCAGGGGATCGTGCAGGCTTTCCAGGGACACGGCCCGCACCAGCTGCGGGCGTGTCTCTTGATGGCGCGGGGCAGGAGGGGCCTTGCCTCCGCCATAAACGATGGGGCAGTCACTCACCTCCCGGGGATCAGGCAATCGCCAGGCGGGATTCCACCGGCTTGCCTCGTTCATGGCAACCCCCCGTTCCATGGCCCACTCCAGCAATGAGCAGCCCCCCGGCTGCCGCCATACCCGGATATTTTCTCCCGCCTGCCAGGGCGGCAGGACAAACCCGTGCTGCGCCGCTCTGTCCAGCAATTGGGAGAGCGCGAGGAAGCGCGCCACATAGAGGCGCGTTTCGGTAGGCAATTGCAACTCCCACACATTGCGTGTCCCGCCGTTGAGCACTGCCTTCAGTACTCTTCCCTCTCCCGCGTTGTAGGCCGCCAGTGCCAGCAACCAGTCCTGCCCGAAGAATTGATGCAGCCAGCCGAGGTAGGAGAGCGCCGCCTCCGTCGCCAATGGCAGGGAGTAGCGGCCATCGAAGCCGTTTGTCATGGGGACGGAGAAGCGGGCTGCGGTATCCGGCATCAACTGCCAGGGCCCGGCGGCGCCCGCCGAGGAGATCACGTCAAGCCGGTAGCTGCTCTCGATCAGGGGCAGCAGAGCCAGCATGGGTGGGAGTTTTCGCGTCTGAACCTGCTCCGTGACCCAGCGGATCATGGGCTGGGACTCGGCGAGCCTCGTCTGCAGGTGGCTGCGCTGGCGCAGCAGAAAGCGGGTCTGCTCGTTGACCAGCTCGGCACCCGGGCCGACAACGGGGGTAGGAAAACCCGCCTGCCAGTGATAATGATCATAGGAGTAACAAACGGCACTGCTCAGTAGCGAGAGCCCGGGGAGAAGGCGCAGGGATATTTTGGCAACAGCGGACAGAGCCTGGCGGGAAAATGATAAAAACACGATGTATCTCAACAGTTTTTGACAATATCTGTCGACTGTTCATGTGGTATCCAGGACGTGATAAGCATGATAACACGAGTAAAAAAGACCCCAAAGGCGGGCAGGGCGATTCAGAAATTTCTGCTTTATCTGATCCTCGTTAATTTTGGTTTGATGTGGCTCTATATCATGTATGCCGACGAGCTGACATTGGGCGCCAATCTACTGCTGACTTTTCTTCTCATCGTCTATAACCTGCTGCTCTGCCAGCTGGTGGTGCTGCGAGCCCGTCGGATAGGGGATGGCTATATCATCTATCCCGTGGTGGGCGTCAGCATTATCCTGTGCGCCGTCGTGCTGTTCCGTTTCATCATTTCCCCGTGAAATCGATTAATTACGAGGCGCAGTTCGCCGGGATGATTTAATTCCCCCATGAATAACTTGTGGAAAATCAATTCATTTAATCGGTAGTCCCATCACGCTGCGTCAATATGTTCCCCATGCTCGAGATCCTTGCTTGAAAAGCCCCCTGCTCGTCCTTAAACTTCATGGTGGAGAAAAGTGGATCAAAGTGGTTTTATTGGGCATCTAGCCCCCATAACTCACCTTCGGGGACTGCAATTTGTTGCGTGGCGCTCACGCCATCAGCCTGGACAGCAAGGGGCGGTTGGCGATTCCGACCAAATTTCGTGATTGGCTGCGCGACGAATGCGACGGCCAGCTGGTCTGCACCATCGACATCGCCCATCCCTGTCTGCTGCTTTATCCCCTGAATGAATGGGAAGAGGTAGAGCGCAAGCTGAAGACCCTTTCCAGCACCAACCCGGCGGAACGCCGCCTGCAGCGTCTGCTGCTCGGCCACGCGGCCGAATGCGAACTGGATGGCAACGGCCGTCTGCTGCTCAGCCAGCCGCTGCGCAGCCATGCCGGGCTGGACAAGAAAGTCATGCTGGTGGGCCAGCTCAACAAATTCGAGCTGTGGGATGAAGCCCGCTGGCAACAACAGATCAACGACGACATCCTGGGCCTGCCCGAGGACGACTGGGCAAGTTCACCACGACTACAGGATTTTTCTTTATAAATGACCCAAGCCGCTGAACACATCACAGTGCTGTTGCACGAAGCCGTCGAAGGGCTGGCCATCAAGCCGGACGGTATCTACGTCGACGGTACCTTTGGCCGGGGTGGTCACTCTCGTCTCATTCTCCAGCATCTGGGCCCGAACGGCCGTCTGATCGCCATCGACCGGGATCCCCAGGCCATTGCCGAGGCGGCCAAGATCCAGGATCCCCGTTTCGAGATCGTGCACGGTCCCTTCTCCGGCATCACCCGTTATCTGACCGAGCGCGGCCTGCTGGGCAAGGTCGATGGCTTCCTGCTGGATCTCGGTGTCTCCTCCCCCCAGCTTGACGATGCCGAACGTGGCTTCAGCTTCATGAAGGACGGCCCGCTCGACATGAGGATGGATCCCACCTCCGGTCAGAGCGCCGCCGAGTGGCTGGCCCGTGCCGATGTGGACGACATCGCCTGGGTGCTTAAAACCTTCGGTGAGGAGCGCTTCGCCAAGAAGATTGCTCGCGCCATCGTACACGATCGGGTGACCGAGCCCTATGTGCGCACCCGCCAACTGGCGGAGATGATTGCCCGGGTCAACCCGAGCAAGGAGAAGGGCAAGCACGCGGCGACCCGCAGCTTCCAGGCCATCCGCATCTATATCAACAGCGAGCTGGACGAGATCGAAACCGCCCTCAACGGCGCGCTGGACGTGCTGGCTCCTCACGGCCGTCTCTCCGTCATCAGCTTCCACTCTCTGGAAGATCGGCTGGTGAAACATTTCATTCGCAAGCACGAGAAAGGTCCTGAAGTACCCCACGGCATCCCCCTGACTGAAGCCCAGCTTGCCGGTGGTCGCAAGCTGAAATCGATCGGCAAGGCGCTCAAGCCTTCCGACCACGAGGTCAATGAAAACACCCGGTCCCGCAGCTCGGTGCTGCGGGTCGCAGAGCGTCTTGCGGAGTAAACGATGAGCGACGTGCGCGTTCACCTCGCCAGGGAGATCGTTGCGGATCTCTGGCGCCACAAGTTGCAGGTCCTGTTGACCGTCGCCGTGCTGGTCACCGCCTTTGCGGTGATCCTGGTGACCAACATGACCCGGGGTCTGACGGCCAAGCAGAACGATCTGATGGCGGAGGAGGACAGGCTCAACATCGAGTGGCGCCACCTCTTGCTGGAACAGGGCACATTGGCTGAGCACTCCCGGGTGGCGAGTCTGGCCATGGACAAATTGCAGATGGCTCGTCCCCTGGTGACCACTGAAAAGGTAATTACACAACCATGACACGCAAGGCGGCCACCAAGGCTCCGGCAAAGGACAAAGCCAAGGCGAAAGCACCCTCACTCTACCCGTGGCGCTTTCGTACCCTGGTTTTCTTCATCGGCATCGCATTTGCGGGGCTGATCCTGCGGCTGGCCTGGATCCAGGTGATCGATCCGGACAGACTGCGCCAGGAGGGGGACATGCGCTCCCTGCGCACCACCTCCACCCAGGCGGTGCGCGGCATGATCACGGACCGCAATGGCGAACAGTTGGCGGTATCCGTGCCGGTCGAAGCGGTCTGGGCCGATCCCAAGACGGTGCATGAGTCCGGTGCCATCCACAACGAGCGTGCCTGGCTGGCACTCTCCGCCGTGCTCAAGCTCGACATCAACACCCTCAAGCATCGCATCGCCAACCCGAGCAAGCGCTTCGTCTATCTGCAGCGGCAGGTGACGCCTGCGGTGGCCGAGTACATCAAGGGGTTGAAGCTGGGGGGCATCTATCTGCGTCCCGAGGCGCGCCGTTTCTACCCGACCGGCGAGATAAGCTCCCACCTGGTGGGGGTGACCAACATTGATGGCAGCGGCATCGAGGGGATTGAGCGCAGCTACAACGAGTGGCTGACCGCGACCCCTGGCGAGATGCGGGTGCGCAAGGACAGGCAGGGCCGCGTCATCGAGCGACTTGGCCTGGTGAAAGAGGGCAAACACGCCAACGATCTGCAACTGAGCATCGATCAGCGGGTGCAGGCGCTGGCCTATCGCGCCCTCAAACGGGCTACCGACGAGAACAAGGCCACCTCCGGCTCCATGGTGATGCTGGATGTGAAGACCGGCGAGGTGCTCGCCATGGTCAACACCCCCTCCTACAACCCGAACAACCGCGGCCAGTACCAGAGTTTCCGGGTGCGAAACCGGGTGGTGACCGATACCTATGAGCCGGGTTCCACGGTCAAGCCATTGATTTTGCTTAGTGCCTTGCAAGCCGGTGTCACCAGCTGGAAGGACTTCATCCCGGGCGGCCCCCTCTTCATCGGGGCCAAGCAGATCCGTGACGTGAGTATCCACAAGGCGACCAACCTGTACGACATCCTGCGCTACTCCTCCAACATCGGCATGTCGCGCATCGCGCTGCGGATGCCGGCCCAGGAGATGATCAACACCCTGAGCATGGTGGGATTCGGCATGGACACCGGCAGCGGCCTGATGGGGGAGAGCAGCGGCATGCTGCCCCAGCGTCGCCGCTGGTCCGACATCGAGCGAGCTACCCTGTCGTTTGGTTATGGTCTGCGAGTGACCCCGCTGCAGCTGGCCTCCGCCTACGCCACCCTGGCCAACAAGGGCAAGCGGGTTCCGCTCTCCATCATCAAGGTGGCCAAGCCGCCCAAGGGTGAGCAGGTCATCGATCACAACAACGCCGCTGCTATGTTGCAGGCGCTGGAGTACGTGGTCAGCAATGCCATTCCCAAGGCCCAGATCCCCGGTTATCGGGTCGGTGGCAAGAGTGGTACCGCCAAGGTGGCCGTGGCTGGGGGCTATGGCAAGGACTACATGGCCTGGTTTGCCGGTTTCGCGCCGGCCAGCAATCCCCGTTTCGTCATGGTGGTGGTGATCAACGAACCCAAGGGGGATGCCTACTACGGCGGTGCCGTGGCGACCCCGCCCTTTGCGGAGGCCATGGGAGGCGTGTTGCAGCTCTTCAACATCCGTCCCGATGCGATCCCGCCCGAGGTACCCGCCAAGCTTGCCCGCACGGAGGCCAACAATGGCGCACCGCGTACTTGACGGGCATCCGGTTTTTTCCATCGGCCCCGCTGCTGTCGGGGCGTTTTCCATGGCGTGTACGAGCGCCCGCATTCCCGCATTTTCGGAGGCTTCCCATGCCGCCCCGCACACTTGATCAACTGATGAGCCGCTTCGGCATCGATGCACCGGCGCTTTCCCTCACCGATCTCCAGCTCGACAGCCGGCGGGTCGGTCCCGGCTCGCTCTTCGTGGCGATTCGTGGCCATCAGGTGGATGGCAGGCGCTTCATCGAACAGGCGGTGGCTCAGGGAGCGACCGCCGTGCTGTTTGAGGAGGACGGAGAATTCGTCCCTCCGGCGACCCAGATCCCCTGCATCGGCATGAGGGATCTTCCCGCTCGTCTCTCCGAGCTGGCCGGTCATTTCTACGGTCACCCTGCGCAAAAGCTGCAACTGGTGGGCATCACGGGCACCAACGGCAAAAGCACCACGGCCCTGCTGGTGGCCAACTGGCGCACCCTGCTGGGGGGCAAGGCCGGGGTCATGGGCACCATAGGCAACGGTCTGTTCGGCGAGCTCATCGAAGCAGAGAACACCACGGGCAGCGCGGTCCAGGTGCAGGCCAATCTGGCCGCCTTGCAGCAGCAGGGGGCTGATCTGGTGGCGATGGAGGTCTCCAGCCACGGTCTGGTGCAGCATCGCGTGGCGGCCCTGCCGTTTGCCTCGGCAGTCTTCACCAACCTGAGTCGGGATCATCTGGACTATCACGGCACCATGGAGGCCTATGCCGCCGCCAAGGAGGAGCTGCTGAAGCTGGTGGATGAGCCTTGCGCCGTCATCAACGCCGATGACCATCTGGGACGGCAATGGCTGGCGACCTATCCCGGTGCGGTGGCCTTCGGGGTTCATGGTCCGATTGAAAACCATGCCGGACGACAACTGACGGCGCAGGATCCCCATTTCCACCAACAAGGTTTCGATACGCGCATTAACTCCAGCTGGGGGAATGGTGTATTATCCGCCCCCTTGCTCGGCCGCTTCAACGTCAGCAACGTGCTGGGCGCCATGGGCGCCATGCTGGTGCTCGGCTACGACTTCGATGACCTGCTGGCGACGGCCCCCAGACTGCAACCGGTGACCGGTCGCATGGAGTGCTTCGGCGGTGGCGATGCGCCGCTCGCCGTGGTCGATTACGCCCACACCCCGGATGCGCTGGAGAAGGCATTGCAGGCCCTGCGGGTGCACTGTCACGGCCGGCTTTGGTGCCTGGTGGGATGCGGCGGCGACAGGGATCGCGGCAAGCGTCCCATGATGGCTGCCATGGCGGAGCAGCATGCGGACTGCGTGATCCTGACCGACGACAATCCCCGTACCGAGGAGCCGGCCCGGATCATGGCCGACATGGTGGCGGGCCTTCGCGATCCTGGCGCCGTGCAGATCGAGCACGACAGGACCAAGGCAATCCAGTTGGCACTGAGTCAAGCGAGCAAAGAGGACATCATCCTGGTGGCCGGCAAAGGCCACGAGGATTATCAGATCATTGGAACCGACAAGCGGCACTACAGCGATCGGGAAACCGTCGCAGCCGCCTTGCACACATTAATGGAGTCATTCAAATGATGACCCTCAGGCTTGCCGACCTGGCGCAGGTTCTCGATGCCCGTCTGATCGGGGGCGACCATGAGATCACGGCGGTCAGCACCGACACCCGTACCCTGGGCGCGGGGGCGCTGTTCGTGGCCCTGCGCGGCGAGCGTTTCGACGCCCACGATTTCTGCGACCAGGCAGTTGCCGCCGGCGCCAGTGCCCTGCTGGTAGAGCG
Source organism: Aeromonas sp. R10-1 (assembly GCF_040908465.1). Lineage (NCBI taxonomy): Bacteria > Pseudomonadati > Pseudomonadota > Gammaproteobacteria > Aeromonadales > Aeromonadaceae > Aeromonas > Aeromonas sp. R10-1. The sequence goes on from NZ_JBFODT010000039.1 coordinate 13,780, forward strand.
CGAATTGCCGCTGGCCATTCCACAACTGGTGGTGGGCGACACCCTCAAGGGGCTTGGGCGTCTGGGCAGGCTGGTGCGCGAGCGCATCAATCCGAAAGTGCTCGCCATCACCGGCAGCTGTGGCAAAACCACGGTGAAGGAGATGGCGACGGCCATCCTGCGCTGTGAAGGGGAGGTGCTGGCCACCGCCGGCAACTTCAACAACGAGGTGGGGGTGCCGCTGACCCTGCTGCGCCTCGAGCCGCAACACCAGTTCGCGGTGATGGAGCTGGGAGCCAACCACCCGGGCGAGATCGCCTGGACCACGTCGCTCGCCAGACCCGACGCCGCCATCATCAACAACGTCGCTGCCGCGCACCTGGAAGGCTTTGGCTCCCTGGAAGGGGTGTTCCATGCCAAGAGCGAAATCTTCGAAGGGTTAGGCGAGGGCGGCACCGCCATCGTCAATGCCGACAACGAGTTCTGGCCGAAGTGGCGTGAAAAGGGCATCCAGTGCGCCTTCTCCCTCGAGGATCAGCGTCAGCCGTTCCACGCCCGCGACATCGTGCTCAACGAGCAGGGTTGTGCCGGGTTCGTGATGGTGACGCCCCAGGGAGAGGTGAACCTGACTCTGGCCATTCCGGGTCGCCACAACGTGGCCAACGCCCTGGCTGCTGCCGCCGGGACTCTGGCGCTGGGCGCATCGCTTGCGTCCGTCAAGGCGGGGCTGGAGCAGATGGCGCCGGTCAAGGGCCGTTTCTGCGTACAACGCTGGGGTGGCCTCACCCTGGTGGATGACACCTACAACGCCAGCGTGGAGTCCGTGCTGGCGGGTATCGATGCCCTGACCGCCATGAACGGCTACAAGGTGCTGGTATTCGGTGACATGAAAGAGTTGGGTGAGGAGTCCGCCGCGCAGCATGCCCGGGTCGGACACCACGCCCGTGAGCAGGGCCTCGATGCCGTGCTGACCGTAGGGGAACAGAGTCGCCACACCGCAGATGCCGCGGCTGGCCGACATTTCGCTAACAAGGCGTCGTTGTTTGAAGTGCTTGCGCAAATGATAAAGACACATCAGGAAATTTCGATTCTGGTCAAGGGCGCCCGTGGCTCCCGCATGGAAGATATCGTCGAGATGGTCAAGGGCCATCAGGAGTCAGCCACATGCTAGTCTGGCTGGCGGAACTGCTCACCCCGCACTTCACCTTCTTCAACGTCTTCTCCTACCTGACGTTTCGCGCCATCCTGTCGATCATCACCGGTCTGGTGGTGGCGCTCTGGATGGGGCCGCGCCTCATCCGTCGGCTGCAGATCATGAAGTTCGGCCAGGTGATCCGCAACGACGGTCCCGAATCCCACCTCAGCAAGAAGGGCACCCCGACCATGGGCGGCCTGATGATCATTGCCGCCATCTTCACTTCTGTGCTGCTCTGGTGCCGCCTCGACAACCCCTATGTCTGGCTGGTGCTGTTCGTGCTGGGGGCCTATGGTGCCATCGGCTTTGCCGATGACTATCTCAAGGTGGTGCGCAAGAACACCGATGGCCTCATCGCCCGCTGGAAGTACTTCTGGCAGTCCGCCGTCGCGCTGGGTGTGGCAGTCTTCCTCTACGCCACGGCCACCCACGATGGTCAGACCCAGCTGGTGGTCCCCTTCCTCAAGGATGTGATGCCCCAGCTCGGCCTGATGTTCATCCTGCTGACCTACTTCGTCATCGTCGGTACCTCCAACGCGGTCAACCTGACCGATGGCCTGGATGGCCTCGCCATCATGCCCACCGTGATGGTGGCGGGGGGCTTCGCCCTGATCGCCTGGGCGACCGGCAACGTCAACTTCGCGAACTACCTGCACATTCCCTACGTGCCCTACACTTCCGAGCTGGTGATCGTCTGTACCGCCATCGTGGGCGCGGGCCTGGGTTTCCTCTGGTTCAACACCTACCCGGCCCAGGTCTTCATGGGGGACGTGGGTTCCCTGGCCCTGGGCGGCGCGCTCGGTACCATAGCCGTGCTGGTGCGCCAGGAGTTCCTGCTGGTGATCATGGGGGGCGTCTTCGTGATGGAGACCGTCTCGGTGATCCTGCAGGTCGGATCCTACAAACTGCGCGGCGTGCGGATCTTCCGCATGGCCCCCATCCATCACCACTATGAGAAGAAGGGCTGGCCGGAGCCGCGCGTCATCGTGCGCTTCTGGATCATCACCCTCATGCTGGTGCTGCTTGGCCTCGCCACCCTGAAGGTGAGGTAAGCCATGGTCATCATCATCGGACTCGGCAAAACCGGACTCTCCTGCGTCGATTACTTCCTCGACCGCGGCGTCACGCCGCTGGTGATGGACACCCGTGCCAATCCGCCGGGCAAGGACGAGCTTCCCCCCGAGGTGGAGCTCATCCACGGGCTGGACGCGGAGCGGCTCAAGCAGGCGCACATGATAGTGGCGAGCCCGGGCATCGCCCTGGCGACTCCGGAGTTGAAGGCCGCCGCCGAGTTCGGGGTGCGCATCGTCGGTGACATCGAACTGTTCGTGCGTGAAACCCAGACGCCCGTCATCGCCATCACCGGCTCCAACGGCAAGAGCACGGTCACCACCCTGGTGGGTGAGATGATCGCCGAGGCGGGACTCAAGGTCGGTGTGGGGGGCAATATCGGCACCCCGGCGCTGTCGCTCCTCAAGCAGCCCATGGATCTCTGCGTGCTGGAACTCTCCAGCTTCCAGCTCGAGACCACCTACAGCCTGCGGGCCGCAGCCTCCGTGGTCCTGAACCTCAGTGAAGATCATATGGATCGCTATGCCGGCATGGCGGATTACCGCGCCGCCAAGATGGAGATCCATCAGCACTCCCAGCACATCCTGATCAATCGCGACGATCCCCAGACCCTGCCCGATGTGGGTCAGGTGTGGCAGAGTTTCGGCCTCGACTGCAACGGCTACGGTCGCTGCGAGCTGGAGGGCCGTCACTGGCTGACTTTGCACGGCGAGCCGCTCCTTGCGGTGGACGAGATGAAGATAGTGGGTGCCCACAACCAGGCCAATGCCCTGGCGGCCATGGCCCTGTGCGATGCGGTGGGCATTCCCCGCGAGGCACAACTTGCCGTGCTGCGCCGCTTTGAAGGCCTGCCTCACCGTGCCCGCTTCGTGCGGGAGGTAAATGGGGTGCGCTGGATCAACGACTCCAAGGCCACTAACGTGGGGGCGACCCTGGCCGCCGTGGCCGGGGTGCGTGAAGCGGTCAAGGGCCGCCTGCTGCTGCTGGCCGGTGGCCAGGGCAAGGGGCAGGACTTCGGCCCGGTGCAGGCGCTGCTCGGCAGCCAGATCGATCACATGTACTGCTTTGGTCAGGATGCCGAGGTGCTGCTGGCCCTGGGCGAACAGACCGAGCGGGTTGCCGATCTTGACGCTGCTGTCGCCAAGGCGGCGGTCGATGCCAGGCCCGGTGACTGGGTGCTGCTGGCGCCGGCCTGTGCGAGCCTGGATCAGTTCAAATCCTTTGAAGCGCGCGGCGATCGCTTCACCGAACTGGTGATGGGCTTATGAACGCCCTGCGCGTGGTTGCGGGATTCTTGCAGCGCTGGTTGCTACCGGCGCGCCCCGCCGGTCTCTACGATCGGCAGCTGGTGGTACTGGCTCTCGCCCTGATGGGCGTCGGGCTGGTGATAGTGGCGTCAGCTTCCATTCCTGAGGGGATCGCCATCAACAACGATCCCTTCATGTTCGTGAAGCGCCACGGCATGTTCCTGGTGATGGCGCTGGGTATCTCCTGGTTCGTGTTGCAGGTACCCATGGCACGCTGGCAGCACTACAACGGCCCCATGTTGTTGCTGGCCATCGTGCTGCTGGTGATGGTGTTGTTGGTGGGCCGCAGCGTCAACGGTTCGGTACGCTGGCTGCCGCTTGGCCCCTTCAACTTGCAGCCGGCTGAGTTCGGCAAGCTGGCGCTGTTCGTCTATCTGGCGGGCTATCTGGTGCGCCGCCAGAGCGAGGTGCGCGAACGCTTCATCGGTTTCATGAAACCCATGGCGGTGCTGTTCGTGGTGGCCATCCTGCTGCTGGCCCAGCCGGATCTCGGGTCAGTGGTGGTGATGTTCGTCACCTCCCTCGGGATGCTGTTCCTGGCCGGTGCCCGGCTGGTGCAGTTCATCGGTCTCATCCTGGTGGGGGTGAGCGCCGTGGTGACCCTGATCATCGCGGAGCCCTACCGGATGCGGCGGGTGACCTCCTTCCTCGACCCTTGGGCCGATCCCTTTGGCAGCGGCTATCAGCTGACCCAGTCCCTGATGGCCTTTGGTCGGGGGAGCTGGTTTGGCGAGGGGCTCGGCAACTCCATCCAGAAGATGGAGTACCTGCCGGAGGCCCACACCGACTTCGTGTTCGCCATTCTGGGCGAAGAGCTGGGCTACGTGGGGGTGCTGGGCGCGCTCTTCCTGATTTTTGCGCTGGCGGTGAAGGCGCTCAAGCTGGGTCACCAGGCGCTGGTGGCCGAGCGGCTCTATGAAGGTTATCTGGCCATCGGCATCGGCATCTGGTTCAGCTTCCAGACTTTCGTCAACGTCGGTGCCGCCAGCGGCATGATGCCTACCAAGGGGCTGACCCTGCCGCTGGTCAGTTATGGCGGCTCCAGTCTCATCATCATGATGGTGGCGGTGAGCATGTTGATTCGTATCGATTTCGAGTTGCGCCAGGCGAGTGCCCAGGCGCGCGTGCGGGAGGTTGCGTGAGCAAGACGTTACTGGTGATGGCGGGTGGTACCGGGGGCCATGTGTTCCCCGGCCTGGCCGTCGCCGATCGCCTCAAGGCCCAGGGCTGGATCATCCACTGGCTCGGCACTGCCGACCGGATGGAGGCGGAGCTGGTGCCTGCCCATGGTTATCCCATCTCCTTCATCGACATCCAGGGGGTGCGTGGCAACGGCATCAAGCGTCTGCTCGCGGCGCCCTACCGTGTCATCAAATCCGTGCTGCAGGCCCGCCAGGTGCTCAAGACCATCCAGCCCGATGTGGTGCTGGGCATGGGGGGCTTTGCCTCCGGCCCGGGTGGCGTGGCCGCCTGGCTGTCCGGCATTCCGCTACTGCTTCACGAGCAGAATGCCGCCGCCGGCCTGACCAACAAGCTGCTGGCCCGTATCGCCAGGCGGGTACTGATGGCCTTCCCCGGTGCCTTCGCCCCCAATGCCCGCACCGCCGTGGTGGGCAACCCGGTGCGCCCCGAGGTGGTGGCGCTGCCGGATCCCCAACTGCGTAGCAGCAGCAATCCTCTGCGCCTGCTTGTGGTTGGTGGCAGCCTGGGGGCGCGGGTCCTCAACGAGCAGGTGCCTCCTGCGGTTGCAGCTGCCGGTGTGCCCATCGAGGTGCGTCACCAGTGCGGTAAGGGCAACGGGGAGGCCGTGGCTGCCTCCTATGCCGGACTGGGGGTCGAGGCCGAGGTGAGTGAATTTATCAAGGACATGGCGGATGCCTATGCCTGGGCGGACCTGGTGGTGTGCCGCGCCGGCGCATTGACCGTCTCCGAAGTGGCCGCTGCCGGTGTGGCCGCCATCTTCGTGCCCCTGCCCCATGCGGTGGACGATCACCAGACCCGCAACGCCCTGACCCTGGTCGACGGCGGTGCGGCCGAGTTCCTGCCCCAGTCCGAGCTGACGCCGGCGGCGCTGGCGTCGCGCCTATCCTGGCTCGCCGGGCGCAGGGAAACTCTGTTGAACATGGCCCAGGCCGCGCGCCGGGTCGCCATCATCGATGCTGCCGAACGGGTTGCCGATGAGTGCAAACGGCTCGCCATCGGCTGAGCCAAACGAGATGGAAGGCCAAGATGTGCCGCCAAGGCCCCGCTTCTGTCTTCGAACTGATGAATGTCGCCGAATGAAAATGGCCTGTGGCCGCGAATTGAGAAAGAACTATGACCAAGGTTGAACTGGCAAAACTGCGTACCGTTATCCCCGAAATGCGCCGCGTGCGTCGCATCCACTTCATCGGCATCGGTGGCGCCGGTATGGGCGGTATTGCGGAAGTGCTTGCCAATGAAGGGTATCAGGTGACCGGCTCTGATCTGGCCCGCAACGGGGTGACCGAACGCCTGGCCTCTTTGGGCGCACACATTTTTGTCGGTCACAGTGCCGAGCATGTGGACGGTGCCAGCGTGGTGGTGGTTTCCACCGCCATCAAGCAGGACAACCCCGAGCTGCTGGCTGCCCGCGAGCTGCGTATTCCCGTGGTGCGCCGCGCCGAAATGCTGGCTGAGCTGATGCGCTTCCGTCATGGCATCGCCATCGCCGGGACCCACGGCAAGACCACCACCACCAGTCTGGTGGCGAGCATCTATGCCGAGGCGGATCGCGACCCCACCTTCGTCATCGGCGGTCTGCTCAACAGCGCCGGCACCAATGCCCGCCTGGGCAGCAGCCGTTATCTGATTGCCGAGGCGGACGAGAGCGACGCCTCCTTCCTGCATCTGCAACCCATGGTCTCCATCGTGACCAATATCGAAGCGGATCACATGGACACCTATGGTGGCGATTTCTCCAGGTTGAAGGCCACCTTCATCGATTTCCTGCACAATCTGCCGTTCTACGGCCTGGCCGTGGTGTGCGTGGATGACCCCGTGATCCGCGGCATGCTGCCGGAGATCGCCCGTCCTACCCTCACCTACGGTCTGAGCGATGATGCCGATGTGCAGGTGCTGGACTTCGTGCAGACCAGCAATCGCAGCCGCTTCCGGGTGCGCCGTGCAGGGGCGGGTGAGCTGGAGGTGACCCTGAATCTGCCGGGCATCCACAACGCCCTCAACGCCGCCGCCGCCATCGCGGTGGCAACCGAAGACGGCATCGGCGACGAGGCCATCATCCAGGCACTTTCCAAGTTTGAAGGGGTGGGGCGCCGCTTCCAGCAATATGGCGAGTTTGAAACCGGCCGTGGCAAGGCCATGCTGGTGGACGATTACGGTCATCACCCGAGCGAAGTGAAGGTGACCATCAACGCCGCTCGCGCCGGCTGGCCCGAGAAGCGGCTGGTGATGGTGTTCCAGCCGCACCGCTACAGCCGGACCCGGGATCTCTACGAAGATTTCGCGGATGTGCTTTCCAAGGTGGACGTGCTGGTGATGCTGGAGGTCTATGCCGCCGGTGAGGAGCCCATTCCCGGTGCCGATGGCCGTGCCCTGTGCCGTTCCATCCGCTCCCGCGGCACCCTAGAGCCCATCTTTGTCGCAACGCCGGACGATGTGCCCGCGGTGCTGGCCGACCTGATTGGCGAGGGAGATCTGGTATTGACCCAGGGGGCGGGTAACGTCGGTGCACTGGCCCGTCGTCTCGGCGAGATGAAATTGAGCGTGGATAGCATGAAATCCGGTGCCTGAGGGCCCAATGAGTATTTTGACCGCCAAGCCGAGGCCTATATAATGGCGAACCGGTCTGCAAGTGGCCGGCATGGCGCGTTTTACGGGGATCGATCGGGTGGAGGCAAGGGCACAAGGGCGCACCAAGGGGGGCTTCATCGCCGGGGTGGCATTTTTCATCTTGGTCATGTGGGGGCTCTACCAGACTGCGCTGGATGTTAAAGACTGGCTGACGGATGCCAGTCGGTTGCCCATGAGCGAGCTGTTGCTGCAGGGGCAACACGAATATTTGAAGGCCGATGAATTGCGTGCTGCCGTGCTGGATGGTGCCGAACTTCGCAACTTCTTCGAGCTGGATGTGAACGAATTGCAGGCGCGTCTGAACGCTCTGCCCTGGGTGGCCCAGGTCTCGGTACGAAAGAAGTGGCCGAACAAGATCAAGGTCTATCTCACGGAACAGGATGTGGCTGCTCGCTGGAACGGTAACCGCTTCGTCAACACCAAGGGTGAGGTATTCAGTGCCCCGGACAGGGTGAAGAAGCCCCTGATGCAGTTGTCCGGGCCCGATGATCAGGCCGCCAAGGTGCTGGAAGCCAGCCATCAGTACGAAACGCTGCTGGCGGCCAAGGGATACAAGTTGCTGGGGGTGAATCTGACCCCCCGCCATGCCTGGGAACTGACCCTGGATGGCAACATTCAGCTGTTTGTGGGGCGCTCGGATATCGCGCTTCGTCTGCAGCGGTTTATCGATGCCTTTCCGGTCATCGAGCCCCGTGAGCGGGTTGCTTACGTGGATCTTCGATACGACACCGGGATGGCAGTTGGCTGGAAGAAAAGCGAAGAGAAAGTGAATGACCAACACCGCAGATAGAAATTTGATTGTCGGACTGGATATCGGCACGACCAAGGTGGCGGTACTGGTTGGCGAAGTATTGCCTGATGGCGAACTCAATGTCATCGGCATGGGCAGCCACGCTTCTCGCGGGATGGAGAAGGGCGGGGTCAATGACCTCGACTCCGTGGTCAAGTCCCTGCGCCGCGCGGTGGAAGAGGCCGAGATGATGGCAGACTGCCAGATCAGTTCCGTCTATCTGGGGCTGTCCGGCAAGCACATCGATTGCCGCAACGAGACCGGCATGGTGCCCATCTCCGACGAAGAGGTGACCCAGGAGGATGTGGACAACGTCATCCACACCGCCAAGTCGGTGCGGTTGTCTGACGAGCTCCGGGTGCTGCACGTGCTGCCCCAGGAGTTCGCCATCGACTATCAGGAAGGGATCAAGAACCCGGTCGGCCTCTCCGGCGTGCGGATGGCAGCCAAGGTGCATCTCATCACCTGCCACAACGACATGGCGCGCAACATCGAGAAGTGTGTGGAGAAGGTGGGTCTGCGGGTGGATCAGCTGATCTTCTCCGCCCTGGCCTCCAGCTACGCCGTGCTGACCGAAGACGAGAAGGAGCTGGGTGTCTGCGTGGTGGACATCGGTGGTGGCACCATGGACATGTCGCTCTTTACCGGCGGCGCCCTGCGTCACACCAAGGTGATTCCCTATGCGGGCAGCACGGTGACCAGCGACATCGCCTATGCCTTCGGCACGCCGCCGCTGGATGCGGAGGCGATCAAGGTGCGCTACGGCTGCGCCCTCGGCCGCCTGGTCAGCAAGGAAGACAATATCGAAGTGCCCAGTGTCGGCGGTCGCCCGGCGCGCAGCCTGCAACGGCAGACACTGGCGGAAGTGATTGAACCCCGTTACACCGAGTTGCTCTCCATGGTGAATGACGAGCTGGTGCGGGTGCAGAGCGAATTGAAGGCACAGGGGGTCAAGCATCAGCTGGCCGCCGGTGTGGTCTTGACCGGTGGCGCGGCCCAGATCGAAGGCATTGTGGAGTGCGCAGAGCAGATCTTCCAGAGCCAGGTCCGGGTGGGCGAGCCCATGAATATCCGGGGATTGAGTGACTACGTACAGGCACCGGTGTACTCGACTGCGGTCGGGTTGTTGCAGTACGGCCGCACCAACCAATCCACCGGCAGTAACAAGGAATATGCCGCCAAGGCAAGCGTAGGTGGGCTGGTCAAACGGGTCAGCAACTGGTTGCGTGGCGAGTTCTAAAGATTTTGCTGAGTCAGGCAAATAAAGCGGAGAGACAACATGTTTGAATTTATGGATAGCCACACTGACGAAGCCGTCATCAAGGTGATAGGTGTGGGTGGCGGCGGCGGCAACGCAGTCGAGCACATGGTTCGTCAAAACATTGAGGGTGTCGAGTTCATCACCGTGAACACCGACGCCCAGGCACTGCGCAACTCCAGTGCCAATACCACCTTGCAGATCGGTGGTGGCATCACCAAGGGTCTGGGTGCCGGGGCCAACCCGGAAGTGGGTCGTGACGCCGCCATGGAAGACAGGGAAGCGCTGCGCGAGCTGCTGACCGGTTCCGACATGGTGTTCATCGCTGCCGGCATGGGGGGTGGTACTGGTACAGGTGCTGCCCCGATCGTGGCCGAAGTGGCCCGCGAGATGGGTATCCTGACCGTTGCCGTCGTGACCAAGCCGTTCTCCTTCGAAGGGAAGAAGCGGATGGGCTTCGCCGCTCACGGCATCGAAGAGCTCTCCAAGAACGTCGACTCCCTGATCACCATCCCCAACGATAAGTTGCTGAAGGTGCTGGGTCGCGGCATCTCCCTGCTGGACGCCTTCAAGGCGGCCAACGACGTGCTGCTGGGTGCAGTACAGGGCATCGCCGAGCTGATCACCCGCCCGGGCCTCATCAACGTCGACTTCGCGGACGTGCGTACCGTGATGCGCGAGATGGGTACCGCCATGATGGGTACCGGCTCAGCCTCCGGTGACGACCGTGCCGAAGAAGCGGCCGAGAAGGCCATCTCCAGCCCGCTGCTGGAAGACGTGGATCTGGCCGGTGCCCGTGGCATCCTGGTCAACATCACGGCCGGCATGGACATGACCATCGAAGAGTTCGAGACCGTGGGTAACGCGGTCAAGGCCTTCGCGTCCGAGAACGCCACCGTAGTGGTGGGTACCGTAATCGATCCGGAAATGCACGACGAACTGCGTGTTACCGTAGTAGCGACCGGTATCGGTGCCGAGCGCAAGCCCGACATCACCCTGGTCAAGAACAACATGGTTCAAGAGCGTCCGGCCCGTCAGCCCCTGATCAGCGAAGCCCTGCAGTCTCGCGTGATGGAAGAGGCCCCGGCCAAGGTGGTGAACGCCGAGCCGCAAGCTCGTCGCGAACCGGATTATCTCGATATTCCTGCGTTCCTGCGCAAGCAGGCAGACTAAGCCTCTGATGGCTCTGGTTTGTTTGTTGCTTAAGGATTGTGCTAAGATGGCCCGGCAACGACCATCTGGTCAGGAATTTGAGCTGTTAAAGCGGATACGCCCATGATTAGACAAAGAACCTTGAAAACGAGTGTCCAGGCCACCGGTGTGGGCCTGCATTCGGGCCGGAAAGTCACTATGACGTTCCGTCCGGCGCCTGTTAACACAGGGATCGTTTACTTGCGTACCGATCTGAATCCTGTGGTCGCGCTGCCAGCCAACGCCGATCAGGTGCGTGATACTGTGCTTTGTACCGCTCTGGTGAACGAAGCCGGTGTTCGCGTGTCGACCATCGAACATCTGTCTGCCGCTCTGGCCGGGATGGGGATCGACAACCTCTATGTCGAGGTTGATGCCCCCGAGATCCCGGTAATGGACGGCAGTGCGCATCCGTTCATCTATCTGCTGCAGGAAGTGGGTATTCGTGAACAGAACGCGCCCAAGCAGTTCGTGCGGATCAAGCAGAGCATCCGGGTTGAAGACGGCGACAAGTGGGCGGAATTCCACCCCTATCGCAACGGCTTCAAGATGGATCTCGAGATCGATTTCCAGCATCCGGTGTTTGAAGGCCGCAACCAGCGTTGCGTGCTGGACTTCTCCGGCAGCTCCTTCGTGAAAGAGATCAGCCGTGCCCGTACCTTCGGCTTCATGCGTGACATCGAGTACCTGCGTTCCCAGAACCTGGCACTGGGCGGCAGCCTGGAAAACGCCGTGGTGCTGGATGACTACCGGGTGCTGAACGAAGATGGTCTGCGCTACGAAGACGAGTTCGTGAAGCACAAGATGCTGGATGCCATCGGCGATCTGTACATGTGCAATCGCAGTATCATCGGTGAATTCCGTGCCTACAAGACGGGCCATGCCCTGAACAACAAGCTGCTGCGTGCCCTGCTGGCCCAGCAGGAGGCCTGGGAACTGGTGACCTTCGAGGGTGAGGGCGACAAAGCGCCTATCGCTTACTACGACAACGGTCTGGTTCTGGCCTGATAGCTGTGCAACAGGACGTCGGTCATCTCTCCGCACCGACGTCCTGTCATTTGTTTATTCCATCCTTTAATACCGATTATCTCCCGGTTTTATTGCCCGTGCAGGCCCTTAGCCTCACCTGACCGAGAAGACAGATTTCTATGAGCATTACCCTGATCCTCCACGGTAAGCAGCGCCGCAGGTTGCACTTACCCAAACAACGTCTGGCCTGGGTCGGCGGTATTCTCTTCACTGTATTGGCCTTGGGGGGCGGCTGGCTCTGGCAGAGCTGGCAGCAGAAAATGGAGGCGCTGGAAGTGGCGCTGACCCTGGCGCAGCAGCAAAAATCCACGCAAGGGGCCGATGAAGCCCGCGAACAGCTTGCCATGCTGGCCGCCCAGGTGGGCACCATGCAGGGACAACTTGGTCGCCTCAACGCCCTCGGCGAGCGCCTGACCGAGAAGGCGGACCTCGATCCCGAGGAGTTCAACTTCAAGGAGCTGCCCCCGATGGGCGGCCCTTCCTACGATGCAGACCTGGAAGTCAGCCTGGGTGAACTGCAAGATTCCATGGAACACCTCAGCCGTCAACTCAGCAGCCGCGAAGAACAGCTGTCGGTACTTGAATCCTTCATCATGAACCACCATATCACCGATGCGGGTTTCATCCCCGGCTCACCGGTCAAGCAGGAGCGTGTCTGGATCTCCTCCGGTTTCGGTGGGCGGGTCGATCCGTTCAACGGTCGCGCCAAGATGCACAAAGGGGTGGATTTCCGCGGCAGGCCCGGCACCCCCATCCTGGCGACAGGCAAGGGGATTGTCAGCTGGGCGGGGCGCCATCCGGAGTTTGGCAACATGGTGGAGATTGACCATGGCAATGGTCTGGTCACCCGCTATGCCCACAATTCCAAGTTGCTGGTGGATGTGGGCACCCTGGTCGATGAGGGCCAGAAGATTGCCCTGATGGGGCGAACCGGTCGTGCAACCGGAGTTCATTTGCATTACGAAGTGTTGAAAGATGGTCGTCAGGTCAACCCCGCGCGCTTTCTGAATGCCAGACGGGGTTAGGTTTTTTCTTCAGGTTCCAGTGACGGAACGCTTATATAACCAAAACAGTTGGTACCCATGATTAGCACACTGCTCACCAAGATTATCGGCAGCCGGAACGACAGAACGCTCAAGGCTTTGCGCAAAATTGTAAAACAAATCAATGCGATGGAACCTCAATTCGAGGCACTGTCCGATCAGGAACTGCAGGCGAAGACCGCCGAGTACCGTCAACGTCTGGAGCAGGGCGAAACACTGGAGCAGTTGCTGCCGGAAGCGTTTGCCACCGTCCGTGAAGCCTCCCGCCGTGTGTTCGGCATGCGTCACTTCGACGTCCAGCTGATCGGCGGCATGGTATTGAACTCCAACCGCATTGCCGAAATGAAGACAGGTGAAGGTAAAACCCTGACGGCCACGCTGCCAGCCTACCTGAACGCCCTGACCGGCCGCGGTGTGCACGTCGTGACGGTGAACGACTATCTGGCCAAGCGTGATGCGGAAGCCAACCGCCCGCTGTTCGCCTTCCTCGGCATGACGGTGGACTGCAACGTGCCCGGCATGGATGCGTCCCAGAAGCGCGATGCCTACGCTGCCGACATCACCTACGGTACCAACAACGAATTCGGTTTCGACTACCTGCGCGACAACATGGCATTCTCGCCGGAGCAGCGCGTACAGCGTCCGCTCAACTACGCGCTGGTGGATGAGGTGGATTCGGTGCTCATCGATGAAGCCCGCACCCCGCTCATCATCTCCGGTCCGGCGGAAGACAGCTCCGCCATGTACACCCAGATCAACAAGTTGATCCCGCTGCTGGTCAAGCAGGACAAGGAAGACTCCGAGGAGTACACCGGCGACGGCCACTACACGGTGGACGAGAAGAACCGCCAGGCGCTGCTGACCGAAAACGGCCAGATCTTCGTGGAAGAGCTGCTCAAGAAAGAGGGACTGCTGGCTGAGGATGACTCCCTGTTCTCCGCCACCAATATCAGCCTGCTGCATCACGTCAATGCCGGCCTGCGCGCACACACCCTGTTCGAGCGCAACGTCGACTATATCGTCCAGAAAGACGAGATCGTCATCGTCGACGAGCACACCGGCCGCACCATGCCGGGTCGTCGCTGGTCAGACGGTCTGCACCAGGCGGTCGAGGCGAAGGAAGGGGTCAAGATCCAGAACGAGAACCAGACCCTAGCCTCCATCACCTTCCAGAACTACTTCCGTCTGTACGACAAGCTGGCAGGCATGACCGGTACTGCGGATACCGAAGCCTTTGAATTCCAGCAGATCTATGGCCTGGATACCGTGGTCATTCCGACCAACAAGCCGATGGTGCGCAAAGACATGGGCGATCTCGTCTACCTGACCGCCCAGGAGAAATACGCGGCCATCGTGCAGGACATCCGCGAGTGCGTGAAGCGCGGCCAGCCCGTGCTGGTCGGTACCGTCTCCATCGAGAACTCCGAGCTGCTCTCCGGCATCCTGACCAAGGAAAATATCCCGCACAAGGTACTGAACGCCAAGTTCCATGCCATGGAAGCGGAGATCGTCGCCCAGGCCGGCCAGACCGGCGCCGTCACCATCGCCACCAACATGGCCGGTCGTGGTACCGACATCGTGCTGGGCGGCAACTGGCAGGCGGAGATCGCCCAGCTGGAAAACCCGTCAAGTGAGCAGATTGCCGAGCTGAAAGCGGCCTGGCAGGTGCGTCATGACGAAGTACTGGCGGCCGGTGGCCTGCACATCATCGGTACCGAGCGTCACGAATCCCGCCGTATCGACAACCAGCTGCGCGGCCGTTCCGGTCGTCAGGGTGATCCGGGTTCCTCCCGCTTCTACCTCTCCATGGAAGATACCCTGATGCGGATCTTCGCCTCCGACCGCGTGACCGGCATGATGAAGAAGCTGGGTATGGAAGAGGGCGAGGCCATCGAGCATCCCTGGGTGACCAAGGCCATCGAGAATGCCCAGCGCAAGGTGGAAGGTCGCAACTTCGACATCCGTAAAAACCTGCTCGAGTTCGACGATGTGGCCAACGATCAGCGCAAGGTGGTCTACGAGCAGCGCAACGAACTGCTGGACACAAACGACATCTCCGAGACCATTCACGTCATCCGTGACGACGTCTACGGCGCCATCATCGACGAATACATCCCGCCCCAGTCCCTGGAAGAAATGTGGGACGTGCCGGGTCTGGAAGCGCGTCTGAAGTCCGATTTCGCCCTGGATCTGCCGCTGCAGCAGTGGCTGGCGGAAGACGACAAGCTGTATGAAGAGAAGCTGCGCGAACGCATCCTGGATGAAGCCACCAAGCTCTATGCCCACAAGGAAGAGCTGGTCGGCAAGGAGGTGCTGCGCAACTTCGAGAAGGCGGTGATGCTGCAAACGCTGGATGGTCTGTGGAAGGAGCACCTGGCGGCCATGGATCACCTGCGCCAGGGCATCCATCTGCGCGGCTACGCCCAGAAGAACCCCAAGCAGGAGTACAAGCGCGAATCCTTCGATCTGTTCACCCAGATGCTGGAGACCCTCAAGCGCGACGTGGTCAGCATCCTGAGCCGGGTACAGGTGCAGGAGCGGGATGTGGAGGCGATGGAAGAGCAGCAGCGCCAGCAGGCCGAAGCAGCTCCCCGTACCTATACCCATGCCACGGCCGAAAACCAGCTGGCTGACGAGGATACGGGTGGGGCCGAGGGCCATACCACCTTCGTGCGCGACGAGCAGAAGATCGGGCGCAACGATCCCTGCCCCTGTGGTTCGGGTAAAAAATACAAGCACTGTCACGGTCAGCTGACCTGACACCCTGCCATGATGAATACACCGCCTCCGGGCGGTGTATTCATTTTCGGACCAAGGAGGGGACAATGAGCAGATTGCCGGCGGGATGGGATGGGGAGGCACATGGGCACTGGCTGCAGGAGAGACGCCAGGAGGCGATCCGTTGTGTGCTGAGCAGGCTGAACGCAGAGACGAACAAATCCGTTCCCCTGCAACTGCAGTTTGCCTATTACCTCTTTTTGTCCGGCGATCCCGCCTCGGCGGCACAGGTGCTGACGCTGGCGTACCGGTCCGCGCCCGATAACACTGAGGTGCTGCGCAATCTCTGTGTCTGCCTCTCGCGCTCCGATCAGCATGAGCGGGCCGTGACGCACCTGGCCGAACTGGTGCGGCGCGAGCCGGATGATTATCTGGTCCATGACGGGCTTTGCACTTCCCTTGCCAAGCTAGGACGCCATGAAGAAGCGGCACAAGCGGGAACCCGTGCCCTGACTCTCAAGGATGAGGCCGTCTCGCAGCCTGTCGCGGGGTGGGTGCTGCCGGCAGAGGGGCCGGATGTCTGGCTCGCGGAGCAGGGGGACAAGCAGGCAGTCATCGCCTTCTCCTTGTGGGGAGTACAGCCCCGCTATTTGCGGGGAGCGCTCGACAATGTGCTGGCCGCAGCCTACCTCTATCCCGGTTGGCGGGTGCGCTTCTATGTGGATGGCAGTGTCCCTCAGGGGGTTCTGGCCTGCCTGCAAGAACATGGCGCCGAGATAAAGGTGCAGCCCGATGGCCAATCCCAGCGTCAGCGCCTCTGCTGGCGCTTCCAGGTCGCCAATGATCCCGGCGTGGGGCGCTTTCTTGTGCGCGATGCGGACTCCGTGCTGAATCTGAGGGAGCGGCTGGCGGTCGATGACTGGCTTGCATCGGGGCGCTGGTTCCATATCATGCGTGACTGGTGGAGCCACACCGATCTGGTGCTGGCCGGCATGTGGGGCGGTGTGGCCGGTGTGCTGCCTCCCCTTGCGCCGCTGATGGCGAGCTATCAGCCCAGTACCATGGAAACACCGAACATCGACCAGTGGTTCTTGCGAGACTGTTTATGGCGCTATCTGCGCCAGAGTGCGCGGGTACACGATCGTTGTTTCACTCCGCCCGGTGTGGTGCCCTGGCCGCAGGTTGCGCCGCCGGGCAATGAGCATGTCGGGCAGGATCTCTTCAGGGCCCGGGGGGATCAGCAGGCCATTCGGCTTGCCCCCTGGATCGCCCGTTTGCCGTGTTTACGCTGAGGACAATGATGGAACAGAAGAAACGGATCTGGGTGGCGGTGGGCGTCATCGAGAACGAACGGGGCGATATCTTCATCGCCAAACGCTCAGTCGATCGCCATCAGGGGGATCGCTGGGAGTTTCCCGGTGGCAAGGTGGAGTCGGGGGAGGATCTACTCACCGCGCTGGACAGGGAATTATGGGAAGAGATCGGGATCCGGGTGCAGGATTGCGCCCCCTTCATGGAGCTGCACCACGACTACCCCGACAAGCAGGTCTTGCTGGATATCTGGAAGGTGACCCGCTTCCACGGCGAGCCCTTTGGCAAGGAGGGGCAGGAGTGTCGCTGGGTGCCACTGGCCTCGCTGCACGAATACCGCTTCCCGGATGCCAACGGCCCCATCGTCGCGCGGTTGCAGGCCTCGCTTGCCTGAAAGGGAATCGATACCAACGAAAAAGGGCCTGAGGGCCCTTTTTTGATCGTGAAGTGTTTATTGCCAGGGATCGCCCTGTTCCGGGTCGGGCAGCAGATCCGGGTTGATCTCGCCCGGGATGCGCTTCTGTTCATCCGCCCACTCGCCGAGGTCGATCAGCTGGCAGCGCTTGCTGCAGAAGGGGCGAAACGGGCTCTGCGGACCCCATTCGATCTCGCTCTGACAGGTCGGACACTTTACCTTGGTCACCATGGGGCGCTCCTCAACAACAGGCGAGCTGGAAGGAGACGTCGCCTATCTGCTGTTCCGTCGTCGGCAGGAAGCGCAGGGCGAAGCGGTTCTTGTGGCCGCTCAGGGTCGGATAGCAGGGCTGGGTGCCCGCCAGACGGATACGGATCAGTTCAGCCCCTTCGGCAGTATCCTGGAAGAAGCCGTTGGTGGCCACCTGGTCGCTGAAGTTGCCCGACTCGCGCCACAGGCGCAGCAACAGGGAGATGGCGTTCATCAGCAGGGTGATGTCACTCAGCCATTGCTGCATCTGCTGGTGGCGGGTGACGGCCGGGGTCGCCAGCCAGTGGTGTAGTTGCGGCACATCGAAGGCGCACAGACCACCCGGAATGGAGAAGCGCTGACGAATGGAGCCGAGCAGGCGATCCTCTTTCAGACGGGCGCCGGGGCGCGGGGAGTTCAGCAGGTTGCGGGAGAGCTGGGTACTCTCCTGCTGCATCCGCTGGATCTGCTCGAGATCGACGTCAGGCAGACTGGCCCAGTGGCTCAGGCGTTGGCCGAGGCGCTCCAGATCCTTGATGAGATCGGCACGCAGGTCACCACGCTCCAGCAACTCCTGCAAATCGAACAACCCCTTGAAGAAGGCGATATGTGCCCAGGACTGGTCACTCTCCAGATTGTCGCGGATCTGGGAAAACAGGGACTCCAGACGAAGATAGGTCCGGCTTTTTTCATTGAGGGGAAAATCGTAAATCATGCCTAATCCTGGCCAGCCATAAACCGGCCTAGTGTACTCACAGTTGGTGGGCTTGTTGAGAGGCAAATGCCAGATATGTCTGGTGCAGGGCGAAAATTCGCTGCCAGATGGTCTCACTCGTACCACTCTGGTTGTCCAGGACGTCGTCGGCCATCGCCAGGCGCTCGCTGCGGCTCGCCTGGGACGCCAGTATCGCCTGGGCCTGTTCCCGAGTGACGCCATCGCGGCGGCAGGTACGCTCGATTTGCGTCGCTTCGTCCACATCGATCACCAGTACCCGATCGGCGAGGGAAGTGAGCCTGTTTTCCACCAGCAAGGGGACGACCAGCAGGCAGTAGGGGGAGCGGGTTGCCGCACACTGGCGCAGCATCTCGGTGCGGATGAGGGGATGGAGCAGGGCATTGAGCCACTCCTTGGCCTGCGAATCGGTGAAGATCCGCTCTCGCAGCCGGCGGCGATCGAGCTGGCCATCGGGGGCAACGACATCCGGGCCAAAATGGGCGGCGATGGCAGCCAGAGCAGGGGTGCCGGGCTCCACTACCTCGCGGGCGATGATGTCCGCATCCACCACCTCGATGCCCAGCTCGGCAAAGCGGTTGGCAACCGTGGTCTTGCCGCTGCCGATTCCCCCAGTGATTGCGACTACATACATGGGTCAGAGATCCTTTTGCTAGAGCACGACATCAAGATACCAGCGGGTGATGCTATCGCCCCACAGCAGCGTTATCCAGCCCGCGATGGTGAGATAGGGGCCAAAGGGAATGGGTTTGCCCTGGTGGTGGTTGCGCAGCAGGATGAGACCGATGCCGATGATGGCGCCCGCCAGCGAAGAGAGCAGCAGCACGATGGGCAAGGCTTGCCAGCCCAGCCAGGCGCCCAGCGCCGCCAGCAGTTTGAAATCCCCGTACCCCATCCCTTCCTTGCCGGTCAGCAGCTTGAAGGCCCAGTAGAGGCTCCAGAGCACCAGATAACCCGCCATGGCGCCGACCACCCCATCGGCCAGGGGCACGAAACCGCCCGCCAGATTGAACAGCAGGCCACCCCAGAGCAGGGGCAGGGTGAGCTGATCCGGCAAGAGCATCTTGTCCAGGTCGATGAAGGTCAGTGCGACCAATGTCCAGGTGAGCAGCAGAGCGGCAAGGGTGCCCCAGCCAGGGGCAAGCGCGGCTGCCACCGAGACCGACAGCAGGGCGGTGAGCAGCTCGACCAGGGGATAGCGAGCCGAAATGGGAGCGTGGCAGTTGCGGCAGCGCCCTCTGAGGCATAGCCAGCTCAGCAGGGGAATGTTCTCCAGCGCCCCTATGGGGTGGTCGCAGTGGGGGCAGCGGGAGCGAGGCACCATGAGGTTGTATCGTCCGGTTGCAGGAGGAGTCTCTTCACCGTCACCGAAATAGTCGCTGTATTCGGCATGCCAGGCCCGCTCCATCATGATGGGCAGACGATGGATCACCACGTTCAGGAAGCTGCCCACCATCAGGGAGAAAAGGAAAATCAAGGAGAGATAGAGCCAGGGCAAGCCCTGGGCCAGTTCGATCAAAGGCACCATAGATCAATCGCTTGTGTCGGGAACGGGGATGACAGATGGCCGGGGGAAATGCACCGCCCGGCCCTCCGTCGAGGGGGTCAGTGTATCACAGAGCCCAGCTTGAAGATGGGGAGGTACATGGCCACGACCATGCCGCCGACCAGCACCCCGAGCACCACCATGATGATGGGTTCGAGCAGGCTGGTGAGGCCGTCGACCATGTCGTCCACCTCCTGTTCGAAAATGGCGGCGACCTTGGAGAGCATGTCGTCGATGGCGCCGGATTCCTCACCGATCATCACCATCTGGGTCACCATGTCGGGGAAAAGATCCACGGTGCGCATGGCGACGTTGATCTGCATGCCGGCCACCACCTCGTTGCGAATGGCCATGGTCGCAGTGCGATAGACATAGTTGCCCGATGCTCCGGCCGCCGAGACCAGGGCATCCACCAGCGGGATACCGGCGGAGAAGGTGGTGGAGAGGGTGCGGGCAAAACGGGCCATGGCCGCCTTGTGCAGTATGTTGCCCACCACGGGAATGGTGAGGATGAACTTGTCCGTGTTGTCCCTGACCTTCTGGGATTTTCGCCAGGCCCGCACATAGAGGAAGACGGCGAGAGCAGCGCCGCCAAAGATGGCGTACCACCACTCCTGCATGAAGCGGGAGATGGCGATGACGAACCGGGTAAAGGCGGGCAGCTCGGCACCGAAGCTCTTGAAGATATCCTCGAACTGGGGAATGACGAAGAGCAGCAGGATGGAGGTGACGACGATGGCCACCAGAATGACCATGGACGGATAGAACATGGCCTTCTTGATCTTGGATTTGAGGGCTTCGTTCTTCTCGCGGTAGATGGCGATACGGTCGTAGATGGTCTCCAGGGCACCGGATTGCTCCCCGGCCTCGACCAGGTCGCAATAGAGGTCGTCGAAGTGGCGGGGATGGCGGCGCAACGCCTCCGAGAGCGGGGTGCCCGTTTCCACATCGGCGGCGATCTGGCCGATGAGTTCGCGCACCGCCGCTTTCTCGTGGCCGCGAGCAATGATCTGAAGACTCTGCACCAGAGGCACGCCGGCGGAGAGCATGGTAGTGATCTGGCGGGAGATGACGGCGATGTCCATCGGCTTGATCTTGGCGCCGCCCTTGGAGAAGAGCCCCTGGCTCTGCTTGCTGACCCTGGTGACGTTGACGCCCTGCTTGCGCAGCTCGGCCTTGACGGTGGTGATGCTGTCGGCTTGCAGCTCGCCGGAGACCTTCTGTCCCTTGCGGTTGACGCCGTGCCAGCGGTAGGAGAAGACTTTTTTCGGTGCGTTGCGTTTTTGAGCTAATGTGGCCATCACTGCATCCTGCAATTGGGCGACGGTGGCCGGATGCTGCTGCCTGTCCGGCTCATCTTGGCTTGAAGAAGGTCATCGGGGTGATGGCAGCGGCTTCACCCGGCGAGATGACTCGAGCACTGCGAACTCAGTTGGTGGTGATCCTGTTGATTTCGGCCAGGCTGGTGACGCCAAGACGCGCTTTCTCGAGGCCGGATGTACGCAGGGTGCGCATCCCTTCTTTTTGGGCTATCGCGGCAATCTGCAGCGAGTTGGCTCCCTGCATGATGAGTTTGGCGATGTTGTCGGACATCAGCATGATCTCATAGATGCCGACCCGGCCTCTGTAGCCTCCCGAGCACTCCTTGCATCCCACGGGTTTGAACAGCCGCAAACCGGCGGCCAGTTGCTGCTGGGTGAAGCCCAGCTCCAGCAACTCGGCTTCCGGCACCACTTCCGGCGCCTTGCAGTGATCGCAGAGTTTGCGGGCAAGGCGCTGGGCCATGATGAGGGTGACCGAAGAGGCGATGTTGAAGGCCGGCACCCCCATGTTCATCATCCGGGTGAGCGTTTCTGCCGCTGAGTTGGTGTGCAGGGTGGAGAGCACCAGGTGACCGGTCTGGGCGGCCTTGATAGCAATCTCGGCGGTTTCCAAATCCCGTATCTCCCCCACCATGACGATGTCGGGATCCTGGCGCAGGAAGGAGCGCAGGGCGCTGGCGAAGGTGAGCCCCGCCTTGGGATTGATCTGCACCTGGTTGACGCCGGGCAGGTTTATCTCAACCGGATCTTCGGCGGTGGAGATATTGACCTCGCTGGTATTGAGGATGTTGAGGCCGGTATAGAGTGAGACCGTCTTGCCTGACCCCGTAGGGCCGGTCACCAGGATCATGCCCTGAGGTTTGGAGAGGGCGTGCAGGTATTGCGTCTTCTGCCGGTCGTCAAAGCCGAGTTGATCGATATTGAGTCGGGCGGCCGAGGAGTCCAGCAACCGGATCACGATCTTTTCGCCCCACATGGTGGGCAGGGTGTTGACCCGCATGTCCATGGATCTGTTGCGTGAGATCTTGAGCTTGATGCGGCCATCCTGGGGCAGGCGCCGTTCGGCAATGTCGAGCCGCGCCATCACCTTGAGGCGAGCCGCGAAGCGGTTGGCCAGGTTGACCGGCGGCGTGGCGACTTCGTGCAGTATGCCGTCTACCCGAAAGCGGATCCGGTACTTGGTCTCGTAGGGTTCGAAATGTAGGTCGGAGGCCCCGCGCTTGATGGCATCCATCATGATCTTGTGGATGTATTTGACGATGGGGGCGTCATCGTCCGCGGTGTTGACGCTCTCGTCGAGGCGGGAACTCTCGTCGGAGACCTCGAGTTCGGAGATCTCGGCCTCGTCGATATGATCCATGCCCAGGGTATCCTGCTCGCTCTCCATCAGCTTGCCGATGGCGGCGGTCAGCTTGCTCTCTTCGACCAGCAGGGCTTCCGTATGCAGGCCGAAGCTGAAGCCAAAATCCTCCAGAGCCGACACATTGGTCGGATCGGACATGGCGATATAGAGGGTATGCCCCTGGGTGTAGATGGGCAGGACATGGTGCTTTTCAATCAGCTTTTGATTGAGGTATTTCTGCGGGATCTCGGCGAGATCAAAGGCCGCCAGATCCAGTAGAGGTACCCCATATTCCAGCTCGCAGAAATCGGCGAGGGCTTTGCTGTCGAGGATGTCGTTTTCAATCAGGAAGGTGACAAAGGGCTTGTGCTGCGCCTTGGCCTGGCTCAGATAGCGCTGTGAGTCCGGCTCACTGAGGAGGGAAGAAGCGGCCAGGCTGGTGGCCAGGCCGCTATTGAGGCTAGAGGTCATGTATTAACACATACCTGCTTGTGCACAAGTGCCTTCTGTTCTTGTCCAATTCACCTGCTTGGAGTCTTCAATCGTGCCAGATAGAACAAAGGTTGGGTTAGCAGGATTGAGTCCATCGAAGTCTGTACCACTTTTAACTTGAATATTCACACCTCTGGCGCCACTTGCTGCAGCCAGCGTATCGCCTGCTCCTGAGGAAGTATTAATTCTGTCTGGATTCGAATTGGCAATGGCAGATTCCAAGGCACTGTTTGCCGCATCTATGCACTCAGCGCCAGCCCCTGCTGTGCCTGTGTCAATATCTGCCGGAGCAACATCTAGCCCTTGAGCGCATACCTCGAAGGCAGTTTTGGCTGGCCCTGCGGCAGCGATAACCTCCGAAAACTTCGCTCGAAGTGTATAGGTCTGATACGCCGGCAAGGCGATGGCGGCGAGGATGGCGACGATCGCAACGACGATCATCAATTCGATTAGCGTAAACCCTGACTGTCTTTTCATGTGAAATATCCTTTTTTCCATGTTTCCTGATAAGCACCGGTGGAATGCTATCCACGCTGGTATCTTATCCGAGCGCTTCGGGTTGGCAACAGAGGCGGGGACCTTGTTAGCCACTTTTATGTCATTTAGTGAAATGTGTAGAAAAATCAATGATTAAATGGCTTCCATTGGCACTTGTCATGAGGCGGGAGGGCCCATCTTCACACTCCTTATGTCGTGGGATCCTGCATAAAGAAAAGGCGCCGATGGCGCCTTTTGCAAGTTTCGAGCCCTGTAATATTTTTGGGCACGAGCAACGGATGGGGCTTGCTCAAGCCTCGACAAAGCGCATGGAGAGATCCAGTGCCCGCACATGCTTGGTCAGCGCTCCCACCGAGATGAAGTCGATCCCGGTCGCGGCGTATCCGGCAAGGGTATCGAGGGTGACGTTGCCGGAGACTTCCAGCTTGGCTCTGCCCTGATTGAGGAGAACGGCTTCCTGCATCATGGGGATGTCGAAGTTGTCCAGCATCACGATGTCGGCCCGTGCGGCCAGGGCCTGCTCCAGCTCGGCCAGGGATTCGACCTCGACTTCCACCGGTTTGTCCGGATTGAGACGGCGCGCTTCGCTGATTGCTTCCGCGATGCCACCGCAGGCGAGAATGTGGTTCTCCTTGATGAGGTAGGCATCAAACAGACCGATACGGTGGTTTTTGCCGCCGCCGCAAGTGACCGCATACTTCTGGGCGCTGCGCAGGCCGGGCAGGGTCTTGCGGGTATCGAGGAGGCGGCAGTCAGTGCCTTCCAGCTCGGCCACATAACGGGCGGTCAGGGTGGCGACCCCGGAAAGGGTCTGCACGAAGTTCAGCGCGTTGCGCTCGCCGGTCAGCAGCACGCGGGCGGGGCCATGGAGGCGGAACAGCTCCTGATTGGGGGCAAGGCGTTCACCATCTTGCACTTTCCACTCGACCTTCACTTCGCCACCGAGCTGGGCAAACACCTCGTCGACCCAGGGCTGGCCGCAAAATACGCCCGCCTCGCGGGTGATGACTCGCGCGGTCGAGATGCGATCGGCCGGGATCAGCTGGGCCGTGATGTCGGCGCTGGCATCCGGTTGATCCAGCGCGGTGAGGGCATCGCCCAAGTCTTCGAGAAGTGCGGCGCGCACGGCGCGGCGGATGTCCTGTTGTAACATGCCTTATTCCTGCAAGGGTCTGAGAAGCAATTGCCTGTCTTTCTGGCGCAATTCCAGCCTGCCCAGGGCATTCATGCCCACCAGGATCTCCTCCCCGTCGGCAGCCGGATTGATAAAGACGGACAAATCGTACAGGGTCAGCGGACCCATCGCCAGACTTTCGATCCGGCCGGTTTCGACCTGGATCTCTCCGGCTGCCGTGTTGACACGGCTGCGGCCCGTGGCGACGAGGCCGAGCCGGGCGGCCACCTGGCTCGGTATGGTCACCCGGGTTGCTCCTGTGTCCAGCAGCAGTTGCACCGGTTGGTCGTTGATGGCACCCTCCAGACGATAATGGCCGCTGGCATCGGCCCTGAGCAGCAGATCGCCGCTGGCGGTCACCGACGGTTGTTCACGGCCATGAAAGTAGAGGGTCAGCAGACCCAGCAGCGAGAGCCAGGCGAGCAGCCAGAGACGGCGTGCCATTGGGTGCATAGTGTGTCCCATATCGCGCGAGTGAATGGCTCAGCCTAACATAGCGTTATCCATGAATTCAGAGACTTGTTCCCAGTTTTCCCATCCCGCCAGAGGCACATCGCTTCCATTTGTGAGTCGAGCAGACGATGACACAACCCACAACCCTGTTTTCCATCGATCGAGAAGGATGGTGCGAGCAGGCCCGCAAGGTGCCTTCCCCCCATCACAATGAGAGGCTCAGCCCGGAGGATGTCTCCTTGCTGGTGATACACGGCATCAGCCTGCCCCCCGGGCAGTTTGGTGGCCCCTTTATCGACGATCTGTTTCTGGGGCGGCTCGATCCTGGTGCTCACCCCTATTTCGCCGGTATTCATCAACTGAGGGTCTCGGCCCACTGCCTGATCCGCCGCGATGGGGAACTGGTACAGTACGTGCCTTTTGGCGCCAGGGCATGGCATGCGGGAGTCTCGATCTGGGAGGGGAGGGAGGCGTGCAACGATTTTTCCATCGGGATCGAACTGGAAGGGACCGACGAGCTTCCCTACAGCGACAAGCAATACGAGGTGCTGTCGGACCTCAGCCGGGCGATTGTTCACCGTTATCCCGCCATCACGGCGGACCGTATTGTCGGCCACTGCGACATCGCGCCGGGCCGCAAGACGGATCCGGGTGACAGTTTCGAATGGCCTCGCTATCGGGAAAAGCTTCACTTTGAGTGAAAAATCTAAAAATTATTTTGTGTTTTTAGAATCAATGGCTTGCCTTGTCTGGCAAGCCATTTTTCATGCTGTTGGCCAAATGTTATCGGTGAGCAAGCTCACAAATATTGGTCAGACCATTTTCTATGAGCTATATCATGATTCCGCGTTTTTACCCCCAAAGTGGCAACCGAGCTTCTTGATTCAGATCATCTTTTGGGTGGACTTTTTTCAAGCCCTCTGCTAATTTTCGCCCCAACCATAAAATTGGTAATACCAATTTAACAAAGTAGCCTCATGCCCTATATCAAGATAACTCAGCCCAAGCTGGCCGACGCCATTGTCGCCGAGCTGGAAAGCATGATTCTGGAAGGCAGCCTGCAGCCGGGCCAGAAGTTGCCGCCCGAGCGGGAACTTGCCATCCAGTTTCAGGTGTCGCGCCCTTCCTTGCGCGAAGCCATCCAGCGCCTGGAAGCGAGAGGACTCTTGTATCGTCGTCAGGGCGGTGGCACTTACGTACAAAATGCCCTGAGCAAGGGGATCGCCGACCCTCTGTTCGAACTGCTCAGCACTCACCCGGAAGCCCAGTACGACCTGCTGGAGTTTCGTCACGCGCTGGAAGGCATCTGTGCCTACTATGCGGCGCTGCGGGGCACCGAGGCTGATTTCGAACGGATTCGCCTGGCGCAAGCCGCCATCGAAGAAGCCGGTCAGCAAGGGTCGCTGGTGGTCGAATCGGCCGCCGTGACCCAGTTCTATCTGGCCGTGGCCGAGGCCTCCCACAACGTGGTGCTGCTGCACCTGTTGCGGGCCATGGGCCCCATGCTCGAGCAGAACATTTTACGCAATAACGAAATTTTGAATCGCCGTCCGGGAGTGGTCGCCAAGATCCGTCGCCATCGTGCGAGCCTGATCGAGGCTATCCTGTCGGGGGCTCCGGAGCGGGCCAGGGCTGCTTGTCATGAGCACCTGGCCTTTATCGAGGACACCTTGTTGGATATGCAGAGGGAAGACAGCCGGATCCAGCGATCCATGCGTCGGATCCGTCAGCAGGAAAACTAATCCCACAAGGCTTTCTTAATTGTCGAATGCTTGCGCCCTTCGCCGTGCAATGCCGTGCAATCACAACAACATAGGAACCAGCCATGTCTGATATCCTGAAGAACGATGTGGACCCGATAGAAACGCTGGAGTGGCTTGCCTCTCTGGAATCCCTGCTGCGTGAAGAGGGTCCGCAACGCGCTCAGTTCATCCTTGAACAGTTGGCCGAGAAAGCCCGCGCAAGCGGTGTGGACGTGGCTGCCAAGGCAAACCGCGACTACATCAACACCATCCCGTCCAGCGACGAGCCGGCCTACCCGGGCGACCTGGAAATGGAACGCCGCATTCGCGCCATCATCCGCTGGAACGCCATGATGATCGTGCTGCGCGCCTCCAAGAAAGACCTGGACCTGGGTGGTCACATGTCTTCCTTCGCTTCTTCCGCGACCATCTACGAAGTCTGCTACAACCACTTCTTCCGTGCCCGCAACGAGAAGGACGGTGGCGATCTGGTCTACTTCCAGGGTCACATCTCCCCGGGCATCTACGCCCGTGCATTCGCCGAAGGTCGCCTGACCGAAGAGCAGCTGGACAACTTCCGTCAGGAAGTGGATGGCAAGGGTATCCCTTCCTACCCGCACCCGAAACTGATGCCGGAATTCTGGCAGTTCCCGACCGTTTCCATGGGTCTTGGCCCCATCGCCGCCATCTATCAGGCGCGTTTCCTGAAGTACCTGACCGACCGTGGCATCAAGGATTGCTCCGAGCAGACCGTTTACGCCTTCCTGGGTGACGGCGAGATGGACGAGCCGGAAGCCAAGGGTGCCCTGACTGTTGCCGTGCGTGAAAAGCTCGACAACCTGGTGTTCGTGGTCAACTGCAACCTGCAGCGTCTGGATGGTCCGGTTGTCGGCAACGGCAAGGTCATCAACGAGCTGGAAGGCCTGTTCGCCGGCGCTGGCTGGGACGTGACCAAGGTCATCTGGGGTCGCAAGTGGGATGAGCTGCTGAAGAAAGACACTTCCGGCAAGCTGATCCAGCTGATGAACGAGACCGTGGACGGTGACTACCAGACCATGAAGTCCCGCGACGGTGCCTACGTGCGCGAGCACTTCTTCAACCGTTACCCGGAAACCGCCGCGCTGGTCAAAGACATGACCGACGAGGAGATCTTCGCCCTGAACCGCGGTGGTCACGACCCCCGCAAACTGTTCGCTGCCTTCTCCAAGGCTGCACAGACCAAGGGCAAGCCGACCGTGATCCTGGCCAAGACCATCAAGGGCTATGGCATGGGCGAAGCGGCCGAAGGCAAGAACATCGCTCACCAGGTCAAGAAGATGGATCTGGGCTCCGTGCGTCACCTGCGTGATCGTTTCAACCTGCCGGTCACCGACGAGCAGCTGGAAAACCTGCCGTACCTGAAGATCGAAGAGGGTACCGAAGAGCACAAGTACCTGCACGCCCGCCGTGCCGCACTGAAGGGCTATGTACCGACCCGTCTGCGCGAGAGCACCACCAAGCTGGAAATCCCGGCGCTGGATGCCTTCGGTCCGCTGCTGGGTGAACAGGCGCGCGAAATCTCCACCACCATGGCGTTCGTGCGTTCCCTGAACGTGATGCTGAAAGACAAGTCCATCGGCAAGCGCATCGTCCCGATCCTGGCTGACGAAGCCCGTACCTTCGGTATGGAAGGCCTGTTCCGCCAGATCGGTATCTACAGCCCGCACGGTCAGCAGTACACCCCGCAAGACCGCGACATCGTCTCCTACTACAAGGAAGACAAGCAGGGTCAGGTTCTGCAAGACGGTATCAACGAGCTGGGCGCCATGTCCTCCTGGCTGGCTGCTGCCACCTCTTACAGCACCAACGACTGCCCGATGATCCCGTTCTACATCTACTACTCCATGTTCGGCTTCCAGCGGATCGGCGACATGGCGTGGGCAGCCGGTGACCAGCAAGCCCGTGGCTTCCTGCTGGGCGCGACCTCCGGTCGTACCACTCTTAACGGAGAAGGCTTGCAGCACGAAGATGGTCACAGCCACATCCTGGCCAACACCATCCCGAACTGCATCTCCTACGACCCGTCCTACGCCTATGAAGTGGCGGTGATCGTACAGGACGGCCTGCGCCGCATGTACGGTGAGAACCCGGAAAATGTGTTCTACTACATCACTACCCTGAACGAGAACTATGCCATGCCGGCTATGCCGGAAGGCGCCGAGGAAGGCATCCGCAAGGGTATCTACAAGCTGGAAACCGTGGCCGGCACCAAGGCCAAGGTACAGCTGCTGGGTTGTGGTTCCATCCTGGGTCACGTGCGCACTGCCGCCCAGATCCTGGCAAGCGAATATGGCGTGGGTTCCGACGTGTTCAGCGTCACCTCCTTCAACGAACTGGCTCGTGACGGTCAGGACGCTGATCGCTGGAACATGCTGCACCCGACCGCCGAAGCGCGTGTGCCCTACATCGCTCAGGTACTGGGTTCCGAAGCCACCATCGCCGCGACCGACTACATGAAGTCCTTCGCCGATCAGGTGCGTGCCTTCGTTCCGACCGAGAACTACCGTGTACTGGGTACCGACGGTTAC
The DNA here is from genome assembly GCF_040908465.1 of Aeromonas sp. R10-1. Taxonomy (NCBI): domain Bacteria; kingdom Pseudomonadati; phylum Pseudomonadota; class Gammaproteobacteria; order Aeromonadales; family Aeromonadaceae; genus Aeromonas; species Aeromonas sp. R10-1. Next base: position 43,036 of record NZ_JBFODT010000039.1, read on the forward strand.
GGCCGCTCCGACAGTCGTGCCAACCTGCGTCGTCACTTCGAAGTGAACGAGTTCTACGTAGTGGTTGCTGCCCTGACCGAACTGGCCAAGCGCGGCGAGGTAGACAAGCAGGTTGTGGCCGAAGCCATCGCCAAGTACGGCATCGATGCCGACAAGGTCAACCCGCTGTACGCGTAAGAGGATTGAGTGTCGCGCCGGGTATCCGGCGCGACCTTGCCTGGGTTTAAACGGATAACGCGGGATGCGCGTGGTGATGCTCAGGCAGCCACGCGGATGCACGCAAGAGGATAAAGCGCAATGTCCAAACAGATTATGGTGCCGGATATCGGTGCCGATGAAGTTGAAGTCACCGAGATCATGGTGGCCGTGGGTGACAAGGTCGAGCTGGACCAGTCCCTGATCGCCGTGGAAGGTGACAAGGCCTCCATGGAAGTCCCGGCCCCCGCCGCCGGTATCGTCAAAGAGATCCTGATCAAGGTGGGCGACAAGGTTGCCACTGGTTCCCAGATCATGGTCTTCGAAGCCGAGGGTGCTGCCGCACCGGCTCCGGTCCAGGCTGCTGCCCCGGTTGCTGCCGCGCCGGCCGCCGCTCCTGCTGCTGCCGCTCGCCAGGACGTCAACGTGCCGGACATCGGTGGTGACGAAGTCGAAGTGACTGAGATCATGGTTGCCGTGGGCGACATGGTTGAAGCCGACCAGTCCATCATCGCCGTGGAAGGTGACAAGGCCTCCATGGAAGTGCCTGCACCGTTCGCCGGTCGCGTGGTCGAGATCAAGGTTGCCGCCGGCGCCAAGGTTTCTACCGGCTCCCTGGTGATGGTCTTCGAAGTGGCGGGCGCAGCCCCGGCCGCTGTTGCCGCGCCGGCTCCTGCTGCTGCCCCCGTGGCTGCCGCTGCTCCGGTTGCCGCCGGTGCCAAGGACGTCAACGTGCCGGACATCGGCGGTGACGAAGTGGAAGTGACCGAAATCATGGTCGCCGTGGGTGACAAGGTTGAAGCCGACCAGTCCCTGATCACCGTGGAAGGCGACAAGGCCTCCATGGAAGTGCCTGCGCCGTTCGCCGGTGTGGTCAAGGAGATCAAGGTGAAGGCGGGTGACAAGGTCTCCACCGGTTCCCTGATCATGGTATTCGAAGTGGCGGGTGCCGCTCCGGCTGCCGTGGCTGCTCCGGCTCCTGCCGCAGCGCCTGTTGCTGCCGCTCCGGCTGCCGCCGCTCCTGCGCCGGTTGCCCAGGCTGCTGCCGCCTCCGATTTCGTCGCCAACGACGCCTATGTCCACGCCTCCCCGGCAGTACGCCGTCTGGCGCGCGAGTTCGGTGTCAACCTGGCCAAGGTGAAAGCCTCCGGTCGCAAGGGTCGCATCGTCAAAGAAGACGTGCAGGCTTACGTGAAGGATGCGGTCAAGCGCGCCGAGTCCGCTCCGGCTGCCGGCACCGGCACTGGCAACGGCATGAGCGTCGTGGCCTGGCCGAAGGTTGATTTCAGCAAGTTCGGCCCTGTCGAAGAGCTGGAACTGACCCGTATCCAGAAGATCTCCGGTCCTGCCCTGCACCGCAACTGGGCCATGATCCCCCACGTCACCCAGTTCGACGAAGCCGATACCACGGAGCTGGAAGCGTTCCGCAAAGAGCAGAACATCCTGGCCGAGAAGCAGAAGCTGGACGTGAAGATCACCCCGCTGGTGTTCATCCTGAAGGCGGCCGCCAAGGCCCTGGAAGCCCATCCGCGCTTCTGCAGCGCCCTGTCCGAAGACGGCAGCAAGCTGATCATGAAGAAGTACATCCACATCGGTGTGGCGGTGGATACCCCCAACGGTCTGGTGGTTCCGGTGGTTCGCGACGTCAACAAGAAGGGCATCCACGAGCTGTCCCGCGATCTGGCCGAGATCTCCAAGAAGGCCCGTGCCGGTAAGCTGACCGCTGCCGACATGCAGGGCGGTTGCTTCACCATCTCCAGCCTGGGTGGCATCGGCGGTACCAGCTTTACCCCGATCGTCAACGCGCCGGAAGTGGCCATCCTGGGCGTCTCCAAGTCCGAGATGAAGCCGAAGTGGAACGGTAAAGAGTTCGTGCCGCGCCTGATGCTGCCGCTGGCTCTGAGCTACGACCACCGCGTCATCGATGGCGCCGACGGTGCCCGCTTCATCACCACCCTGAGTGGTGTGTTGTCCGACATTCGTCGACTGGTCCTGTAAGTGAGAGGGCGGGCCCAGAGCCCGCCCTTTTTGCTTCTCATTTCGTTAACAGGATTGTAAACTTGCCCCGTTTTTTTCACGGCTGCAGCGGCCTTGTTTGGCATAAGACTGTGCTGTCCGGGGATATAAGAACGACAAAGAGGTCATGATGAGTAAAGAAATCAAAACCCAGGTCGTAGTACTGGGTGCTGGCCCTGCCGGTTATTCCGCTGCCTTCCGTGCGGCTGACTTGGGTCTGGATACCATTATCGTCGAGCGTTACTCCACCCTGGGTGGCGTCTGCCTGAACGTGGGTTGCATCCCGTCCAAGGCACTGCTGCACGTCGCCAAAGTCATTGAAGAAGCCAAGGCGCTGGCCGAGCACGGCATCGTCTTCGGTGCCCCGCAGACCGACATCGACAAGGTGCGTCTGTGGAAAGAGAAGGTCATCAACCAGCTGACCGGCGGTCTGGCTGGCATGGCCAAGATGCGTAAAGTCCAGGTCGTGAACGGCTTCGGCAAGTTCACCGGTCCGAACACCCTGGAAGTGGACGGTGCCGACGGCAAAACCACCGTTACCTTCGACAACGCCATCATCGCTGCCGGTTCCCGTCCGGTGAAGCTGCCGTTCATTCCGCATGACGACCCGCGCGTATGGGACTCTACCGATGCGCTGGAGCTGACGACCGTTCCTGGCAAGCTGCTGGTTATCGGTGGCGGCATCATCGGCCTGGAGATGGGTACCGTGTACTCCTCCTTGGGTTCCGAGATCGACGTGGTGGAATTTGCCGACCAGCTGGTACCGGCTGCCGACAAAGACATCGTCAAGATCTACACCAAGCGCGTGGCCAAGAAATTCAACATCATGCTGGAGACCAAGGTCACCGCAGTTGAAGCCCGTGAAGATGGTCTGTACGTCTCCTATGAAGGCAAGCACGCCCCGGCCGAGCCGGTTCGCTACGACAACGTGCTGGTTGCCGTAGGCCGTGTGCCGAACGGCAAGATGCTGGATGCCGAGAAGGCCGGTGTTGCCGTCAACGAGCGCGGTTTCATCGAGGTGGACAAGCAGCTGCGTACCAACGTGGCCCACATCCACGCCATCGGCGACATCGTCGGTCAGCCCATGCTGGCCCACAAGGGTGTACACGAAGGCCACGTGGCGGCCGAAGTCATCGCTGGCAAGAAGCACTACTTCGACCCGAAAGTGATTCCGTCCATCGCCTATACCGAGCCTGAGATGGCCTGGGTGGGTCTGACCGAGAAGGAAGCCAAGCAACAGGGTCTGAACTTCGAAGTCGCCACCTTCCCGTGGGCTGCTTCCGGTCGCGCCATCGCGTCCGACTGCTCCGACGGCATGACCAAGCTGATCTTCGACAAGGAGAGCGGCCGCGTCATCGGTGGTGCCATCGTGGGTACCAACGGCGGTGAACTGCTGGGTGAAATCGGTCTGGCCATCGAGATGGGTGCCGACGCCGAAGACATCGCGCTGACGATCCACGCTCACCCGACTCTGCACGAGTCCGTGGGTCTGGCTGCCGAAGTGTTCGAAGGCTCCATCACCGACCTGCCGAACGCCAAGGCCAAGAAGAAAAAATAATCTTCTGCCCGTTTCATAAGAAAAGCCGCTCCATGGAGCGGCTTTTTGTTGTCTGTCTTTCGGCACCCTGCGGTCAGCAGCGCCCCTTCTTGGCCTGTCCCGGTGGGCAGAAGGTGCCGTAGCCTCCGCGATCCCCATCACTGACCCGGATCCGGGTATCGTCCACGCTCACATCGGCCCCGTGCACCCGCACGGGCCCGCTGCTGCAGGCACTGAGCAGCCCCCCCAGCACTATCATCACGACCAGCTTGCCCATCATACCTCCTCGCGTTTTCCTGATTATGAGGCATGTGGCAGGGCGGTGGGAGACGGTGTATCCCCCGTGCGTCACGGCTTGCCGTGGTCATGAAGAAGGGCGCCGAAGCGCCCTGGTGTGGGTCAGGAAGAGGTGCCGGACGCTCAGAGGCGGAAGTTGCCGACCAGCTTGTCGAGCTCGCCGGAGAGGTGCTGCAGGTTGCGGCTCGACTCGGTCAGGTGATGGGCGATATCGGCGGTCTCCATGGTGAGCTGGTTGATGTCCTCCACGTTGCGGTTGAGTTCGCCCACCACGCTCGACTGCTCTTCGGTGGCGGTGGCGACCTGGATGTTCATGTCGCTGATCTGGGTGATGTGTCCGGTGATCTGGTCGAGGGCGCCGTTGGCCTCGTCGGCCTGGGTCACCACCCGCAGGCTCTGGTTGCGGCCCTGGGCCATGGCGCTGACGGCGCGGGCGCTCTGCTCCTGGAGGCTGTTGATCATACCCTGGATCTCGGCGGTGGAGGCGGCGGAGCGGCTGGCGAGGTTGCGCACCTCGTCGGCCACCACGGCGAAGCCGCGGCCCTGCTCGCCGGCGCGGGCGGCCTCGATGGCGGCGTTGAGGGCCAGCAGGTTGGTCTGCTCCGAGATGCTGCGGATGGTGTCGAGGATGCTGCCGATGGAGTCGGTCTGGCTCGCCAGGGACTCGATGACCCCGGCGACCTGTTCGATTTCACTGGAGAGGCCGACGATGCCGTGACGGGCCTGGGCGACGACCTGGGCCCCCGCATCGGCCTGCTCGTTGGCCTGCTTGGCGACGTCGGCGGCGAGAGACGCATTGCCGGCGATCTCGGTGACGGTGGCCCCCATTTCGTGGATGGCGGTGGCGACCTGGACGGTGCGATCCCGTTGGGCGGTGCAGTTGTGCTGGGTGAGCTGGGCCTTGGCAGCCACCTCGCTGGCGGTGGCGGCTACCTGGCGGGAGTTGCTCGCCACCTGCACGATGGCCCCGTGGATCCGGGTCACGAACTGGTTGAAGCTGTGGGCAATCTCGGCCAGCTCGTCCTTGCCGGTGAGACTGGCGCGGCTGTCGAGGGCGAGGTGGCGGGCCACCTCGCCAATATGGGATTGCAGGAAGGAGACCCGGCGGCGCAGCCCGATGAGGATGAGGGTCGAGACGAGCAGCGAGATGGCGATGGCGATGACGATGATGGCGATCATCTGGGTACGACCGCTGTCATAGCTGTTTTCGCTCAGGTCGTTGCGATGCTGGGCCTGACCTATCAACCCGTCGAGCAGCTCATTGGCGCCCTTGCGCATGACCCCGTAGCTCTGGCTGTAGCGATCCCGGTAGATGGCGCGTGCCTCGTCCATCTTGTTGTCAGAGAGCGCCTGCAACATGGGGGTCAGCTCCTCCCGCTCCACCCGGGTGAATTGATCGAGCAGGGTCTGGGCCTTGGCCCGGGCGTCGGGATCGACCTGGGCCTTGACGGCCTGCTCCATGGCCTGGCGCATCTCGGGAATGTCTTCCTCGCGGGTCTCCTTGACCCGGGTCAGCACCCCCTTTTCGTCGCGCAGGGAGGTGTCCTGCAATAGCATCATGTCGATGCCGACGCGCATGCGCGGGATGCGGGAGGCCACTTCCGCCATGGCCCGCATGGGGGTGGCGGTATTCTGGAACAGCTCTTCGGCCTGCTGCCTGATGTTGTCCATGCTGCGCAGACTGGCGGCGCCAACCAGCAGCAGGGCGAGACAGGGCACGGTGACGGCCAGGATCAGTTGGGTTTTGATGGTGAGGTTGCCTGCCAGCATGTTGACTCCTTGGTGTGTTGCTGTGTTGCTACTGTAGCGGCTTGTCATGACGGTTCGCCGTCATGGGGGTCGGTATTCCCTGTCGACCCGGGGAAAAAAGGGCGCCGCAGCGCCCTTTCATCTTATAACCGGAAGTTGCCGACCAGCTTGTCGAGCTCGCCGGAGAGCTGTTGCAGGCTGCGGCTGGACTCGGTCAACTGGTGGGCGATATCGGCGGTCTCCATGGTGAGCTGGTTGATGTCCTCCACGTTGCGGTTGATCTCCCCGACCACGCTGGACTGCTCTTCGGTGGCGGTGGCGACCTGGATGTTCATGTCGCTGATCTGGGTGATGTGCCCGGTGATCTGGTCGAGGGCGCCGTTGGCCTCGTCGGCCTGGGTCACCACCCGCAGGCTCTGGTTGCGCCCCTGGGCCATGGCGCTGACGGCGCGGGCGCTCTGCTCCTGGAGGCTGTTGATCATGCCCTGGATCTCGGCGGTGGAGGCGGCGGAGCGGCTGGCGAGGTTGCGCACCTCGTCGGCCACCACGGCGAAGCCACGGCCCTGCTCGCCGGCGCGGGCAGCCTCGATGGCGGCGTTGAGGGCCAGCAGGTTGGTCTGCTCCGAGATGCTGCGGATGGTGTCGAGGATGCTGCCGATGGAGTCGGTCTGGCTCGCCAGGGACTCGATGACCCCGGCGACCTGTTCGATTTCACCGGAGAGGCCGACGATGCCGTGACGAGCCTGGGCGACGACCTGGGCCCCCGCATCGGCCTGCTCGTTGGCCTGCTTGGCGACGTCGGCGGCGAGAGACGCATTGCCGGCGATCTCGCTGACGGTGGCTCCCATCTCGTGGATGGCGGTAGCGACCTGGACGGTGCGATCCCGCTGGGCGGTGCAGTTGTGCTGGGTGAGCTGGGCCTTGGCGGCCACCTCGTTGGCGGTGGCGGCGAGCTGGCGGGAGTTGCTCGCCACCTGTTCGATGGAGCCGTGGATCTTGGCGACAAAGTTGTTGAAGCCGGTCGCCACCTGGGCCAGTTCGTCACGGCCATCGACCTTGAGGCGATGGGTGAGGTCGCCATCACCGCTGCCGAGTTCGCGGAACAGGCGGGCCAGTTCGTTGAGGGGGCGGCTCACGGAGCCCGCCAGGAGAACGCCGAGCAGCCCCATGCCGACGGCGATGGCCAGGCTGACCAGCACCATGTGCAGGCGCGCTCTGTCCAGTTCGGCATAAATTTCGGCCTCCGGCACCTGGGCCACCAGATACCAGTCGAGCATGGGGATGTAGCTGCTGGCCAGGATCACGGGCTGGCCGTCCACCTCGGCATGGGTGGCGGCAAAGGGCTGCTTGTTGAGCAGGTTGGTGCTGCTGCCGCTGGCCAGCTGGGTCAAGTTGTCCCGATCGATGCGGGCGGCGTCGGGGTGCAGCTTCACCTTGCCGCTGCCGTCTGTCATGAAGACGAAGCCGCTGTCGCCGATGCGGAAGTTGGCGAGCATGCTGACCATGCTGTCGAGGGATTTGGCGAGGCCAGCGAGGCCGCGTCCGTCGAGTTGCTGGAAGTTGACGAACAGTTTCACCTCGCCGTTGCTCTCCCGAAAGATGCTGAGCATCAGATCCTGGCGGCTCTTGGTGTAGTCATAGAACCAGTTGTCCTGCTCGTGGTTCAGGATGCGCAGAAAACCGTCCTGGTTGTAGTAGGCGGCACTCTGACGATCGGCGAAGGAGGCGGTGACCAGACCATACTGGCTCGTCATGTCCTTGAGCTGGTTGATGAGGATGGACTCCTGCTCCTTGGGCATGCCGCGCTCGACCCAGTCCAGCACGAAGCGGTCGTTGGCAAGCTGTCTGGCGGCATTGGCGACCGAGGTGAGATCCTTTTCGATCTCCTTGCCGATGCGCTGGGTCAGGTTGGGCAGCTCCTGCTCGAACATGCGGTCCTCGATCAGCTGCTGGGCAGAACGCTGGCTGAAATAGCCCACCAGCAGGCAGGAGAGGGCCACGGCGAGGATGACGGTGGCCAGAATTTTCTGTTTCAGTGTCAGGCTTGCGAACATAAGGGTGACTCGGAAGTGTGAACCAGGGTTGAACTCATAATAGCGGCTGATTTGGCGCGCTCTTGAGGCGGTGGGGGCCTTTATTGTCGATTAACGTTTGCGCTCACACCCGGATTGGGCTGGATTGGCGCCCGATTTTGCCGAGACATCGTCGCAAGCGGGGCGACCCCTCGCCAGCACCCCGGCTTGCGGTTAAAGTGCTTGCACTTATAGTAGGCTGCACCTGACTGGCGGCCTGCCCGCTCGACTCGCACCGGATTTATGGACTCTCATATGCGCATCTTTCATCGGGGATGGACCCACCTGCTCGTGCTCCTGCTGGCGACCCTGCCGTTCATGGCGGCGGCCGGAGCCAATGATCCCGCGCCTTCGGCGAGAAACCCGGGGGCAACCAAGATGGAGCGTCCGAGGATCGCCCTGGTACTGAGCGGCGGCGGTGCCAAGGGGTCGGTCCATATCGGGGTGCTCAAGGTGCTGGAGGCAAAGCACATCCCGGTGGACATCATCGTCGGGACCAGCATGGGCTCCTATGTGGCGGGCATGTATGCCATGGGGCTCAGCGCCGAGGAGGTGGAGCGCACGACGCTGGCCATCGACTGGAACAAGGGCTATCAGGACAAGGTGGGGCGCGACGAGCTCTCCCTGCGCAAGAAGCAGCAGACCGAGAAGTACCAGCTGCGCACCGACATCGGGGTCAACGGTGACCAGACCCAGCTGCCGGACGGCTTCTTCCAGGGACAGTCCATGGCCAGCCTGCTGCGCCACGCCACCTCCAACCTGCCGGCGCAAAAGAGCTTCGACAACCTGCCTATCCCCTATCGCGCGGTGGCGACCGACATGGAGACGGTGACCCCCTTCGTGCTGGATCACGGCAGCCTCGCCAAGGCGATGCAGGCCTCCATGTCCATTCCCGGTGCCCTCAAGCCGGTGGACTGGGACGGCCGCATCCTGGCCGATGGTGGCACGGTCAACAACATGCCGGTGGACGTGGCCAAGGCCATGGGGGCCGACGTGGTGATCGCGGTGGACATCAGCGCCAAGCTGCGTACCCGGGAGTCCCTCAAGTCGGGATTGGCCATGATCGATCAGCTCACCACCTACATGACCCAGGTGGGGACCGAAAAGCAGAAGGCGCTGCTCGGCCCCAGGGATATCCTGCTGACCCCCGAGTTCGGCAACATGGGGATCGCCGACTTCGCCCTGATGCCGGAGGGGATCAAGATCGGGGAGGCGGTCGCCAACAGTGCAGCGGCCCGGCTCGATGCGCTCTCTCTCTCGCCCGCCGCCTACGCCGACTATCGCAACGGCAAGCTGAGCCGGCGCGCCGAGCGCAGCGGCCAGCCCGCCTACTACATCGACAAGGTGGAGATCATCAACAAGTCGCGCCTCTCCGACGACACGGTGCGGGCCATGCTGAACGTGCGTCCGGACAAGGTGCAGACCTACGAGAGCCTGGAGGCGGGGATCCGTCGCCTCTACGCCCTGGAGTCGTTCGATCGCATCACCTACGAGGTGGAGGAGCGGGACGGGGAGAACGTGTTGGTGGTGGACGCCAGCGAGAAGAACTGGGGGCCGGGTTATCTCAACTTCCAGCTCGGTTTCTCCGATGACTTCGAGAGCAGCTCCAACTACAACGTCGGCATGTCCTACACCCTGACCAACGTCAACGACTGGGGAGGCGAGTGGCTGACCGAGGCGTCCCTCGGGACCGCCAAGCACCTCAAGACCGACTTCTACACCCCGCTGGAGCCCTCCCAGACCTACTTCGGTGAGACGAGCCTGGCCTACGACAAGACCCAGCGACGGGTCTTCTTCCCGGAAGAGAGCAGGTCCTCGTCCGGGGTCAGCTATCTGGACTCCGAGTACAGCTTCACCAGCGTGGATCTCGCCGTCGGCTGGAATCGCCAGCCCTGGAGTCGCTTCTCCCTTGGGCTGGAGGGCAAGATCGGCAGCGTGGAGATCCAGAACCTCACCAACGCGGATGCCGATGCCTCCGCCTGGGGCCCCTACATCCGCTTCGAGCACGACACTCTCGACAGCCGCTACTTCCCCTATCAGGGGGTCTACTGGGACATCAAGGGTGGCTACTCCTACGTCGATCTCGACCCCGCGGACGCGCCCTCCGAGCAGGCCGAGGGGGTGAATTACCGGCTGGTGATGATCAAGCCCTGGTCCTGGGACAGGCACAGCCTCAACCTGATGCTGGAAGGGGGCGGCTCAAGCTCCCAGGAGACGGTACCGCTGTTCGTGCAGGATCTGGGCGGGCTGTTCCGCATGTCCGGCTTCCAGCATTACCAGTTGAGCGGTCGCTACAGCCTGTTCGGCGGATTGCGCTACATCTACCGGGTGGCGGACAACGACTTCGGTGCCTTCAAGGCGCCCCTGTTCCTCGGGGGCTCCCTCGAGCAAGGGGGGGTCTGGGACAAGGGGGAGGACATCAGCATCGAATCCTCCTATACCTCGGGTTCCCTCTATATGGGGGTGGAGAGTTTCCTCGGTCCCATCTTCCTCGGCTATGGCGTGGCGGAGGGGGGACACGACATGTTCTATCTGCAATTGGGCACTACGTTCCAATAAGGGGGAAATGCTGCCTTTTTGTTAATTCACCTTGAGTGGGCGGCTTGTCACTCTAAAAAAACCTAATGGGTTTATATGGTTATGCTGGTTTGATGAATAACTGCACAGGGTTTGGATTTTAATTAGTCGTTAAAACTTATATAGTGGGGGGCACCCTACGGGTGTCCCGCAAGGACGATCGCCGCGAGCTTGGGCGAACCCCAAAAAAAAGACCAAAGAGGAATTAGTCGTGCTTGAAACATACCGTAAACACGTCGCAGAACGTGCCGCCGAAGGCGTGGTTGCCAAACCTCTGGACGCAGAGCAGGTCGCCGCCCTGGTTGAGCTGATCAAGAATCCGCCCGCCGGCGAACAGGACTTTCTGAAAGAACTGTTGTCCTCCCGCATTCCCCCGGGTGTTGATGAAGCGGCCTATGTGAAAGCCGGCTTCCTCACCGCCGTCGCCAAGGGCGAGGCCCATTCCCCCATCCTGACTGCCGCCGAAGCCGTCGAGCTGCTCGGTACCATGCAGGGTGGTTACAACATTCAGCCGCTGATCGACCTGCTGGACGATGCCACCCTGGCTCCTCTTGCCGCCAAGGGCCTCTCCCACACCCTGCTGATGTTCGACTCCTTCCACGATGTGGAAGAGAAGGCCAAGGCGGGCAATGCCCACGCCAAGCAGGTGCTGCAATCCTGGGCCGACGCCGAGTGGTTCCTGAACCGCCCGGCCCTGGCCGAGAAGATCACCGTCACCGTGTTCAAGGTGACCGGCGAAACCAACACCGACGATCTGTCGCCGGCGCCGGACGCCTGGTCCCGCCCGGACATTCCGCTGCACGCCCTGGCGATGCTGAAAAACGCCCGTCCCGGCATCACCCCGGACAAGGATGGCGTCATCGGCCCCATCAAGACCATCGATTCGCTGAAAGAGCAGGGCTTCCCGCTGGCTTACGTGGGTGACGTGGTCGGTACCGGCTCTTCCCGTAAATCCGCCACCAACTCGGTGCTCTGGTTCATGGGCGACGACATTCCGTTCGTGCCGAACAAGCGTGCCGGCGGCGTCTGCCTCGGCGGCAAGATTGCCCCCATCTTCTTCAACACCATGGAAGATGCCGGCGCCCTGCCCATCGAAGTGGACGTCTCCAAACTGGAGATGGGCGATGTCATCGACATCTTCCCCTATGAGGGCAAGATCACCCGCCACGGTACCGACGAGGTGCTGGCCCGGTTCGAACTGAAGACCGAGGTGCTGATCGACGAAGTGCGCGCCGGTGGCCGCATTCCGCTGATCATCGGCCGCGGTCTGACAGACAAGGCCCGCGAAGCGCTGGGTCTGCCGTTCTCCACCGTGTTCCGTCGTCCGCAGCCTGTCGCCGACACCGGCAAGGGCTTTACCCTGGCCCAGAAGATGGTGGGCAAGGCGTGTGGCGTGAAGGGCATTCGTCCCGGCACCTACTGCGAGCCCAAGATGACCACGGTCGGCTCCCAGGACACCACGGGCCCCATGACCCGCGACGAGCTCAAAGATCTCGCCTGCCTCGGTTTCTCCGCCGATCTGACCATGCAGTCCTTCTGCCACACCGCCGCTTATCCCAAGCCCATCGACGTACAGACTCACCACACCCTGCCGGACTTCATCATGAACCGAGGCGGTGTGAGCTTGCGTCCGGGTGACGGCGTCATCCACTCCTGGCTGAACCGCATGCTGCTGCCGGATACCGTGGGTACCGGTGGTGACTCCCACACCCGTTTCCCCATCGGGATTTCCTTCCCGGCGGGCTCCGGTCTGGTGGCCTTCGCCGCCGCCACCGGCGTGATGCCGCTGGACATGCCGGAATCCGTGCTGGTGCGCTTCAAGGGCGAGCTGCAACCGGGTATCACCCTGCGTGACCTGGTCCATGCCATCCCCTACGCCGCCATCCAGAAAGGGCTGCTGACCGTCGAGAAAGCGGGCAAGAAGAACATCTTCTCCGGCCGCATCCTCGAGATCGAAGGTCTGCCGACCCTGAAGGTGGAGCAGGCGTTCGAGCTGGCGGACGCCAGCGCCGAGCGTTCCGCCGCCGGTTGCACCATCAAGCTGGATAAAGAGCCGATCATCGAGTATCTGAAGTCCAACATCGTGATGCTGAAGTGGATGCTCTCCGAAGGCTACGGCGACGTGCGCACCATTACCCGCCGCATCAAGGGGATGGAAGAGTGGCTGGCCAACCCGGTACTGATGGAAGCGGACAAGGATGCCGAGTACGCCGAAATCATCGAGATCGATCTGGCCACCATCAAGGAGCCGATCCTCTGTGCACCGAACGATCCGGACGACGCCCGTCTGCTGAGCGACGTGGCGGGTGACAAGATCGACGAGGTGTTCATCGGTTCCTGCATGACCAACATCGGCCACTTCCGCGCCGCCGGCAAACTGCTCGAGAAGTACCAGGGCGAGCTGCCGACCCGCATGTGGATCGCCCCCCCCACCAAGATGGACAAGGATCAGCTGACCGAAGAGGGCTACTACGGCATCTTTGGTCGCGTCGGTGCCCGCATCGAAATCCCGGGCTGTTCCCTCTGCATGGGCAACCAGGCGCGGGTAGCGGAAGGGGCCTCTGTGGTCTCCACCTCCACCCGCAACTTCCCGAACCGTCTGGGCAAGGGGGCCAACGTCTATCTGGCCTCTGCGGAGCTGGCTGCGGTTGCCGCCATCATCGGCAAGATCCCGACCGTGGAAGAGTATCTGCAGTATGCCAAGGCGCTGGACGCCACTGCGGCCGACACCTACCGCTACCTGAACTTCAACGAGATCGCCTCCTACACCAAGAAGGCCGATGCGGTGATCCTGCAGCAAGCGGTCTGAGACTCGCCGGTCTGACCACTGAAAATAACAATGCCGCGTCTCGACGCGGCATTTTCCATTTCAGGGGGCTGCGCGATAATGACCCGCCATGCCCAGCAACGGCGTCGTCGATTTGCCTGGTACGCGCGTTGCGCTTTCGTTGTCTGGCCATGATGGCCCCACCGTTTCCTGGTGGGCACTTTTATACCGCGGTACCTGCGAAGCGGGCCCGCGCATTGCGGCGTGGTTGCTATGTTTCTGTTCCGGATTGATCTGGCCCGCATGAAGTGGCGCCTTGGTTGTGCCCTGCTGGTGTTGGCCCTGCCCCTGGTGGTGGGAGGGTGGATGGTGCACGACAGCTACGAGCAGGAGCTGAAAAACGATGCCAGTGCGTCAGCCAGCAAGGCCAGAACCTTGCTGGAGCGCATGCTGGATCAGGCCGAACGGGCCAACCTCGAGATATTGCCGCTGGCCGGTCGACCATGCAGCGACAACCTGTTGCTGCTGCGCAAGCGAGTGGCGCTGGAGCCTTTCCTGCGCTCCATCAATCTGGTGCGACAGGGGATCATCAACTGCACCTCGCTGTTCGGGCCTGCCAGGGAAGTGGATGACGGCTCCCGCTACACGGAGCGCAAGTTGCTGCTGATGAGCGGCAACCTGGTGCGCAAGAATCACCCCTTGCTGGTGGTGCGTCAGGAGCGGGGGCGTGATGCGGCACTGAGTGCCATTGACAGCAGCCAGCTCAGTTTCATGCTTACCCTGAGCAGCGATCCCAGTGAACTGTTCTTGCAGGTGGGGTCCGCCTGGCTCGATGAGTCCGGCCACTTCCAAAGCGATCCGCCGAAACTGCACAGCAAGTTTGCCCTGATACTCGCCTCCCAGCGTTACCCCTTCACCATCCACGCCGGTTATGCTATGCCGATCTACTGGCGTGCCCTGTGGGAGGCTCGCCATCTGCAACTGATCTGGCTGGGAGCCAGTTCGCTGGTGCTCTCACTGCTGGTGTGGTGGCTGCTTGGGCGGCCTGGGGCCCTGACGGACGAGCTGAGACGCGGGCTGCGAGCCAGGGAATTTGTCCCCTATCTGCAACCGCTGATCGCCAGCAAGGGCGGCAAGATGGTGGGAGCAGAGGTACTGATGCGCTGGCAACATGCCACCGAGGGGCTGATCCGCCCCGATCTCTTCATCCCCCAGGCGGAAGAGTCTGGCCTGATCGTGCCCATGACGGTCAACCTGATGAAGACGGTGGCCAAGACACTCCACCCGGTACAGGAGCAGTTGCCCGAGGCGTTTCACATCAGCTTCAACATCAGTGCCATCCACTGCCGGGACCTCTCCCTGGTGGCGGAGTGCCGCGACTTCCTCGGCCACTTCGTGCCGGGACGGGTGGTGCTGGTGCTGGAGCTCACGGAGCGGGAGCTGCTGGTGACCAGCCCGCAGACCCTCTCCCTGTTTCGCCAGCTCGACGAGATGGGGGTGCAGCTCGCCATCGATGACTTTGGCACCGGCCACTCCAGCCTCATCTATCTGCAGCAATTCCACGTGGACTATCTCAAGATCGACCGCTCCTTCATCGGCCGTATCGGGACGGAGTCCCTCTCCGAGCACATCGTGGACAACGTCATCGACCTTGGGGGACGGCTGGGGTTGTCCCTGGTGGCCGAAGGGGTAGAGACGGAGCAGCAGGCCGCCTATCTGAGAGGCAAGGGGGTCCAGTATCTGCAGGGATACCTGTTTGCCCGCCCCATGCCGATACGCCAGTTCTGCCGGGAGCTGACGGCGGGAGAGATACAGGTCGCCGCCGGGCGCACCGCCCAGGGCTAGGCCGCGCCCACCAGGCTGTGCAGCCAGTTCACCAGGATGTCGTGGGGGCTGCCGGGTTCGGGTGGCGCGGGGGCGAGCAGGTGATAGCCGGTGCCGTCGGGGACGAAGCCGAGCGGTGCCACCAGCAGACCGGCCTCGATATCGTCGCACACCTGGCGGTAGGGGCCGATGGCGACTCCCAGCCCGGCGACTGCCGCCTGCAGGCTGAAATAGAAGTGCTCGAAGGTCTGACCCGGCACCTCCTCGTCGGCGGACATGCCTGCGTGCTGCTGCCACTCCAACCAGGCGCCCGGACGGGTCTTGGTGTGCAGACGGGGGGCTGTTGGCCTGAGGGCCTGCACATCCCCCCTGGATTCAAAAAAGTGCGCCACCTTGCCCGGCGGGCAGACAGGGCCGGTCCGCTCCTCGAACAGCAACTGGTTGTAGAGCTCGGCAGGCCAGTGAAAGTCGTTGCGCCGGATGGCGAGATCGATGCCGCTGCCAAAGCTGAGGGCGCCGCCGCCCGCCATCAGGTGTACGTCCAGCTCCGGGTGCAGGGCCTGGAAGGCGGGCCAGCGCGGTATCAGCCAGCGCATCAGGAGGGTGGGTTCGCAGGAGAGCACCAGTGATTGAGGGCGGCTCTGCTGGCGCAGGGCCTGCGCCGTCTGGCGGATGCTGCCCAGCCCCTCTCTGACCGCCTGATAGAACCGTTCACCCGCGTCGGTCAGAAAGACCCGGCGCTGGCGCCGCTCGAACAGCATGACCCCCAGATCCTCCTCGAGCAGTCGTACCGCCCGGCTGATGGCGCCATGGGTGAGGTGCAGTTCGTCGGCGGCGCGGCCGAAATGCTCGGTGCGGGCAGCCACCTCGAAACAGCGCAGGGCGGTGAGGGAGGGAAGTGAGAGGGCTTTTTGTGAGTTTTTTTCACCATTCATGTCAGAAATCATCGTTCGTTATTGGTGTTATTGGCAAATAAAATAGCCGATATCCCCCTCTAATCAGGACTATTTTCATGACCGAACTGTTAGCCGTTGTCGCCATTACTCTCTTTGCCGTCATCAGCCCCGGGCCCGACTTTGCCATGGTGTCGCGCAACAGCCTGCTGCTCTCGCGCCGCACCGGCGTGCTGACGGCGATCGGCATCGCGGCCGGGGTCTGCGTGCACGTGGCCTACACCCTGCTGGGGGTGGGCCTGCTGATCCAGCAATCCCTCTGGCTGTTCAACCTCATCAAGCTGGCAGGGGCCGCCTATCTCATCTTCCTCGGCATCAAGATGCTGCGGGCCAAACCGGCTGCCGATGAAGAGAGCATCTGTCAGCCTGCCCTCTCCAGTCTGGGTGCGCTGCGCACCGGATTTCTGACCAATGTGCTCAATCCCAAGACCACCATCTTCATCGTCAGCCTCTTCATGCAGGTGGTGCAGCCGCAGACGCCGCTGGCGGTCCAGATCGGCTATGGCGCCTTCATCGCGCTGGCGCACGCCCTCTGGTTTGGTGCGGTGGCGCTCTTCTTCTCCACCCCTGCGGTGCGGGACCGACTGCTGGCGGTACGCCACTGGATCGATCGGGTGTTCGGGGGCCTGCTGGTGGGATTCGGCATGTTGCTGGCATTGACCCAGCAGACGCGCTGAGGCGGGGAGGGGGGGCTCCCCCTATCCACCCCCGACTGTAGGGTCTTGTTTTTCATGCCTTGGCAGCCACTTTTCGATAGAATTGGCGCTCATTTTGAAGTCAGATGAGGCGCGGTATGACGGTCAGGTTCCAGGCATTTCACAGCATCAAGGCGATTGGCAATCGGGAGGTGCTGTTCAACTGGTCCAGAACCAACCCCCTCGGCGCCCTTGATCAGGTGTGGCGCCCGACGACCCGTGACGAGCTGCAGCAACTGCTGCGGGAATACCCCGATCGCAAGCTGCGGCTCATCGGCTCCGGCCTCTCTTTCGAACCCATCCACAGTGTCTACGCCGAAGGCAGCCAGGCGCTGCTGGTGGACCTGCACCACCTGCGCGGCCAGCTGGACAAGACTGCCGATACGGTGACCTACCTGGCGGGGACGCCGCTTGATACCGTCTATGCCGACCTCATCGCCATGGATCGCATGCTGCCGGCGTCCCCCGGCGTCATCGGCATCCAGACCCTGGGCGGTGCGCTCAGCACCGGCACCCATGGGCAGGGACTGCACCAGTCCGCCCTGTGCGATGCGGTGGCTGCCCTGACCGTGATGCTGGCGAGCGGCGACATCATCAGGGTGGATCGCACCGATCCGCGCTTCGGCGCCTTCGTGATGGGCATGGGGATGCTCGGCATCCTGCTGGATGTGACCCTCAACACCGTGCCCAACCGCATCATGCGCTGCACCAAGTTCACCACCGACTACCCTTTCCTGCTGGAACACAACGAGCGCCTCAACCGGGAGCACGCCTTCGTGAAGAGCTGGTGGTTCGCCTGGACCGGCGAGAGCCACATCTGGCTGGTGGATCCCGCCTCCGATGACGAGGTGGCCCGCTACCGGGCCGGGGGCAGCGAGCCGCTGGTGCTGGAGGGAGACATGGACGAGCGCATGAACCTGGCGCTCAATGCCACCATAGACGCGACCCTGCAGAAGATGGCCAGAGACACCAAGGACGAGGCCAGGGCAGGCGAGCACTTCGAGACGGTACGCCGCTTCAAGGACGCCTCGGATCTGGTGGGCAACGTCTACCAGATCCTCTGCAAGGGGATCCCTGCTCCCCAGATCAACTGCGAGGTGGCCGTGCCCCTCGAACGCATGGGGGAGGCCCTTGCAATCCTGCAGGCATGGCAGGAGGCGAACCCCGGCGTGCTGCACTACCCCTTCATCCTGCGCTGCACCGGTCCCTCCGTGGCCTGGCTCAGTGCCGCCCATGACAAGTCGGTGTGCTGGATAGGTTTTCTGGTCTATCTGGCGGCGGACGGGACCTTTGTCGGGGGCTCCATGGAGCAGATGCGCGAGTTGCAGCAACTGCTGGTGCCGCTCGGCGGCATTCCCCATTTCGGCAAGCACCTGGCGATGGACCTCTACGACTTCCCTGCCTTGTTGCCGCGCTGGCACGACTTCCTGGCCCTGAAGCGGGAGCTTGACCCCCATGGCCGTTTCGAAAACCGCTGGCTCGGCGACCTGTTCGCCAACCGGTAAGGATCTGACATGACCGATATGCAAGACACTCGCTTACTCATCCTCCTGCCGATCAGAGGGGGGGCAACCCGATGACAGACATGCAAGACACCCGCATCCCCGTGACCCTGCTGACCGGTTTTCTCGGCAGCGGCAAGACCACCTTGCTCAACCACTGGGTCAAGCAGCCCGAGCTCGGGGAGTGCGCCGTGCTCATCAACGAGTTCGGCTCCGTGGGGCTGGATCACCATCTGGTACAGCAGGTGGACGAGCAGGTGGTGCTGCTCGATTCCGGCTGCATCTGCTGCTCGGTGCAGGGCTCCCTGGTGGAGGCGCTGCAGGGGCTTTTCATGAAGGCCATCCAGCGCAAAATCAAACCCTTCAAACGGCTGATCATCGAAACCACTGGTCTGGCCGATCCGGCCCCCGTGCTGTTCACGTTGAGGGAAGAGGGCTTTATCGCCCAGCGCTACCGCTTCGACGGCACCGTCACCGTGGTGGATGTCGGTCATATCGAGCAGCAGCTGGCCGCTCAATATGAGGCAGTCAAACAGGTGGCGCTGGCGGATCTGCTGGTGGTGAGCAAGGGCGATCTGGTGGATGAAGAGACCCTTGCTCGGGTGGAAGCCCAACTGGCGGCCCTCAATCCGGCAGCTCCCATCCAGCGCGTCAGCAATGGGGTGCTCTCACCCGCAGTGCTGGAGAAGCTCGGCGCCTACAACGAGGCGGCGGGGCGCGACGTGCGCCAGTTGCTGGCCTGGCTGCGTACCGAATCCCCGAAACAGGGGCTGGCTTCGCCCATGCAGCCGAAGATGACGCCGTTTGCCGCCAAGGTGGGGACGGCCGCGCCCACCCGCTTCGAGCACGGCAATATCGAAAGTTTCTCCCTGCGCATCGGCGAGCCGCTCAAGCCCTCCCGCCTGCTGGCCGCCATCGATGCGGTGCAGGCGCAATACGGTGATGCCCTGCTGCGTCTCAAGGGGATATTGCAACTGGAGGGGGAGAGCCAGCCCGTGGTGATCCACGGCGTGCACGGCCAGCTCTATCCGTTGCAGGCGCTGGGGGAGTGGCCCGAAGGCAAGGCCCAGTCCCGGCTGGTGTTCATCGTGAAGAGCCAGGACAGGGTAGGCATAGAGCAGTTGTTCCTCTCGACCCTCAAGGCCCCCGAACCCAGCCTGGAAGAGCACCTCAAGGCCATGCTCGGCCAGCCGGATGCCTGATATGCTGATATGACCCGCTCTCGTGCGGGTCTTTTCTTATGTGATGAGGAGAGACAGAACCATGCCTGACAGCTCCCCGATGGTGACGCCCGCCCAGCGCAAATGGCTGCCCTGGCTGACGGCGGTCGGTTTTTTCATGCAGACCCTGGATGGCACCATCCTCAACACCGCCCTGCCCAGCATGGCCGAGGCCCTGGGCGAGAGTCCGCTGCAGATGCAGTCCGTCATCATCGCCTACATGCTGACGGTGGCCCTGCTCATTCCCGCCTCCGGCTGGCTGGCGGACAGATTCGGCACCCGCCGGGTCTATCTGGTCGCCATCCTGCTGTTTACCCTGGGTTCCCTGGCCTGTGCCATCGCCAACACCCTGCCCATGCTGGTGATCGCCCGGGTGTTGCAAGGGGTCGGGGGGGCCTTGCTGATGCCCATCGGGCGTCTGGCGGTGCTGCGGGTCTACAGCAAGCATGAGCTGCTGAGGGTGATGTCGTTCGTCACCATCCCCGGTCTGCTCGGCCCCCTCATCGGCCCGGCCCTGGGGGGCTGGCTGGTGGAGGTGGCGAGCTGGCACTGGGTCTTCCTCATCAACCTGCCGGTGGGCCTGCTCGGCTTCGTGGCGAGCTGGCACTTCATGCCCGACCTTCGCCAGCACACCGCCAGGTTTGACTGGCAGGGGTTTGTGCTGTTCAGTGTCGGCATGGTGCTGGTATCCGTCGGTCTGCAAGGCCTGGGGGAGCACAGCATCTCAACCGGCTGGGCCCTGTTTGCGGTATTGTTCGGTCTGGCCGCCATGGCGAGCTACTGGCTCTATGCCGCCACGGCGGAGCAGCCCCTGTTCAGTCTGGCGCTGTTCAAGACGTCCACCTTCGCCATCGGTATCTGGGGCAATCTGTTTGCCCGCCTCGGCAGCGGCGCCATGCCGTTTCTCACCCCGCTCTTCCTGCAACTGGGGCTCGGCTTCTCCCCGAGCAAGGCGGGGATGACCATGATCCCCACGGTGATCGGCGCCATGCTGACCAAGACGCTGGTGAACAAGCTCATTCCGCGCATCGGTTATCGCCGCATCCTGATCGGCAACACCCTGGCGCTCGGGGCCATGATCGCGAGCTTCTATTTCATCGACAACCAGGTGCCCCACGGCGTACTGCTGGCGTGGCTGGCGGTCTTTGGCGCCATCAACTCCCTGCAATTTTCCGCCATGAACACCCTGACCCTGCAGGATCTCAGCAGCGAGCACGCCAGCAGCGGCAACGGTCTGCTGTCGGTGGTGATGCAGCTCTCCATGAGCCTGGGGGTGGCCATCGCCGCCAGCCTGCTGGGACTCTTCTCCATCGGCCAGCCCGAGGAGAGTGGCCGCTGGCTGGAGGGGTTCCACCTCACCTATCTGTGCATCGGCCTGATGTCCATGCTGGCGGCGCTGATCTTCGCCCAGCTGGCGCGGGAAAAGCGCTGAGTCCCAGGCTCAGGGGGCGGGCAGGTAGCTCACGTCGCAGGGTAATCGGGCCAGCAGTCCGGCCAGGTGGGTGGTCTCCAGCAGGAAAGTCTGCTCGGGGTGGCCCGGCGTCCAGGTAAAGGCGTGGTGATTCATGAGCACGGGATCCACCAGCAGGGGGATGTCGGCGCGGGGCAGGAAGGGGCAGACGGCTCCCGGCAGGCAGCCAATCTCGGTCTGCATCTCGTCAGCGGTGCAGATGGAGGGTTTGGCACCGAGCGCCGCCTTGACCGCCTTGCTGTCGAGCCGGCCGTCCCTGTGGGTCAGCAGCAGGGCGAAGCGACCATCCTTGAATTTGAGGAAAAGGGTCTTGCTGAACTCGGCCTGCCAGCCGAGGCGAGCCTTGACCCGCTCGTCGGTGGCGTAATCGAGGATGGGTTCGTGCTCGAAGCGCTGGTGGGGCAGGTCGGTGAGCAACTGACGGTTGAAGTCGTGAATGGCATCGAGTGGCATGGGGTTCTCCTGTGATGGCGGTCATCCTGCCACTTGCACCGGCGCAGGCCCAATCACCGTTTCTTATCCATCATCAGCGGAGTCATCAACACGGGCACCCGAGGGTGCCCTTGTTGTTCAGTGATGCTGCAATTCGCCCGCTTTCCAGTGGAAGGGAATGGGGTCAAGGCGCTGGGAGGCTTTGTCGTAACCTGCCCACAGCTCACCGATGGTGCGACCATCAATGGGGTGGCGGAATGTGGGAGCCAGCTCCGCCAGCGGCCAGAGCACGAAGGCGTTGGTGAGGATCTCGCCGCGCGGCAGCACCAGCGGCGTCTCGCAGACCAGCTCGCCGTAGAGCAGCAGATCGAGATCCAGGGTGCGCGGGGCGAACTTCTTGGCATCCGGCTCGCGGCCGTGAGCGAACTCCATGGCGCGCAGCCGCTGGCACAGGGTCGCCAGGGGCAGCTCGGTATCGGCACCCACCACCAGGTTGTAGAAGGGGCGGCCGTTGAAGCCCACTGCCTCGCTCTCGAATACCCGGGAGACCTGCAACTCGCCGAATTCGGCGTGCAGGGCATCGAGGCCGGCGCGGATATGGCGTTCCCGATCGATGTTGGATCCCAGACTGATATAGATGCGGGTCATCAGTTGGCGCTCGCAGCCGGCGTGCGATGGCGCAGGATCTCGACCCCGACGCCTGCCGCATTGGGCACGGCACCCGGTTTGGTCAGGGTCACCTTGACCCACTGTACCCGCTCGTCTTCCAGCACCAGGGCGGCGACCTGCTCGGCCATGGTCTCGACCAGCTCCACTATCTTGCCCTGGGCGTGATCACAGATCTTGCGAGAGAGGGTGGCGTAATCCAGCGCCAGATTGATATCGTCGGTTGCGGCGGCTGGGCGGTTGTCAAACCCCATCTCGAGGTCGAAACAGAGCTTCTGGCGAATGCCCTTCTCCCACTCATATACCCCTATGGTGGTCAAAACCTCGAGTCCGCGAATAAACACCTTGTCCATGACAGTACTTCTTCTTTACTCTTGATGGGCTGTGAAAACAGCGCAGGGATGCAGGCCCGGCAAGCAGATTGCCGCTGGCGGCCGGTTTGGGCGACACGCTTTCGGGCAAGCCCGGGCCTGGGAATGTGGCCCGCATCATACCCCATTCATATCGTGGTAAAAACGACCAAGATGACGGCCCTGACGATTTTGATGATTATTCTGGCCTATCTGGGCGGCTCGCTGTCCAGTGCCGTGCTGGTTTCCCGCATCACGGGTCTGCCGGATCCCCGTGACCATGGTTCCCACAACCCGGGGGCGACCAATGTGTTGCGCCTCGGCGGCCGGATGGCGGCGCTGATCGTACTGCTTCTCGACGTGCTCAAGGGGATGGCCCCCGTCTACCTCGCCTGGTATCTGCAGATCAAGCCCGTCTACCTCGGCTTTATCGGGGTGGCCGCCTGTCTGGGCCACATGTACCCCCTCTTCTTCCACTTCCGTGGCGGCAAGGGCGTCGCCACCGCCCTCGGTACCATGCTGCCCATCGGCTTTGCCATGGGGGGCGCCGTCATCACCACCTGGCTGCTGGTGCTGCTGGTGAGCGGCTATTCGTCACTGGCGTCCATCGTGACCGTGTTGCTGACTCCGCTCTTTACCTATCTGCTCAAACCGGAATACACGTTGCCGGTCTCCCTGCTCTCCTGTCTCATCCTGATCCGTCATCACGAGAACATTACCCGCCTGCTCAAGGGGGAGGAGTCCCGCCTCTGGGGGCGCCGAGGAGCGGTCCCGCCAGCAGAAGTGATGAAAATGGATGATGCTGCGCAAAAAAGAGACGAACGAGACGAAAAGTGAAATTTCCCGTTGACCACCTGCCCTAAAATCCGTTTAATAGCGCCCACGCCCAGATAGCTCAGTCGGTAGAGCAGGGGATTGAAAATCCCCGTGTCGGCGGTTCGATTCCGTCTCTGGGCACCATATTTTGGTGCCATGAAATAAAAACGTGTTCATGCACAATGGTTTGAAGTGTGCCGGCTTAGCTCAGTAGGTAGAGCAACTGACTTGTAATCAGTAGGTCACCAGTTCGATTCCGGTAGCCGGCACCATTTGCCCAGATAGCTCAGTCGGTAGAGCAGGGGATTGAAAATCCCCGTGTCGGCGGTTCGATTCCGTCTCTGGGCACCACGAATAATTCCTCCTTAGCTCAGTCGGTAGAGCGACGGACTGTTAATCCGCAGGTCGCTGGTTCGAGCCCAGCAGGAGGAGCCAAATAAAAAGCCCAGCAGCAATGCTGGGCTTTTTCTTTTCCCGTTTTTCCATGTCCCGCTTCCCGCTGTTCGAAAAGCGTCCTGTCCGGTGACAAAGCTGTCGCAGCGCTCCTCTTGAATCTTTCCTCCCAGTGACTTGGCCCGTCTGCCGAGTATGATGGCGTGGTGAGTCCCTATGCTGCGCCCGCCGGATCACCCTGTCGTGATCGGCGCCTGCCGTCACCCCGGCCCGGCAAAACGGGATCGGTTTCTTGAGTGAGGTCATGCATGAATGCAACAGAGCTTTGGCAGCTTTCCCCCGAGCAATTCAACGAGTGGCGGCGTGAGAACGATTATCCCCGTATCTGGGCGCTGCTGGTGGCGTCGCTGCCCCATTTCGACGACTGGATGGCGGAGCAGAAGATAGAAAAAAGCGTGATCTTCCAGATCGGCATCGCCCGCTTCATCAGCTCCCGCTTCATCAGCTCCCGCTGCGTGCTGAGCCTTTGTGTCTACATGAGCGACGACAAGGTCCGCTTGTATGAGAGCGCCTCGAGTGCACTGGAATCCCTGCGCAAGAGCGGCCTCATCCGCTCGGAGACCCGTTTCGAGCCTTACAGCATGTGGCTGGCGGGAAAACATGGCAATGACGAGGTGAAACGGGTGCAAAGCCTGCTTTCGGTCTCGGAGAACAACAAGGGGGAGGCCCAGGTGCTGGGCAAGCATCGTCTGCTCAACATCGGCGGTGTTACCCTCAAAAGCCCCATCATCTCCGGCCGGTTGCTCGATTTTACCTGTCTCGACGAGCTCTCTCTCGATGGGGCCGTCAACAACTCCAAGGTTTATCTGTGGCACTGCTCGGCCAAGGGGGTCAGGGTCAATGGCGGGGTGATCGGGCTCGATCTGTTCGACTCCCTGCTGTGGGACCACAGGGCCTGGGCCAAGAAGCGGGAGCTGGCGCTGGAGGACGGGGTCTTTCAGGACTTCACCATAGAGTGCGAGGAGATCCGCTTCCACTCCTCCCGGGCGGTGCTGAAAAACTTCAGCGTCAGCGCCAAGAACTTCGATGCCACCATGGAGCACACCAACCTGGACAAGGTGGAGGTGGTCTACAACGACAATGGGCGGATCGACCACAACGAGGCGAGCAAACTCTATCGCAATGCCAAGCGTCTCTTCTCCAGCGTGGGTGACACCGTCGACGCCGGCGAGTGCTACTACAAGGAGAAGCTGCACGAGATGAAGTCCCTGGCGAGCCCGCGGGAGCTGTTCCGGGAGCGCTGGTTGCGCAGCGGTCCGATGACGAAGTGCTGGCTCTCCCTGTTGTGCTATCTCAAGTGCGCGGGCAAGTTCATCAGCTTCATCACCTGGGGGTTTGGGGAGCGTCCCATCAGAAGCCTGCTGATGTCGATGGGGGTGATCCTGCTGGCGACCCTGACCTATTTCCTGGCACCGGAGTCTGCAACCCACGGCCATCTGGGGCGCTCCCTCTATTTCAGCATCGTCACCTTCGTGACCCTGGGTTATGGGGACATCTCCCAGACCTCCTCGCCGCTGCAACTGCTGTCGGCCATCGAAGCCTTCTGCGGCATGTTCCTGACCGGTCTCTTCCTCGCGGGTTTTGCCTCGAAAACCAAGCAGTATTGACGGGAGCGCCGACGGCGGGTGCCATCAGTGCCCGCCTCCGGTGCCCTCCTGCTGTCTTCCCATCCCTCCCGGCTGTCCCGGCGACCTTGCTTGACGCAGCGGCGGTGGAGCGACTTTATTTAAAGTCATCGCATGCCATGACAAGCGATGGCGCCACCAGCGCCCGGACATGACGCAATCAGAGGAGAAAGCCCGGTATCGATCCGCCAACCACCCATGTAGAGAAGGAATAACGCTATGATATTGAATCACTTATGGGGATTGTATGCCCATCCCCACACCGAATGGCATACCATAGACGAGCGGCACGACAGCTTCAGAAACAGTCTGACCCACATCCTGCTCGTGGCCCTTATCCCTCCCATCTGCGCCTACTATTCCGCCGTTCACATCGGCTGGAGCATCGGGGTCGGCGATCCCATCACCCTGACCGCCAACAGTGCATTCAAGCTGTCGGTCGCCATGTACGTGACCCTCATCATCGGCGTGCTGGCACTCTCCTATCTGGTGCACTGGATGGGGCATACCTTCGGCTCGGATCCCAGCTACACGACCTCGCTGGAGCTGGCGGCCTACACCTCCACGCCACTCTTCATGGTGGGCCTCTCCGCTTTCTTCCCGCATCTCTGGTTCGTGATGCTCATCGGTTTGGTCGGGCTGACCTATTCCGTCTACCTGCTCTATATCGGCGTGCCCATCCTGATGCACATCACCAAGGAGCAGGGATTCATCTACGCCAGCTCAGTGGTGACGGTCGGCCTGGTGTTGCTGGTCTGCGTGCTGGCTGCCACGGCCATCCTGTGGGGATCCGGCTTCGGTCCCGTCTTCACCCAGTAGCCGTGCGTGCCGACGGCAACGACGACAAGGGCGCCTTGATGGCGCCCTTGTCGTTGATCTCTCGCCTGGTCGGCGTGTCTTTGCCAGACCCGGGAGGGAAGTCGTCTGCGTTGATCAGCGGGGATTGCCGCTGCCGATGCCGAACGGGATGCGATAATCGCTGCTCTGATCGCCGAGGCTGACGGTCAGGTTGCCCTGGGCGCGGCTCGGGATCTGTACCTGTTGGGTACCCATCAGGTTGGCGTGGACGGAGGCTACCAGATCACCGGATTCATCGCGCACCTCCAGCATGGGGTTGGCTTTGCCGGCCATGGCGGCGCTGGCATGCCAGTTCACGAACAGCACACCCGGGGTGGCGTTGAAGTCGGCGGGGACGGAAGCCTGGGCAACACCGGCACTCATCAGGCCTGCAGCGGCCAGCATCTTGATCACGTTTTTCATGTTCATTCACTCTCTTGGTTTTTATGTCATTGGCAAGGCCTGACAGGCCTGCATCAATGCATCCTTGCAAGAGGTCATTCAAATGGTGTGTTGTTTTGTCACGGATGTTTGTCACCCATGTGTATGGGGGACTGCCATGAACGACCAGTTGTTTTGCGGCTTGGCGCTCCTGCCTAAGCGATGTGTGAATATTAAGCGCCTCACCTGGTCATTGTTAGCGAGATAAACTGGCCTACACGTTCAAAAAATATGAATGATGATTTGTGGGGGGCATAGACGGGTTGGGGGGGGGCACCTTTCAGGAGAGAGGTGCATGTCCCAGACCTGACACCGGATTGTCACATCCGGTGCGTACTGTGCGGCTTCATTTTCACACTTGTTCAAGGATGACTATGTTTCGCGTTTCCTCCCTTGCCGCCTGCGTGGCGGCCACCCTGCTGAGCGGCTGCAATTCGGGCAATGACTCCTCCTCGCCCGCCGTCGGCGACTATCAATACAGCACCAAGGCGGTCTATGCCGCCCGTCAGGCAAAGAACAGCTATGAGGTTGCCCCTGAAGGCTTTAGTCCCGTCTTCACCGAGCTGGTCGCACGCCACGGCTCCCGCTCGTTGTCCAGCCCCAAATACGATGTGCTGACCAAGCTGGTGTGGGAGGAGGCCGCGAGACAGGGGGCCTTGACCGAGCTGGGCCAACGGCTCGGCGCAAAGGTGGACGCCGTCACGGCCGCCAACCAGACCCTCGGCTATGGCCTGCTGAGTGCGCTCGGTAAGGAGGAGCACGCCAACCTGGCGACCCGGCTCGCCGAACGGCTGCCCACCCTGCTGACCACTGAATCGACTCCCCTCTGCCTCAAGGTCGAGACATCGGGCAAGGATCGCGCCAACGAAAGCGCCTACTTCTTCATGCAGAGCCTGGCCAAACGGGTCTCTCTGGTGACGGACAGCCCCGACTGTTACGTCAGCCAGGAGAACCCTTCCGAGATCGACAAGGGGCTGCGCAACAAGTTCGAGCTCTACTTCCACAAGACCGAGCCGCAGGGGGAGTACACCCGGTATCTGCCCACCTTCCAGGCCTATCAGGCCTTTGTCGGGGACGAAGACAACGGGGTGGCTCCCGCTCCCGAGCTGACCGAGGCCCTCGATGCGCTCAAGGCCCTGCCCAGGACCCGGGTGATGGCCCGCGAGATGCTCGAGCGTCTCTACAGCAAGGCCTTCGTCGACGAGCTGGCCGCCGGGGTGGATTACGTGGCGGTGAATCCGGAAGACGGCGGCAAGACCCATGTGCGCGACGAGGTGGACGCCGCCCTCATGCTCTACAACCTCTTCATCATCGGCCCGGGGATGATCCGGGAGGCGCAGGCACAAGGCGGGTCCTGGGATCTCGAGCAGTTCATCACTCCAGAGGAGTCTGCCTGGTTCTCCTACCTTTCCGATGCCGAGGACTTCTACGAGAAGGGGCCGAGTCTTGCCAGCCAGAGCGCCACCTACGCCGTGGCCCAGCCCCTGCTTGACGGCCTCTTCAACGAGGTACAGACCCAGGTGGTGGAAGAGGCGGGCGAGCATGTCGCCAAGCTGCGCTTTGCCCATGCGGAGACCCTGATCCCGCTGGCGGCCCTGATGAAGCTGGAAGGGAGTCGCCAGAGCGCCCAGCCCGGCGTGCTGATGAGCCAGGAAAACAACGAATGGCGTGGCGGCTGGGTCTCTCCCTATGCGGCCAACATCCAGTGGGATGTCTACCGCAACGAGGCCGGCCGGGTGCTGGTGAAGATGCTTTACAACGAGAAGGAGCTCGCCTTCAAGGCAGGTTGCGCCCCCATTGCTGTGGGCAGCTTCTTTTATGACTTCGGCGAGCTCAAACGCTGTTACGACTACTCGTCCTGACGCGCTCGTACCATCCCCGGGGCCGGTCATCGCCGGCCCCGATTTTTTTTGGTTCAGGCGGAGCCGGCTTGTCGACGACCCGCCTGCCAGGTGGTGCCCATGGAGGCGGCGATGATGGCGGCTATCCCGAGCCATTGGGACGGGGGCAACTGTTCGCCCAGCCATACCAGTCCCATCAAGGCTCCCATGGCCGGTTCACCGCTGGTGAGAATGCCGTAGCTCTTGAGGGGAAGGCGGCGCAGGGCAAACATCTCGAGAGAGTAGGGGATGGCGCTCGAGAGCAGCCCCACCCCGATGATGGTGAGGATCACGGGGACGGTGAATGACGCCTCGATCGCACCCTCCAGCCCGAAGGGCAATACCAGCAGGGTGCCCACCCACATGCCCAGCGCCGGAGCTTGTGCGCCCAGCAAGGCTCCTGCCCGCTTTCCGGTGAGCATATAGAGCCCCCAGAAGAGGCCAGCCCCGAGAGCCAGTGCGGCACCCAGGGGATCGATGGCCTGCTGTGTTGCCCGCAGGGGCAAGAGCAGCAGCAGCCCGGCGATGGCCAGTATCAGCCAGATGAAGTCCGCCCGGTGGCGTGAGGAGATCAGAGCCACCGTCAGGGGGCCGATGAACTCGATGGCCAGGGCTACGCCGAGGGGAATGCGTGCGATGGCCAGATAGAAGAGCAGGTTCATGGCCCCAAGCGACAGGCCGTAGGGGATGGCGCCCAGCAGGGTGCGTCGGTCGAGGGGGGCACGCCAGATGCGAAACACCAGGGAGAGAAGGAGGGCGGCGCACCCCAGCCGGAACAGGGTCGTGCCTGCGGCTCCCAGCAGGGGAAACAGGGATTTGGCCAAGGAGGCGCCGAGGGTGATCGACAACATGGCGAGCAGGACGGCCAGAAGAGAGGAGAGGGCATTGGGATTGGGTTGCATGGTATTGATACCGAGCAGGACGATGGGCAGTAAAATATATCTGGAGACTTGGGTAAAACCGGTCTAATACTGGCCTTGTGCGATAATTTTTATCTAATGAACCCCATGACCGACAAATTTGATCTGCTCATCCTCGCCGAGCTGCAACAGGATACTCGTTTGCCCACGCCGGAGCTGGCCCACAGGGTCGGTCTTTCCGCCCCAGCCTGCTACCGCCGCGTCCGCGCCTTGCGGGAGTCCGGTCTCATCGAGCGGGAAGTGGCGCTGGTGGCACCGTCCACCATGGGCTGGCCCATCACCATGCTGGTGCTGGTGACCCTGGAGCGGGATCATGGCCACATCGTCGATGAGATGATCGCCAGCCTGCAGCGGGAACCCGAGGTGATGGATCTCTGGTATGTGACGGGGGAGCAGGACTTCGTGCTGCAAGTGGCCGCCAGGGACATGCAAAGTTACGAGCAGTTCACCCGTCGGGTGCTCCATGCCAGGGACCAGGTGCGCAGTTTCAAGACTCTGGTGGTCATGGGACAGCACAAGCGTTGCGGCGCCTTGCTGCCCGGGTAAAGAGGGGGTTGCGCCGAAGCCTTGCCGGCATTGCGGGAGCGCCGTCAGGGAAACGAACAGGGGCAGGTACGGCCTGCCCCTTCTGTGTCAGCCAGGTTCTCCGGGCGCCAGCTCCTCTGCCGTCATGGGGCGCAAGACCCGGCAGGGATTGCCGACCGCCATCACGCCTGCCGGAATGTCTTTGGTGACAACGGACCCCGCCCCGATGACGCTGTTGTCCCCTATGGTGACGCCCGGGCAGATGACGACGCTGCCCCCAATCCAGACGTTGTTGCCGATACGCACCGGCTTGCCGAACTCCACCCCCTTGATGCGCGGCGCTACCGCCACCGGGTGGGTAGCGGTGTAGATCTGCACTCCGGGGGCCAGCAGCACGTTGTCGCCTATGTGTACCTCGCACACATCCAGGATGGTGCAGTTGAAATTGGCGTAGAAATTCTCGCCGACAAAGATGTTGGCGCCATAGTCGCAGAAGAAGGGGGGCGTGATGAAACAGCGTTCTGCGCGGCCACCCAGCAGGCGGGTGAGGCGCTCATCCCAGTCAGGGGCATCGGTTCGCTCCCGGTTCAGTTCTCCCAGCAGGGCGCGGCACTGCTCCCGCGCCGCCCGCAGTTCGGGGTCCCCTGCATCATAGGGCGCTCCCGCGACCATCTTCTGCCACTCGGGGCCACGCACGGCGGGCCGCTGCACTGTCGTTGCGTCAGTCATCATTGCTCCATCAGCCAGATCAGGGATTCGTAAGGGCGCAGCTTGCAGGATTGCGGGCGGGCCGGGCTATCCGGGTAGTTGCCAAGCAGCAGTCGCCCCTCCCCGCTTTGCAGCTCGGCAGGCAAGGCAAACTCCACCGGCTCGCCGTAGAAGTTGCTCACCACCAGCAGGGTCTGATCGTCGGCGCGGCGGGCATAGGCCCAGATCTGCGGGTGCCCGGTCAGCAGCTCCTGATAATCCCCCTGAGTGAAGATGGGGTGCGCCTTGCGAAGGGCGATGAGATCCCGATAGTGCCAGAACACCGAGTGCTGGTCGGCGAGCGCCGCCTCGGCGTTGATCTCGGGGTAGTTGGCGGCTGGCTTGAGCCAGGGCGTCCCGCTGGTGAAACCGGCGTTGGCGGCGGCACTCCACTGCATCGGGGTGCGCGAGTTGTCCCGGGACTTGGCGCCGAGAATGGCGAGGATCTCGGCCTCGCTCATCCCTTCCGCCTGCTTGATGGCGAAGATGTTGCGGCTCTCCACATCCTGATAGTCGTCGATGTGCTGATAGCCGGGGTTGGTCATGCCGATCTCCTCCCCCTGATAGATGTAGGGGGTGCCTTGCAGGCCGTGCAGCGTGCTGGCCAGCATTTTGGCGGCGACCACCCTATGCTCGTCCTCATCGCCGAAACGGGAGACGATGCGCGGCTGATCGTGGTTGCACCAGAAGAGCGCCGACCACCCCTTGCCATGCATACCGCTCTGCCAGTGGTTGAAGATGCGCTTGAGTTCGAGGAAATCGAACGGGGCCTTGGTCCACTTGTCGCCGCCCGGGTAATCCACCTTGAGGTGATGGAAGTTGAACACCATGGAGAGCTCGGAACCATCCAGCGCGCCATAGCGCTGGCAGTGCTCCAGAGAAGTAGAGGACATCTCCCCCACCGTCATGGCCCCCACGGGGGCGAAGACGTCGCGGCTCACATCCTGCAAAAATTCGTGGATGCGCGGCCCGTCGGTGTAGAAGCGGCGGCCATCCCCCACCTCGTCGTCAGGGAATGCCTGATCCTTGGAGATGAGGTTGATGACGTCGAGGCGGAAACCGTCGACCCCTTTCTTCGCCCAAAAATGGATGATCTTCTTCACCTCGGCGCGCACGGCCGGGTTTTCCCAGTTGAGATCCGCCTGCTCGCAGGCAAAGAGGTGCAGGTAGTACTGGCCGGTGGCCGGGTCCAGCTCCCAGGCGCTGCCGCCAAACTTGGATTGCCAGTTGTTGGGCACGCCGCCGTCCACCGGATCTTTCCAGATGTAGTAGTCGCGATAGGGGCTGTTCTTGTCCCCCTGCGCCGACTTGAACCAGGCGTGCTCGGTGGAGGTGTGATTCACCACTATGTCCATCACGATGCGGATGCCGCGATCATGGGCGGCGGCCAGGAGCGCCTCGAAATCGCTCATGGTGCCGTAGGCGGGATCTATGTTGAGGTAATCGGCGATGTCGTAGCCGTTGTCCACCTGGGGGGAGACATAGACCGGGGTCAGCCAGAGGGCATCGACGCCGAGGGTCTTGAGGTAGTCGAGGCGGGCCATGATCCCCTTGAGATCACCGGTGCCACGGGCGCCGGAATCCTGAAAGCTCTTGGGGTAGATCTGGTAAATCACGGCGCTTTGCCACCAGGGTGTCTGTGTCATGGTTGGTTCGCTCATTGGTTGAAACCGGATTAGTTGGAACAGGGCAACGATAAAGGGCGGAGCCAGTGCTCCGCCGAGGTTGTGTGGATCAGGCCGTGGCCAGATCCAGCTTGCCGGCAGCCTGCTGGCGCTTGTAGACCAGCAGGGTCAGCAGGGCGGGGACCACGATGGCCACCAGCATGGCGATGGCGTAGATGCCCCAGTATTGCGGCTGGATGGAGAGGATGCCCGGCAGGCCGCCCACCCCGATGCCGTTGGCCATCACACCGGCGAAGCCGCAGATGAGAGCCGCACAGCTTGAGCCCACCATGGCGCACAACATGGGGAACTTGTACTTGAGGTTGATGCCGTACATGGCCGGCTCGGTCACCCCGAGATAGGCGGAGATGGCGGCCGGGACCGAGATCTCCCGCTCGTTCTCCTTGCGGCTGATCAGGATGATGCCGACGACCGCAGACGCCTGGGCGATGTTGGAGAGGGCGATCAGCGGCCAGATGGGGGTGCCGCCCATGCTCTGCATCAGTTGCAGGTCCACCGCGTTGGTGGTGTGGTGGATGCCGGTGATGACCAGGGGCGCATAGAGGAAGCCGAACAGGGCGGCGCCGATGGGGGCAAACGAACCCGTCATGGCCGCCTTGGCGGCAAAGCCGACGCCGTCACCAATCCAGCGGCCGAACGGACCGATCAGGGCGTGGGCCACGATCACCGCCAGCAGCAGGGAGATGAAGGGCACAATCACCAGGTAGAGATAGGCCGGGATGATGCGCTTGAGGCTGGTCTCCACCCATGCGAGGAAGACACCCGCCAGCAGGGCCGGAATGACCTGGGCCTGATACCCCACCTTCTGGATGACGAAGAGGCCGAAGTCCCACACTTCCGGGGTCTGCTGGCCGATGCCATAGGCGTTCATCAGTTGCGGCGACACCAGCGTGATACCCAGCACGATGCCGAGGATCTCGGAGCCGCCCATCTTCTTCACCGCAGACCAGCAGACACCCACCGGCAGGAAGTGGAAGATGGCTTCACCCAGCAGCCAGAGGAAGGCGTGCACCTGGGCCCAGAACTGGCTGATCTCGGTGAGGGTGCGGGTGCCGTCGTCGAACATCTTGATGTCGCCGATGACGTTGCGAAAGCCCAGGATCAGACCACCGGTGATGATGGCGGGCAGCAGGGGGACGAAGATCTCGGCCAGGTGGGAGATGCCGCGCTCCAGCGGGTTCATGTTGTGGCGGGCGGCCTGTTTGGCGGCCTCCTTGCTGCCACCGCTCACGCCGATCTCCTGGGTGAGCGCCTTGTACCACTGATCCACCTCGTTGCCGATCACCACCTGGAACTGGCCGCCCTGGGTGAAGCTTCCCTTCACCGAAGGGATGGTCTCGATGGCCTTGGGGTCGGCCTTGGCCGGATCGGCCAGCACGAACCTGAGCCGGGTCAGGCAGTGGCTGACAGTGGTGATGTTCTCTTTGCCGCCGATCCGCTCGATCAGCTGCGCCAGATGCTGTGTGTTGACTTTTGACATGAGCCTTCCCTCTGTGACTCCATGAATAATGGTCGTGTCTTTACCGGCTGGCCAAGGACCGCCCGTTTATTGGTATCGTTCCCAATCAGCATGAAGCCAGTGGCTGGTATCGGCAATGGGAACGTTCCCAATTCGTGGCGCTGGTCACAAAAAGCGCAAAACGCCGGGAATGGAGGAAAAGATAGACTACAGGGGCTGACAGGGGGCGATGGTCGCTCTGGGGGGCTGCCCCTCTTCAATCTGGTCGAGCAGCTGTCTGGCGGCCAGGATGCCGGCGTCCTTGTAGCCGAAATCCAGGCTGAGGGTGTTGGCAAAGAGGAAAGTCAGCATGGGATTGCTGCCAAGTCCGCTCACCAGGATGTCGGTGCGCCCCTGCTCCTGCAGGTACTTGGCGGCACCGATGGCCAGGGTGTCGCTGGCACAGACCATGGCCTGGGTGGTGGGGGTGAGCAGCTCGGCCGCGAGCCGATAGCCGCTTTGCAGACCGAGATCCCCGAGGGCGCTGCGGGGCGTGCGCCCCTGTTCCCGACAGTAGTCGAGGTAAGCCTGATGCCGACGCAGCCCGGTGGTGAGATCGCTGCGTTCCACCCCGAGATAGGCGACCTCGGTCAGGCCACGCTCCCCGAGGTGGGCGAGCACGGCGCGCACCGCCCCGTCATCGTCGAAGCAGACCGACGAGAAGCCGGGGCGCTCACGGGCCATCAGCACCAGTTTCTCCCTGAGCGGCGCCATGGCGGCATAGTCCAGATCGTTGAAGGCAAACAGGATGATGCCGTCCACCCCGCGCCGCTCCAGCACCGCCAGGTGCTCGCTCACCTTGGCGGGGGAGAACTTGCTCTCCATCAGCACGGCGTCGTAGCCACGCTGGTAGAGGGTCTCCAGCATGCCGCGCACCGCCTGGTTCTCGGAGCTGGAGTCGAGGCGCGACACCACGATGCCGACCACCTGCTGACTCTGGCTGCGCATGGCCCGCGCCGATTTGCTCGGGACGAAACCGTGCTGGGCGATCACCGATTCAACCCTGGCCCTGGTCTGGGCATTGACCTTGGGATCCTGATTGAGCACCCGGGAGACGGTCGACTTGCCGACCCCGCTGAGGCGAGCGATATCGAGGATGGTCAGTTTCTTTTCCATGGGGGATCCGTGACAGGGGAGGGCGACAACCGGGATGCAGACATTGTTGTGATTAACTCCTGTGAATACAAGCCCATGGCGTTAGAATGCCCTTTCCCAGGCGACTTTCTTCGCCGTTGCACAGGACGCGCATCATGGATCTGTTGGCAAGTCTGCACTTCTCTCTCTCCATCACGGGCCCCATCTGTCTGGTGCTGGTACTCGGCATCTGGCTCAAGCGGCCGGGTCTCTTGCCTGACAGCTTCGTCGAGTCCGCCTCCCGTCTGGTGTTCCAGGTCACCCTGCCAGCTCTCTTGTTCCTGAGCATGGTGCGCACCGATTTTTCCTCCATGCCGAGCCCCTGGCTCATCCTCTACGGCCTGCTCGGCACCCTCGCAGGTTTCCTGGCGCTGGAGGTGCTGGCGGCCCGTTTCATCGGCGAGAAGAAATTGCGGGGCATCTTCGTGCAGGGCAGCTTTCGCGGCAACATGGGGATCATGGGGCTGGCCTATGTGCAAAACGCCTACGGCCCGGAGGGGATAGGGGCCGCCGCCCTGCTGGTGGGCTCCATCACAGTGCTCTACAACATCCTTGCGGTGATCACCCTGACCCGCAGCCTGGGGGGCGGAAAGGGGCTCGCCCCCATACTCAAGGGGATCGTCAAAAATCCCCTCATCATCGCCATTCTGGCGGCCCTGCCCTTCGGTCTGCTCGGCATCGAACTGCCCCAGTTGGTCATCACCACAGGCAACTATTTCGCCAACATGACCCTGCCGCTGGCCCTGCTCTGCACCGGCGCCAGCCTCAACCTCAAGGCCCTGCGCGGCGGCGCCATGCTGACTGGCTGGGCCACGGTCAACCGGTTGTGCTGCATCCCCGTGCTGCTGGTGCTGGGGGCCTGGGCGCTCGGCTTCAGCCCGCAGGCCCTCGGCATCCTGTTTCTCATCAGCTCTACCCCCACCGCCGCCGCCAGCTATGTGATGACCCGCGCCATGGGCGGTGACAGCGCCCTGGCGGCCAACATCATCGCCACCACCACCCTGGGCTCGCTCGTCACCACCAGCCTGGGGGCCGCCCTGATGAACTACCTGGGACTGATGGGGTGATGGGGCGCCGCCATGATGCACGACCCGGGGTTGACGGGATCGGCATTCACCCTTGACCTTGCCGGAGGCGGCAGCTTTAGGCTGATGTCACATCGACAGAGGAGAGAGCCCATGACCATCGAACTCACCGTTACCGGCATGTCCTGCGGCGGTTGCGCTGCCAGCCTGCAAAAGGCCCTGCTGGCCCAGCCGTCAGTTCTCACCGCCACGGTCGACTTTGCCAGCCGCAAGGCCGTCATCGAGAGCGAGCTGAGCAAAGCCGAGTTGATCGCCCTGATCGAGGCGAGAGGCTTTCAGGTAGAGTGAATTATCACTTAATTGGTATAAATCAGACTAATATTCTGTTTACTTCTTTTTATTGGTGAGAATGATCACTTAAATCCCATTTAAAAAGAATAAAAATGCTGCAATTCCCTCATCCAAAAGGATTGCAGCATGACCCTTCCCATTCGCAAGACCCTGATCGCCGCCGTACTCGGCCTGACCCTCTCCCCTATGGCCATGGCGCTGCCCAGCGTGCACATTCTGGCCACCGGCGGCACCATCGCCGGGGCGGGCCAGTCTGCCACCCAGTCCAACTACGAGGCCGGCAAGGTGGCCATCGAGACGCTGATCGCCGCCGTGCCCGAGATGAAAAACGTGGCCGACGTGCAGGGTGAGCAGGTGGTCAAGATCGGCTCCCAGGACATGAACGACGAGGTGTGGCTCACGCTCGCCAAGCGCGTCAACGCGCTGCTGGCCAGGGATGACGTGGACGGCATCGTCATCACCCATGGCACCGACACCATGGAGGAGACCGCCTACTTCCTCAATCTGACCGTCAAGAGCGACAAGCCGGTGGTGCTGGTGGGCGCCATGCGCCCCTCCACCGCCATGAGCGCCGACGGCCCCATGAACCTCTACAACGCCGTGGTGACTGCCTCCGACCCCGCCTCAAAGGGACGTGGCGTCATGGTGGCGATGAACGACACCGTGCTGGATGCCCGCGACGTCACCAAGACAAACACCACAGGAGTGCAGACCTTCGCCTCCCCCAACTTCGGCCCGCTCGGCTACATCCACAACGGCAAGATCGACTACCAGCGCAGCCCGGCCCGTCTGCATACCAGCAAGACCCCGTTCGACGTGAGCAAGCTCGACAAGCTGCCCCAGGTCGGCATCGTCTACAGCTACGCCAACGCCTCGGACCTGCCGGCCAAGGCCCTGGTGGATGCCAAGTTTGACGGCATCGTCAGCGCCGGGGTGGGCAACGGCAACCTCTACCACACCCTGTTCGACACCCTGGCCAAGGCGAGCAAGGACGGCATTCGCGTGGTGCGCTCCGCCCGCGTGCCGACCGGCTCCACCACCCTGGATGCGGAGATCGATGATGCCAAGTACGGCTTCGTCGCCGCCGAGACCCTCAACCCGCAGAAAGCGCGGGTGCTGCTGATGCTCGCCCTGACCCAGAGCAAGGATCCGGCCCAGATCCAGCGCTGGTTCCAGCAGTTCTAAGACCTCGGATCGGTCTGATTGACACTACCCCGTGAGATGAAGGGCAGGATGGGATCCTGCCCTTTCTTGTTGCGCCAGAGGCAGAGGCCGGCCCTCAGCTCATCATCAGCCAGCCGCAGAAACCCAGGTAAACCAGTCCCACCAGAGCGAGCCTGCCCGCCGTCATCCGCTCCCGACTGAACCCCCACCACAGCAGCGTGACCGCCAGCAGCGTCACCAGGGAGGAGGCCATCATGGTGCTGTCCAGCAGCCAGGGAGTGAACAGCAGGCAGAACGCCTTGGGAATGGTGCCCTGGATCATCATGGCGCCGGAGATATTGGCCAGCGCCAGCCGGTGTTTGCCCTGTCGCACCCAGATAAGCACGTTCATCAGCTCGGGCATTTCGGTGGCCACCGGGCTCAGCAGCAGGGCCGCCAGCACCGGAGAGAGACCGAACAGCTCGCCCATGTTCTCCAGCTGGTGAACGAACAGCTGGGCCGCCAGCGCCACCACACCGAGCGCCACCAGGGTTTGCAGCAGCACCTTGCCGAGCGCCGGGATCCTGGCGTGCGGATCCAGCTTGAGGGGGGAGGGCAATTCCGCATCGTGGCTGTCGGTCTGTTTCAGCTCACGTCGCACATAGAGGAGGTACATCAGCACGAACAGGGGGGCCAGCCAGGTTTTACCGGTGAAGGCCACCATGCCAAGCAGCACGGCCAACAGGAAGATGCCGGCAAACCAGGCCTGATCGCGGCCTATCTCCCGCTGCACCTCGCCATTGATGGCTCTGTGCTCCCGGCTCATGCACAGCAGCAGGGTCACGCCGACGGCAGCATAGCCTATGGTAGCCAGCACCAGCGGGCCGCCGAGGGCCGCACCTATGCCTATCTGCTGCTGGGCGGGGGCATCCCCCATCAGCAGGGCGGTCAGGGTGACGATGCATTCGGGCAGGGCCGTGCCGAGGGCAGCCAGCAGAGAACCGGTGGCGCTTTGGGACAGTTTGAAATGATGGCCGGTCCATTCGATGCCGTTGACGAAGTATTCGCAGGCCAGATAGATGGTGACGGCAGAGATCAGAAATAACAGCAGGGTGATCAGCATGATGAGTAACCGCCAGGCGAGCAGAACAACCGATGGACCCGATACGGCTCGCCCGGCTGGCGTGCATATCGAGGCCAAAGGTCTTGCAGGACGATAGGTGCTATCGCCGCCCATGCCATGGATCTGCGGATCCAAGAGTGTTGACATGGGCCCTGCCCGGATTTCGGGCGGGTTGCTACTCCCCAGTGACAGTGCGGGCTTTTTACCAAGTGGCTCTGTGAGGCGCAAGGCCAACAGGAGATGATCCGCGCGACAAGTTGTAAAAGGATGTGACAACCCCCTCGACTCTCCCATCCGGGATCCTGATCTTTTTACGGGGATCCTTGTGCTGGCACAGCGATTGCTACGAGTTGGCTACTGTCCACATTGACTTGGGAAGGGTGAACGATGAAACGGTGGATCCAACATTTTTACCAGCTTAATCGCCTCAACTGGCTGATGGTCTGGCTGCTGCTCTGCTGCAGCATCATCCTGCTGTTTCCGGCCGGATTGATGAAAGGTGCCGTGAGCCAGTGGGCCACGGCTCATGCGGCCTGGCTTGGGGTCGGCATGTTGATCGCCATCTCCTATTTCTGCAGTCAGGGCTTCCTGATCGCCTGGGAGTGGGCCTGTGACGAGTGGCAGTCCCGCCGCCAGCAGGATCAACTGGCCCAGATGATTGGCTTCCTCGACTTCAACGAGAAGGCGGTGCTGCGGGAGTTCGTACTGCAACGGAAAAGCGTCATAAACCTGCCGATCACCGAACCCGCCGTCAAAAACCTGATGGATGCCGGCGTGCTCACCTACGCCTACGGCAAGCCGGCGCGAGAGAAGGAGGACGAGAACCAGATCCGCGCCCTGATGATCGCCTTGCCGGCGCGCCCTCTGCTGACCTACAAGGTTCTGGGACTGTCGCGGGGCAAGATGAGCGACGAGCAGGTGGAGCAGATCATGAATGCCAGGCCCAAATTCGCGCAGAAAAGCCTCCAGCGCTGACCTTCTCCCCCCATGAAAGAAAAGAGCCGGACATCTGTTCCGGCTCTTTGCTGTCTGGCGTTGCTTATTCGGTTCTGGCCTTGAGGTAGCCGGCGTAGTCGGGCACCTGGACGCTGAATGCCTGCTGCATGTGCGGGCTGTCCATGATGAAGTCCGCCGTCGCCTCGTTGGTGGCGACCGGGATGTTCCAGACGGCCGCGAGGCGCAGCAGAGCCTTGACGTCAGGATCGTGGGCGGCGGGATTGAGGGGATCCCAGAAGAAGATCATCACGTCTATCTTCCCTTCGGCGATGAGGGCGCCGAGCTGCTGATCCCCCCCCATGGGGCCGGAGAAGAGGCAGGTAATGGGCAGCTGTGCCTTCTTGCCGAGCAGGGTGCCCGTGGTGCCGGTCGCATAGAGATGGTGGAGCTTGAGCTCCTCCTTGCGGCGCAGCACCCAGTTCAGCAGAGGGGCTTTCATGTTGTCGTGAGCCACCAGGGCAACCCGTTTGTGGGGCGCCATCTCGCGTGCAATCAGTTCCATGGAGGTCGTCCGTAGCAAAATGATGGGAATGGGGTCGTATCCTAATCGAAAGCGGCGCCTGCCGCTGCCCCATGCATCGTAACTGTGATCCCGGAGGTGGTTCAATCCGGCGCCTGCCATCCTGCCATCCTCTGGCCTGCCTTGTCAGCAGCCAGGTTGGCTACCGTATCGTTGGGCAAGATCTCTGCCTCTGTCGCCATGAAAAAACCCGCCTGGGCGGGTTGGGATTGTCTCTTGATGTCATCGCGATTCAGGATGACTCGGCATGGAGCTGGGATTGCTGGTAGTTTTCCAGACCGATACGGGCGATGAGATCGAGCTGGGTTTCCAGCCAGTCCACATGCTCCTCTTCATCTTCCAGGATCTCCTGGAACAGGTCGCGGCTGACGTAGTCCTGCACGGACTCGGCATAGGTGATGGCGACTTTCAGGTCGGGGATGGCGTCCATCTCCAGAGACAAGTCACAGCGCAGCATCTCTTCCACCGTCTCACCGATGCGCAGCTTGCCCAGATCCTGCAAGTTGGGCAGCCCTTCCAGAAACAGCACCCGCTTGACCAGCTCGTCGGCATGTTTCATCTCATCGATGGATTCGTGATACTCCTTGTGCCCCAGCCCCTTGAGGCCCCAGTCATCATAGATGCGGGCATGCAGGAAGTATTGGTTGATGGCAACCAGCTCATTGGCCAGCACCTTGTTGAGGTGGGCAATGATTTTGGGATCTCCTTTCATCGACATTACTCCTCGTTTTCGAGCCTAGGCAACGATCACTAGAGCTTAGTCCAGAAACATGACCATAACGTGATGGGGAAAGTCGTCCCCTGGAGGGCAGAAGGAGAGATGAAGACGAGAAGTCGGCGGTTTTACGCCACTTCGTAATAGAGCGGTTCCTGCTCTGACCCCATCTTGTCGATTTCGGTAGCGATGATCTCCATCGCCATGCGCACACATTTACCACATTGGGCACCGACTTCCAGCGACTGTTTCAACTGTCTGAATTCAGTCTTGCCTGCCTGTACCGCCTTGCGGATCTGGTTATCTGTGATGCCGCGGCACAAACACACGTACATAATCTGGACCTCATGCTGGAATGAGATGAAATCTAAATGAGAATGGTTCGTAGTGCAAAGAACGAATGGTAATAAGATCCCGTGCTTGCCAGTGATTCCACCCTTGGGGAGAATGCCTTCATCAGAGAGGATGCGAACATGTTCAAAAAACTATTCAATGCCCTGTTCAAGGGAGAGATCGCCCAGAGCCCCGAGGTTGAGCCCATCGAATACATGGGCTATCTCATCTATCCCGAGCCCATGGCCGAAGGGGGGCAATACAGGCTGGCCGGTCGCATCACCAGGGAGATCGACGGGCAATTACAGACCCATCGCTTCATCCGCTCCGATCTCTTTGCCAACCCGGCGGATGCCGAGCGCTTCATGGTGCAAAAGGCCCATACCTTCATCGACCAGATGGGGGAGCGCATGTTTGAACCCCGCGTGAAGCCAGACGCCAGCCCAGCTCCATGATGTCAGCCGAGCTGCTCGCCTTGCGCCACGCTATCGCTCATGCCGGCGAGCGGCGTCTGATCTGGCTGGAAGGGGAGGAGGGTGACTGCATCGTTCGTGCCGAATCCTTGCTGTGGGGGGCGGTGTTCTGGCTGGGGCAGGGTCCTGAGCGTCATGCTCCGCAGCCTGCCGCCAAGGCGCTTCAACGGCTCGGTCAGGAGTGCGACACCCTGGTATTCAATGCCTTCAGCGGTTTTCACCCCGATGCATTCGGTGCCTTGGCGGGGACATTGAGGGCTGGGGGGCTCTTGCTTCTGCTGACCCCGCCGCGTGAGGTATGGCCGACCTACCCAGACCCTGATCGTCAGAGGCTGGTCGCCCAGCCAGAGGAGGTCGATCGTGCCGGGCAGGGGTTCATCTCCCGTCTGGTACGGTTGCTGGAAGAAGATCCGGCGCGAGATCTGACGCCTGCCTCTTGTGATATTACCTGGCAGCCTCTCGACGGGGACCGGCCGCTGAGCGCGGATCAGGCCCGTGCGCTGCCCGCCATCCACAATGTGTTGCACGGCCATCGCCGACGCCCCCTGGTGCTGAGCGCCGATCGCGGTCGTGGCAAGAGCGCCGTGCTGGGGCTGGCGAGCGCCGACTTGCTGAGTCGGGATCCGGCCTTGACGATAGCGGTGACGGCCCCTTCCCACGCTACAGTGGCGACACTTTTTGCCCATGCAGAGCGCGCGCTGGCAGAGATGCCTGAGCGGCTGGCCGGTCTGAGCTATGTGTCCCCTGATCGGGTGGCTCAAGGAGACGTGCTGGCGGATCTGTTGCTGGTGGATGAGGCCGCCGCCATCCCGACCCCGCTGCTGGAGGCCATGCTGGCCCGTCACAGTCGCATTGTCTTCGCTACAACGGAGCACGGCTATGAGGGGACGGGGCGCGGCTTTCATCTGCGCTTCAAGAGGGTACTCGATGAGCAAACCCCGGATTGGCAGGAGCTGCACCTGGTGGAGCCCATTCGCTGGAGCCTGAGCGATCCGCTGGAGCCTCTGATCTTCCGGCTCCTTGGTCTGAATGCCGACATATCGGCACCTCATCCCCCGACATCACCGACCTGGCGCCTGGTCGGACAAGATGAGCTGGCCCGTGATGACGCGCTGCTCAATCGGGTGTTCGGCCTGCTCGTGCTGGCTCACTACCAGACCAGCCCCAGTGATCTGCGGTATTTGCTGGAGGGGCCGGATCTCGACATTCATCTGATGGAGCAGGGACAGGAGTTGCTCGGGGTGGCGCTGGTCGCGCGGGAGGGCAATATACCCCCTGATCTGGCGCACGCGATCTGGGCCGGACGAAGGCGCCCTCGTGGACATCTGCTGCCCCAGTCGCTGCTGGCCCACGCCGGTTTCGTGACGGCGGGGGAGCGC
Organism: Aeromonas sp. R10-1; assembly: GCF_040908465.1. NCBI lineage: Bacteria > Pseudomonadati > Pseudomonadota > Gammaproteobacteria > Aeromonadales > Aeromonadaceae > Aeromonas > Aeromonas sp. R10-1. The sequence goes on from NZ_JBFODT010000039.1 coordinate 85,978, forward strand.
TCTTATGCCAGGGTGATGCGCATCGCCATCCATCCTGCCCTTCATCGTCTCGGGCTGGGGTCTTGGTTGCTGGACAAGCTGGTATCACATTATCGGGCATTACGGGTCGATTATCTGGGATCTGCCTTCTCCGCCAGTCCAGATCTGCTGCCATTCTGGCTCAAGGCGGGATTGAAGGTGCTGCGTCTTGGTCTGCAGCGCGATGCGGCCAGCGGCAGTCATGCAGCTTTGCTGCTGATGCCGTTGCAATCGGAATATCACGCCGAGCTGGCGCAATGGCGACAGCGTTTCATGAGCCAGTTGCCGGCCCTGCTGGCGGGTAAACTCAAGAGGCTGGATACCGAACTGGTCTGGCTATCCCTCAGAGGCGGACCTGTCACTCATGTGCCGGATCTGGATGAATTCGAGCATCGGGAACTCGATTGCTTTGCCCACCATCACAAGCCATTCGAATTGTGCCAGGCGACACTGCAACGCTGGCTACTCCGGCGAGTGATGATGCTGGATGCGTTGAGTCAGGATGAACGACGGTTGCTGATCGCCACCATCTGGCAATATGCGCCCTGGTCAGAGCTGGCTGCCCGACAGGGTGTCGCGGGCAAACCCGCCCTGATAAAAGCATTGCGCTCCCTGCTGGCCAGACTGCTGGCTCAGCAAGCACCAGCGGGCTGACCCCGCCTCTGGCACGGCAGAAAACCACGGAGCCCGGGAGGAACCAATGGGCCCTCCGGGTTCTGCACATCGATTCGACTCACCATGGCTGAAGCTCTCTCCGTTCAAGGCGCGGCCACCCCGGGACCCGTTTCTCCCCCTTCCCTGCTCGCGTTTTGCCCATTGCCACTGCTCTGATGAGCCTGGTCAGGGCTGTCTGCATTTTGGTTTTTTTTGAATATGGACTAATACTTGAATGTGAAATGAATTTTAATAAATGCATTATTTTCAGATGGTTAGCGTTGGGCGTATTGAATGCAGGCCATCTTCTCCAACGTGCACAGGGAGTGCAATGTGAGAAACGATGCAGCTCAGGCAGGTGCCGGAATGATGATGTGGTTCATCAGCAGCAGCGCCTTTGCCAATGAGATCCGGTTCAACATGACGCGCGGGGCGACCGCCATCAGCCAGCAGGTCTATGACCTGCACATGACGATTTTCTATATCTGTTGCGTCATCGGTCTGCTCGTCTTCGGCATCATGTTCTGGTCCATCGTGCACCATCGAAAATCGCGCGGTGCCAAAGCCGCCCAGTTTCACGAAAGCACCCGCATCGAGTTGCTGTGGACGGCCATCCCCGTGTTGATACTGATCGCGATGGCGGCACCGGCAACCTCGACCCTGTTGAAGATGGAGGATACCTCCAAGGCCGATCTCACCGTCCTCGTCACGGGCTCGCAATGGAAATGGCATTACAAATACCTCGAGTATCCGGTGGCGTTTTATTCCCTGCTGGCGACCAGCAAACAGCAGATCTCCGGTGATGCCCCCAAGGGCGGCAATTATCTGCTGGAGGTGGATAACCCTCTGGTATTGCCGGTCGGCAAGAAGATCCGTTTCCTGATGACCTCGGACGATGTCATTCACTCCTGGTGGGTTCCCGCCTTCGCCGTGAAAAAAGATGCCAATCCTGGCTACATCAACGAGTCCTGGACCCGGATCGACAAGCCGGGCACCTATCGTGGGCAGTGCGCCGAGCTGTGCGGGAAGGATCACGGTTTCATGCCCGTGGTTGTGGTGGCCAAATCCGCAGAGGAGTTCGAGAAGTGGATTGCCAGAAAGGGAGACGAGCAGGCAACTGCCAAGGCACAGCAACAGGCGCAGGCAGCGGAGACCATGACGTTGCCACAAGCCATGGCGCAGGGGGAGAAAGTCTATCTGGGGCTCTGTGCGGCCTGTCATCAGCCCGCGGGTACCGGATTGCCGGGCATCTTCCCGGCGCTCAATGGCAGCAAGGTGACCACACAGGCGGAGCATCGTGCCCAGCATCTGGACATCGTCCTGCATGGCAAGAGCGGCACGGCGATGCAGCCTTTTGGCAAACAGTTGACGGCGCAGGAACTGGCCGCCGTCATCACCTATGAACGCAATGCCTGGGATAACAAGACCGGCGACCTTGTGCAGCCAGCCGAGGTGCAGTCCCTTCTCAACCCGGCCAATCCGGACAAGGACAAGTGAGGCGTCGGCATGAGTGATGGAATCACGGATACCCCGCACAGCGAACATGTCCACCAGCCAGCGGCCGGTCTGAGGCGCTGGCTCTACACCACCAATCACAAGGACATCGGTACCCTGTATCTGTGCTTTGCTCTCACCATGTTCTTTACCGGTGGCGCCATGGCCATGGTGATCCGGGCAGAACTGTTCCAGCCCGGACTGCAACTGGTGGAACCCCTGTTTTTCAACCAGATGACCACGGTACACGGCCTTATCATGGTCTTTGGTGCCGTCATGCCCGCCTTCACCGGCCTCGCCAACTGGCTGATCCCCATCATGATTGGGGCCCCTGACATGGCGTTGCCCCGCATGAACAACTGGAGCTTCTGGATCCTGCCGTTTGCTTTCCTCATCCTCCTGTCGAGCCTGTTTATGGAGGGAGGCGGCCCCAGTTCTGGCTGGACCTTCTATGCCCCCCTGTCCACCCAGTACAGCGGCAACAGCACGGCCCTGTTCGTCTTTGCCATTCACATCATGGGGATCTCCTCCATCATGGGGGCCATCAACGTCATCGTGACCATCTTCAACCTGCGGGCGCCGGGCATGGGTTGGATGCAGATGCCGCTGTTTGTCTGGACCTGGCTCATCACGGCGTTTCTGCTCATCGCTGTCATGCCGGTGCTGGCGGCTGCGGTGACCATGGTGCTGACGGACAAGTATTTCGGGACCAGTTTCTTCGATGCGGCCGGTGGGGGGGATCCTGTCCTGTTTCAGCACATTTTCTGGTTCTTCGGGCACCCGGAAGTCTACATCATGATATTGCCGGCTTTCGGCATCGTCTCCAGCATCATTCCGACCTTCTCCCGCAAGAAGCTGTTCGGTTATCGCTCCATGGTCTATGCCACCAGCAGCATCGCCTTGTTCTCCTTCATGGTCTGGGCACACCACATGTTCACCACCGGATTGCCCGTGGTGGCGGAGCTGTTCTTCATGTACACCACCATGCTGATCGCTGTGCCGACAGGGGTAAAGGTATTCAACTGGCTTGCCACCATGTGGCGTGGTTCTCTGACATTCGAGACCCCCATGCTGTTTGCCATCGCCTTCATCACTCTGTTCACCATTGGCGGTTTCTCCGGGCTGATGCTGGCCATGACGCCGGCTGATTTTCAGTATCACGACACCTATTTCGTAGTGGCCCATTTCCACTATGTGCTGGTGACCGGTGCCGTCTTCTCGATCCTGGCTGCGGCCTACTACTGGTTGCCGAAATGGACGGGGCACATGTATGACGAGCGGCTCGGCCAATGGCATTTCTGGTGTTCGCTCGTCTCGGTCAATGTGCTGTTTTTCCCCATGCATTTTGTCGGGCTGGCGGGCATGCCTCGCCGCATTCCCGATTACGCCCTGCAATTTGCCGACTTCAACATGCTGATCAGCCTGGGGGGCTTTGCCTTCGGCCTGTCCCAACTGCTGTTTGTCTGGGGTGTGATCAAATGCATCAGAGGCGGAGCCAAGGCGAGCGATCGGGTATGGGAGGGGGCCGAGGGGCTAGAATGGACGCTCTCTTCTCCCCCTCCCTATCACAGTTTCCAGACTCCGCCGAATATCCGGTCGGAAGAGCGTTAGGGAGGTCATATGACCCGAGTCAGTCATGCCTCCTTGCTCAGAAAACTGGCTCTGGTCGTGCTCGTCATGTTTGGTTTTGCCTTTGCGCTGGTGCCGCTTTATGACGTCTTCTGCCGGATCACCGGCCTCAATGGCAAGACGTCTGATCAAGCGGCCAGTACGGAGCGGGCGGTGATCGACAGCAAGCGGAGCATCCAGATCGAGTTTCTTGCTCATGCGGATACCCGGATGCCGTGGGAGTTCAGCGGTGAGACGGCTCGGCTGTCGGTGCGGCCGGGGGAGGTGAAGATGGTCAACTTTCGGGTGTTCAATCCCACGGAGCGGGCCATGGTGGGTCAGGCGGTCCCGTCGGTCTCTCCCGGTCCCGCCGCAGCCTATCTGAAGAAAGTGGAGTGTTTCTGCTTCAATCGCCAGGAGCTGAGGGCAGGGCAGAGCAAGCTGATGCCGCTCAAGTTCTATATCGATCCGGCACTACCGGGCAGCATCAATACCATCACGCTTTCCTACTCGCTCTATGACATCACGGAGTCCGTACCTGCACCGGCACTCGCACAGAGGAAATAACCATGGCCAAGGTGAACCAGACCTATTATGTCCCGGACCAGAGTCGCTGGCCCATCATTGGTGCCATTGCACTGTTTTTCCTGGCGTTGGGGGCGGGACATCTGGTCAATGAAGTGGCGAGTGGGCAGACCGGTTTCGGCCGGTATCTGATGATGGCCGGTGTCGCCCTGCTGGCATTCATGTTGTTTGGCTGGTTCCGTCACATCATCCGGGAGTCCATGACCGGGCTCTACAGCGCCCAGATGGACAGATCCTTCAGGCAGGGCATGGTCTGGTTCATCTTCTCCGAAGTGATGTTCTTTCTGGCTTTTTTCGGAGTGCTGTTCTATGCACGCCAGCTTGCGGTGCCCTGGCTGGATGGTGCGGGCCACAGGGTGATGACGGGCCAGCTGCTGTGGCCGGATTTCACCGCTCACTGGCCCCTGCTCAAGACGCCCGGCGGGGCCACGACCCAGGCCATGCCCTGGCTGGGGATCCCCCTCATCAATACCTTGATCCTGCTCGGCTCCTCCGTGACCCTGCTGTTTGCACACATGAGTCTGGAAAACGGCAGACGCATGCGGCTCAAGGGGATGTTGCTGGCAACTGTGGTGCTCGGGCTGACATTCCTGTGGTTTCAAGGCTATGAGTATCTGCATGCCTATCGGGATCTCGGGCTGCGGCTGGATTCCGGCATCTATGGCAATACCTTCTTCATTCTGACCGGGTTCCATGGACTGCACGTGCTGCTGGGCACCCTTTTCCTGACCATCATCTGGCTGCGAATCATGTTGAGGGATCATTTCACCCCACAGCGTCATTTCGCTTTCCAGGCTGCGGCCTGGTACTGGCACTTCGTCGATGTGGTCTGGCTCTGTCTGTTCGTCTTTGTCTACCTGCTTTGATGCCGTGCTCAGTAGGGGCGCGGGTTGGGCTCCAGCCAGCCCATCGCGAGAGAGAGCAGCAGTATGATGACCACCAGCAGGGAGAAGAAAACGCGCCGGCCCAGAGGTACCGACATCTTTTGCGTATTGCCTGCACTGAGCATCAGCCAGAGGGCGTGAAACAGCTGACTGATGATGAGCAGCAGCATGAGTATCAGAACGACCTTGATCAACATCTTGGGATCCTCCTCGATATGCGCGATTCTGCTGCACGAGACAAGCGACGACCATGGCATCACAGACGCTGGTTCGTCTTGTTGTTCACTCTGGTGGTGACGGCCGGTTTGTGCAAGCTGGCGTTCTGGCAGTGGCAGCGCGGAATGGAAAAAACGGCCTGGCTGGCGCAGATGGCAAAGATGCAGCAGGCCGGGCCAAGGACATTGGCCCAGATCGACTGGCAACACCCGGAGTCACTGGATGGCCAGCTTCTGCAAGGGAAAGCCGAGTGGGTCAGCCCTTATGTCTGGTTGCTGGACAACCAGATCGTCAACGGGGAGGTTGGCTATGACGTGCTCATCCCGGTACGCGCAGAGGGGGGATCCTCACTGTTGCTGGTCAACCTGGGATGGGTGCCCGCACCATCCGACAGGTCGCAATTGCCCAATCCCGCCATCCCCGCCGCAATGACCCTTGAAGGTGTGCTGCGCATGGCTCCCGGCGGCTTCCTGTTGGGACAGAACATAGAACCAGGCCCCTACCCGAACCGGCTGCAATCCATCAGGGTCGAGACCCTGCGACAGGCAATCGGAGCCCCGCTTGCAGACGCCGTGTTGTATCAAAGACGAACCCCATTCCTCTATCACTACCAGCACAATGTCATGCCTCCTGAAAAACACCGGGCCTATGCGGTGCAATGGCTCGGCTTGGCGCTGGTGGTTCTGTCAGGGGGGGTCATGCTGACAAGGAGGTGTTCCCCATGAGCGGATGGCGACGCTGGAGGGTGCCAGCGCTCTTTGCTGCGGTGATCCTGCTGCCTGTGGTGCTGGCGGCTCTGACTCTTCACCAGGGCTGGTATGAACCCGGCACGCGCAGCAAGGGGCACTGGCTGCACCAGGAGATCTACCTGTTACAACCGCTTCCTGCCCATCAGCACCAATGGCGACTGGTCTATCTGGTGGCCCCTCGCTGCGAGGGGCAATGCCGGCAGGTCCCTGTGCTGATGGCGCGCATCCAGGCTGCACTTGGCCGCAACCTGGACAAGCTGGAACTGGTCCAGTTGACGCCACCTCACGAGACAAACAGTGAAATGAGAGAGGGGGATATACTGCTGGTGGACGACCGCGGGCTGGTCATCTTGCGTTACGAGGTGCCCGGCAGCACGACGACCTGGCCGTTGCTTGGCAAGGCGGTACTGTCGGATCTGCAGCAACTGCTCAAGTATCAGCGTGGGGTGCAGTGACGATGCAGCCGACATGGGACTCGCATCTTCTGGCTACTGCACGGTCAACGAGGCGGCATATGAAGATGCACAAGAGGCTGGCCTCCGTGGCCATTGCGCTGGCCGTTCTTGTCATCGGGCTCGGTGCTTATACCCGGTTGACGGATGCCGGGCTGGCCTGCCCCGATTGGCCAGGTTGCTATGGTTCTCTGGCCATTCCCCGAGCCGAGTATGCGGAACTGGCGGCACAGCGCTATCCGGCCAGCCCGCTTGTTCCTCACAAGGCGCGCAGCGAGATGGTGCATCGCTACTTCGCCGGGGTGCTGGGAGGCGTGATTGTGCTCCTGTCCGGCTTGGGCTGGCGTGCAGGCGGCCGACTGCGCCACCTCTCGCTTATCTTGCTGGTGCTGGTTGCGGGCCAGGCGGCGCTGGGTATGTGGACGGTGACCCTGGCCCTGCATCCCCTGGTGGTGACCACTCATCTGCTGGGCGGCTTCGCCATCCTGACCTTGCTTTGGCTCTATCGGGCCGAATTGGCAGGTTTCCCTGTATCCCCGCCCGTACACCAGGGGGTGTCCTGGCTTGGCAGCATGGCCTGTGGCGTGCTGCTGCTGCAGATCGCGCTGGGGGGCTGGACATCGGCGAACTATGCGGCCATGGCGTGTGTGGAGTTTCCCTTGTGCCAGGGCAACTGGCAGGCAGAGCTTAATTGGGCGCAAGCCTTTCATCTCCCTATGGGGCACGCCAGCTATGAGTTCGGCGTGCTGGGCAAGGAGGCGCGCCAGACCATTCACATCGCCCATCGCCTGGGAGCGCTGACCACGGCCTTGCTGGTGGGGGCTTTCGCCCTCGCGCTGCTCTGCCAGCGGACCCCCCTGAGAGGGTTTGGCTGGTTGTTGCTGGGTCTGCTGACCGTGCAGATTGCCTTGGGATTGGCGAACGTCCATCTGGCCCTGCCGTTGGCCAACGCCCTTGCGCACAATCTGGTGGCAGCCCACCTTCTGGTTTGCTGTGTGCTGGCGCGCGGGAGGCTCTCTGTGCCTCATCACGACCCCTTGCGACCCCCTGGGATGGTCAGGAGCCGGACATGAATGGGAGAGGGCGGGCACAGCGCTTTGCCCTCCGTCGGCTGCACGATTATTGTCAGTTGACCAAACCAAAGGTGGTCGCCCTGCTGCTCCTGACCGCCTGGGTGGGCATGCTGCTGGCCGAGCCGACACGCGCCTCTCTGGACGAGATGATACTGGGCCTGGCGGGGATTGGGCTGCTCGCTGCCGGGGCGGCGGCCATGAACCATTCTCTGGATAGCGGCATCGATGCCCGGATGCGCAGAACGCGCTGGCGCCCGGTCGCCACGGGACGGATCACGCCGGGGCAGGCGATGAGTTTCGCGATCTGTCTGGCACTGTCGGGGTTTGTTCTGCTCCATTGGGGCGTAAATCCCCTGACTGCCTGGCTAACCCTGGCCAGCCTGTTCGGCTATGCGGTCGTCTATACCCTGCTGCTGAAGCGGGCCACGCCGCAGAATATCGTCATCGGCGGATTGGCGGGAGCCATGCCACCGCTCTTGGGCTGGACCAGCATCACGGGGCAGCTTTCGGCCGAGCCCTGGCTGCTGGTGATGATCATCTTTACCTGGACGCCGCCCCATTTCTGGTCTTTGGCCATCCACCGGCGCGATGACTATGCCGGTGCCGACATTCCCATGCTGCCCGTCACCCACGGCACCGATTTCACCAAGACAGCCATCCTGCTCTATCTGCTGATCCTGACGCTCGTCTGCCTGCTGCCCTATCTGATCGGCATGTCGGGGCTTGTCTACCTGGTCGGCAGTCTGGGGCTGAACCTTGGATTCTGCTGGCATGGCTGGTTGTTGAAGTACGGGGATCGGCCCGGCCAGGCGATGCGTACCTTCCGTTTCTCCATCTATCACCTGATGCTGCTGTTTGGTCTGCTTATTTTGGATCACCACTGGCTGTGGCGGTTGTCATGACGTTGATGCGGGTCGAGGTCGGGTGAATGGTGACGCTGCGTCGGTGCACAGACGGTGCACAGCAGGGATGCACAGACCTGATGCAAAACAAGATGGCCCCTTGGGGCCATCTTGTTTTCAGGGGGACGGGAGCCTAGAGCTTGACCATGATGTGGCGCGGCACCGTGTAGTCCTCCAGCGCATAGAGGGAGAGATCCTTGCCGTAGCCGGACATCTTCATGCCGCCGTGGGGCATCTCGGAGGTGAGCATGAAGTGGGTGTTGATCCAGGTGCAGCCGTACTGCAGGTGGCTGGCCACCTTGCTGGCAAGGCTCAGATCCTTGGTCCAGACCGAGCTGGCGAGGCCGTAGTCCGAGTCGTTGGCCCACTGCACCACCTGTTCGGCGTCGCTGAAGCGGGTCACCGACACCACCGGGCCGAATACCTCCCGGCGCACAATTTCATCCTCCTGACGGGCATGGGCGAGCAGGGTCGGTTCGAAGAAGAAGCCGTTGCCGGGGCGGATCTTGCCTCCCGCCGTCACCTCCACATGACCGCTGCTCTGGGCCCGCTCCACGAAGCTGGCCACCCGGTTGCGCTGCCGGTCCGAGATGAGCGGCCCCATCTCCACTCCCTCCTCGCGCGGACCGCCCACCTTGATGGAGGCGACCGCCTCGGTCATGGCGGCGACGAACTTGTCGTAGATCTTGCCCTGGGCATAGATGCGGCAAGCGGCTGTGCAATCCTGGCCGGCGTTGTAGAAGCCGAAGGTGCGAATGCCGGCCACCACGGCCTCCAGGTCTGCATCGTCAAAGATGATGACCGGCGCCTTGCCGCCAAGCTCCAGATGGGTGCGCTTCATGGTGCGGGCGGCGCTCTGCAGGATCTTCTGGCCAGTGGCGATGTCACCGGTGAGCGACACCATGCGCACCAGCGGGTGTTCTACCAGCGGCGCCCCCACGCTCTCGCCCCGGCCGCAGACGATGTTGATGACGCCGCGCGGGAACAGCTCGCTGGCGAGCTCCGCCAGGCGCAGGGCGGTGAGCGGGGTCTGCTCGGAGGGCTTGAGCACCACCGTATTGCCGGCGGCGAGCACCGGGGCCATCTTCCAGGCCGCCATCATCAGCGGATAGTTCCAGGGGGCAATGCTGCCCACCACCCCGATGGGGTCGCGGCGGATCATGCTGGTGTGCCCCTCGATGTACTCCCCCGCCAGTGGCCCCTGCAGGCAGCGGGCGGCGCCGGCGAAGAAGCGGAAGCAGTCCACCACCGCCGGCAGCTCGTCATTGAGCACCGCCAGATAGGGCTTGCCGCAGTTGAGGGATTCGAGCGCCGCAAACTCCTCGGCGTGGCGCTCGATGGCATCGGCCAGGCGCAGCAGCAGGGTACTGCGGCTCGCCGGGGTGGTGCGGCTCCACTGGGCGAAGGCGCGCTGGGCGCCGTTCACCGCCCGGTTCACCTGCTCGAACGAGGCTTCTGGCACTGAGGCGAGAAGTTCCCCGGTGGCCGGGTTTAGGATGGGCTCGGCCTGGCCGTCACCGGTGACGAACTGACCGTCGATCAAGAGTTGGGTAGAGAGTTTCATGGTTGCATCCTTGCGCACGCGTTGAGTCGTTATTTGCCACTGCCGGCGACGTCCTGGCCGTCGCGGGTGAGGTAGTAGGCAAGCAGAATGGGAATGGTGGTGAAGGCCACTATGATGAGCGCCACCACGTTGGTGACCGGCCTGTCCCGTGGCCGGATCAGCTCCTGATACATCCAGATCGGCAGCGTGGTCTGCTGGCCGGCGGTGAAGGTGGTGACGATCACCTCGTCAAAGCTGAGCGCGAACGCCAGCATGCCCCCCGCCAGCAGCGCGGTGGCGAGATTGGGCAGGATCACGTAGCGCAGGGTCTGGAAGCCGTCGGCTCCGAGATCCATCGACGCCTCGATGAGGCTCTGGTTGGTACGGCGAAAGCGCGCCAGAGCATTGTTGTAGACCACCACCACGCAGAAGGTGGCGTGACCGATGACGATGGTCCAGAAGCTGAAAGGGATCTCCATCACCCCGTAGGCGGAGCGCAGCGCGATGCCGGTGACGATGCCGGGCAGGGCGATGGGCAGCACCAGCAACAGCGATACCACCTCCTGGCCGAAGAAGCGGCTGCGGGCGATGGCCCCCGCCGCCAGGGTGCCGAGCACCATGGCGGCCAGCGTCGCCAGCCCCGCTACCTCCAGCGATAGCTGGATGGCGCGCCATACGTCGGGGCGGTTGAGGGTCACCTCGAACCACTTGAGGGTGAGCCCGGGCGGTGGGAACTGATAGCTCTTGCTCTCGCTGGTGAAGGCGTAGAGGAAGATGAACAGGATCGGGAAGTGCAGGAACAAGAGGCCGCCGATGGCCGCGTACTTGAGCAGGCCGGAGGGCTGGCTGCCATGGTCCCGTTTCATGGAAGTATTAGAGCGCATCGAAGGCCCCCAGACGTTTCGCGATGGTCAGGTAGATGGCGATGATGAGGATCGGCACCAGCGAGAAGGCAGCGGCGAAGGGCAGGTTGCCCGCCGTGCCCTGCTGCATGTAGACCACCTGACCTATGTACATGGTCGAGTTGCCTATGATGCCGGGGATGATGTAGTCCCCCAGCGTCAGGGAGAAGGTGAAGATGGATCCCGCCACCACACCGGGCAGGGCCAGCGGCAGGATCAGGGTGCGAAAGGTCTGGGCCGGGGTGGCGCCGAGATCGCCGCTCGCTTCCAACAGGGAGCGCGGGATCCGCTCCACCGCCGCCTGGATGGGCAGGATCATGAAGGGCAGCCAGACGTAGACGAACACGATGAAGGTGCCGATGCGTGAGAAGGAGAGCGACGGCCCGCCGATCACCGGCAGGGAGAGGATGGCGTCCAGCAGCCAGTCCAGCCTCAGGGTGTCTGCCAGCCAGCTGATGACCCCCTCCTTGGCCAGGATCAGCTTCCAGGCGTAGACCCGCACCAGATAGCTGGACCAGAGCGGCAGCATGATGCCGACGTAGAACAGGGCCCGGGTCTTGCCGCTGGTGTAGCGCGCCATGTAGTAGGCCACCGGGAAGCCGAGCAGGGCGCAGGCCAGGGTCACCAGCAGCGACATGCCGACGGTACGCAGGATCACGTCCAGGTTCTCCGCCCGCAGCAGGGCGACGAAGTTCTGCAGACCCAGCTCGTGACGGATCTGGCCGCTGAACTCATCCAGCCCGAAGAAGGCGTTGGAGAGCAGCATCAGCAGGGAGCCGACGTAGATGATGCCGAGCCAGAGCAGGGGCGGCCCGAGCAGGATGGCCAGCAGCAGACCGGAGCGGCCGTAGAGCAGGGTGGAGAGGCGCCGCAGCGGCCTGACGCGAACGGAGTCGGTAGCGTGGCTCATGGCAAGGCTCGCACTGTGGGGGGCGCTCATGGTTGAGCTCCCTGGTGGGCGGTGTGCAGACGATGGATCGCCTGCTCCGGCCAGCTGAGGCTGACCCGGGTGCCACGGGGCAGGCGGGCCTGGCCCTCGTTGGGGTGGTTGACGATGAGCTCGAGTTGTTCGCCGAGATCGACCCGGTAGCGCACGAAGGGGCCGAGGTACTCCACTTCGCGCACCTCCCCGGACCAGCCGGGCGTACCGGCCTCGGCGAGGCGGATCCGCTCCGGGCGCACCATCATCTGGCGCTCATCGCCGCACAGGCGGCGGGCCTGCTCTCCCTCGAACAGGTTGACGGTGCCGACGAAGCGGGCGACGAAGGGAGTGGCGGGGGCGTCGTAGATGGTGTCCGGCGCGGCGATCTGCTCGATCTTGCCCTGATTGAAGATGCAGATGCGGTCGCTCATGGAGAGCGCCTCCTGCTGGTCGTGGGTGACGAAGATGAAGGTGATGCCGAGCTGGCGCTGCAAGGCTTTGAGCTCAAGCTGCATCTGCTCGCGCAGCTTGAGATCGAGCGCCCCGAGCGGCTCGTCCAGCAAGAGGATGCGCGGCTGGTTGATCAGCGCTCGGGCGATGGCGATGCGCTGGCGCTGGCCGCCGGAGAGCTGGCCCGGCTTGCGGTTGCCGACGCCGGGCAGGCGCACCAGTTCCAGCATCTCGTCCACCTTGCGGTAACGCTCCGCCTTGGCGACGCCCTTGAGCATCAGGCCATAGCCGATGTTGTCGCGCACATCCATGTTGGGAAACAGGGCGTAGTCCTGAAACACGGTATTGAGGTTGCGATCGTAGGGGGGCACGGTGGAGCAGGGCTCACCAAACAGCCGGATCTCCCCCTCGCTCGGGTATTCGAAGCCCGCAATCATTCGCAGGCAGGTGGTCTTGCCGGAACCGCTCGGCCCCAGCAGGGTGAAAAACTCGCCGGCCGGGATCTGGAAGGAGATGTCATCGACCGCCTTCACCTCGCCATAGTGGCGGCTGACCCGGTCAAATTGTACGGCATTCATGGGGCGTCCTTGTCTGTGTGGGAAGCAGGCCGGACTCCTGTCCGGCCCCATATCGGCATTTACTGAGGCACCTCAGCGACCACCCAGGATGGCGATATAGTCCGAGACCCAGCGGTAGTAGGGCACGCAGGTTCCCTGGCTCTTGCACTGGGAGACAGGGGTACGCCAGAAGTGAACCCGATCGAAGTTGTCGATGCCGTTGGTCTTGCACCCCTCTTTTCCGAGCAGGGCATTGCCTTCGCAGGCGGCCGGCACCACGGGCACGGAGCCGAACCAGGAGGCGAGATCCCCCTGCAGCTTGTTGTTGAGGGAGTGCTCCAGCCACTGATAGGCACAGGTGAGGTTCTTCGCCTCGCTGTGCACCATGCTGGTGTCGGCCCAGCCGGTGACGCCCTCCTTGGGCACCGTCGTGGCGATAGGCTGCTTGTCGGCGATCAGGGTATTGGCCTGGAACGGCCAGGAGCCGGAGGCCACCACCCCCTCGTTCTTGAAGTCGTCGATCTGGACGAAGGCATCGTGCCAGTAGCGTCCCACCAGCTTGCGCTGCTGGCGCAGGAGCTCGAGGGCGGCCTTGTACTGATCCTCGTTCAGCTCGTAGGGATCCTTGATGCCGAGCGCCGGCTGTTGGCTCATCAGATAGAGGGCGGCATCGGCGATGTGGATGGGGCCGTCGAACGCCTGCACCCGCCCCTTGTTGGACTTGCCGTCCGGCAGGGTCTGCTCCTCGAACACCACGTTCCAGGAGTCGGGCGACTTGGGAAACACCTTGGTGTTGTACATCAATATGTTGCCGCCCCACTGGTAGGGCACGCCATAGTGCTTGCCGTCCACCGTGTGCCAGGGGGCATTCTGCAGGCGGGGATCTATCTTGCCGTAGCTCGGGATGAGCGCCAGATTGAGCGCCTGCACCTTGCCACCGGCAATCAGACGCAGGCTGGCGTCGCCGGAGGCGGTCACCAGGTCGAAGCCCCCCTCGTTCATCAGCGCCACCATCTCGTCCGAGGTGGCGGCCGTCTTGACGTTGACCTTGCAGCCGGTCTCTTTCTCGAAGCCGGTGACCCAGTCGTAGTTCTTGTCGGTCTCACCGCGCTCCACATAGCCGGCCCAGGCCACGATGTTGAGCTGGCCTTCCCCCTTGCCGAGGGTGGTGGGGGCTGCCTGGGCCTGGCCTGCCAGCAGCGCCGGGATCAGGGCCAGGGTCAGAGGGGTCAATTTCATCTTGCTCTCCTTGCATGATTGGCAACCGTGGCGGCGCCACAGTAGGCATTAACATCCTGTTAACCAGCCATGAGCGTAGGAGAAGCCGGGAGCAATGAGAATTTCAATTTTTAACGGCTTTGGTATCTGTAAAATCGATATCGAGTGCAGATGAATCTGATTTTTTTGCCGGAGTCACGGCTGTTCAGGCTCAGTCCTAGCGGGGAAGGTGCTGGCGGGCCCGTAGCCGGCTCTGGTCTCTGGCGATGTCGATGAACTCGCGTGCGGCCCAGTCAAGGCGCGAGCCGCGCCGCCACACCAGACCGATGTCGATGGCGGGGATGGGCTCCTTGATGGCGCGGGCCTCGACCCGCTCCTGCTCCAGGGACCAGGGACGGTAGGCAAAGTCCGGCAGCAGGGCGAGCCCGAGCTGGCTCGCCACCAGGCTGCGCACCGCTTCCACCGAGGCGGTACGCAGCACGATGCGCGGCGCGATACCGTAGCGGCGCAGGCCGCCGCCGATGATCTGGTCCAGCTGGTCGGCGGTCAGCGAGATCATGGGCTCCTCGCCGAGCGCCTTGAGGGAGAGGGTCGACTCGGCGCAGAGTGGGTGGTTGGCGGCGAGCCAGACCCGCAGCGGAGAGCGGGTCAGCAACTCGGTATCGAACGCCTCCTGGCGGATGGTGCGGTTGGTCATCAGGATCCCCACGTCCACCTCGCCGTTGACGATCTGGTGTTCGAGATAGGGCTGCTCATCCTCCTTCACCTCGATCTGTACCGCCGGGAAGGCGCGGCGAAAACGGCCGAGCGCCTCCGACAGATAGTAGCCTGCCACTAGCGTGGTTACGCCTATGGTAAGCCGCCCCTGATCCTGCTGGGCCACCGCCTTGAGGGACTGGCCGGCTTCGGTCATGGCGCTTAGGATGCGACGGGCGTGCAGCAGAAACTGGTGACCTTGGGTGGTGAGGCTGACGCCGCGCGGGTTGCGCTCGAACAGGGCGGCGCCGAGCTCGGTCTCCAGCTCGCGGATGGCGCTGGTGACCGCCGACTGGGAGATGTGCAGCTCGGCGGCTACCCGGCTCACCGAGAAGCTGTCGGCCACCGCCACGAAATAGCGGATCTGGCGAAAGGTGAAGTTCATCTGGGCGTCCTGCCACGTGCGATCAAGGTGAGTGCCAGCTTAACCTCGAATCGCACCCAGACAAAAGGCGCCGTGATGGCGCCTTTGTCGTTGTTTTTACGGAAATTAGCGGGTTGTCACCGCCTCTGTGACCGGTACACGGTTCACCCCCTTGCCCAGATAGGCGAGGGTGATGGTCACTATGATGCAGGTGAAGCTGAGCCACATGTAGGGCAGGTAGTCGAGGGTCGCCACCCCCAGTACCCCGGCCATGAAGATGCCGTTGTCGCTCCAGGGCACCATGCCGCAGGTGAGGGTGCCGCCAAACTCGGCGTTGCGGGAGAGGTTCTTGCGCGCCAGCCCCAGTCTGTCGTAGTTCTTGGCCATGATCTTGGGGGTCAGGATCAGCGATACATACATAGCGGAACCGAACACGTTGGCCAAGAAGGCGGTGCCTATGGTGTGGCTGGTCAGGCTGCCGGCGCTGTTGATGCGCTTCTCGAAGGCACTGGCGATGACGGAGAGGATGCCGACCTTCTCCAGCAGACCGCCGAAGCCCAAGCCGAAGATGATGACGGCCACTGAGCCCAGCATGGACTCCATGCCGCCGCGGCCGAGGATGTTGTCGATGAAGTCGACGCCTGAGGTAATGGCAAACGGGCTGTAGGCGGAGTGCATTGCCTTCACCGGATCCATGTCCTGGAAGACGATGGCCCAGACAAGACCCAGCAAGGCGCCGAAGCTTATCACCGGGAAGGCGGGCTTGCGGTTGGCCAACAGGCCCAGCACCAGCACCACGGGCACTATGGCCATGGGGGTGATGTTGAACTGCTTGTCGAGGGCGTCCATCACCAGATTGACCTGCTCCAGGCTGACGTTGCCGGAATACTGCATGCCGACCACGGTGAACAGGGCGGCGGTGATGACGTAGGAGAACAGGCTGATGGGCAGCATCCCCTTGATGTGTTCCATCACGTCGACGTTGGACATGGTCGAGGCCAGCACCACGGAGTCGGAGAGCGGGGAGAGCTTGTCACCGAAGTAGACGCCGGAGAGCACGGCACCGGCTACCAGCGGCGCGGGTACCCCCAGGCTGTGGCCTATACCCATCATGGCGATGCCGGCGGTGGCCGCCGAGCCCCAGGAGGTGCCGGTGGCCAGCGAGGTGAGAGAGCAGATGATCAGGGTCGCCAGCAGGAAGATGGAGGGGTGTATCACCTTGAGGCCGAAGTAGATGATGCTGGGGACTATGCCGCCGGCAATCCAGGTGCCCACCAGGGCACCGACGGAGATCAGTATCAGGATGGCCCCCATCCCCTTGGCGACGCCGTCGACTGCCGCCTGCTCCAGGGATTTGTAATCGTGGCCGAGCTTGATGCCGAGTCCCATGATGACGAACCAGGCGATGAACAGTGCCAGCTGGATTGGCAGATCCAGCACGCTGGTGAAGGAGAAGGCCAGGGCCAGGAAAATGGCCAGGCAGGCAAATACTTGCGACATGCCCGGCAATCGGATGTGGTGTTGTTGGTTTTGCATAGACGCTCCCTAAACTCTTGCTCGCCAAGGTCAGCCCCTCTCGTCCTGCGGATGCGTCGATCCCGAGAGGCTTACCAAAAGAGGGCGCAATCTACCATAAAGCAGAGGTGTAAAATCCCTGCTCATTCGGCAAAACAGCTTTAAAATTTTAAAATCCCACAAAATAGTTGATCTAATCGGCATTTTTCACTGTTCAATCGACACCGTTTGATAGCCGGAGATCCATAGGCAAGTTCGATTGCAGATGGCAACACCAAAGATGATAATGGTTATCATTAATGTTTTTCGGACCAATGCCAATGAACTGGATAGTACGCGCTCTGCTCTTGGCCGCCCTTCTGGCGGTGCTGGTATGGGGTCAGGAGAAGGAATACGGGTTCTGGAGCCTGGGGTTCTTGCTGGCTGCCTGGGTCATGCTGGAACCCAGGCTGAGACCGGTGTTGATCCTGCTGCCGGTTGCGGGAATGACAGGGGTCGTCACTCTGCTCTGGCAGCAGGGCTGGCATTAAGCCTGGCGAGTGGGGACGGCCTGGATCTTGTCGTAGGCCTGGCGCAGGGAGGCGATGACCTTCTTCTCCATCTCGCTGCGTTCGGCATCTGTCGTGAAGTAGATCATGTCGACATCGTGACGGATGTAGTGGGAAGGAAGCTGGTTGAGTGTCAGGCAGCAGAGGTCTGCCAGCTGATAGGGGGTCAATGTTCGAGCCAACCCCTGTTTTTCTATCTCCTTGAGCACCAGATGCTCATAGAAGTTGTGAATATCGGTATCCAGGATCATGGGAAAACCCCCGTGGTGGCGCAGCATCTTCAACAGCATAGCCATGGGGCATGAAAACACAAAAGGCCCGTTACTCTCGTAACGGGCCTTTGCAGAATGATGGTGCGAAGAGAGGGACTCGAACCCTCACATCCGTGGGACACTAACACCTGAAGCTAGCGCGTCTACCAATTCCGCCACCTTCGCACACTGATTTTCTCCAGCTGGTTTTTAAATGCGGTTGGAGCGCATTTTCTGTGTTTTACATGCCAGAAGCATGGTGCGAAGAGAGGGACTCGAACCCTCACACCCGGGGGGCACTAACACCTGAAGCTAGCGCGTCTACCAATTCCGCCACCTTCGCACATCGGGTTATCAGTCTGGATTTACATGCTGTCTGACAAAAGCATGGTGCGAAGAGAGGGACTCGAACCCTCACACCCGGGGGGCACTAACACCTGAAGCTAGCGCGTCTACCAATTCCGCCACCTTCGCACATCGGGTTATCAGTCTGAATTTACATGCCGTCTGATAAGAGCATGTTGCAATATGGTGCGAAGAGAGGGACTCGAACCCTCACATCCGTGGGACACTAACACCTGAAGCTAGCGCGTCTACCAATTCCGCCACCTTCGCATCACTGCGGTGGGGGATTCTATAGAGTTTTGGGGGGGCGTCAACAGCCAAAGGGGACTTTTTTCGCTGTTGACGGATAAAGGCGTGCCAAGGGCACAAAACTTCAGCAATCGGCGTCAGGTGGTGGCCAGCGCATCCTGATACATCTGTTCGTACAGGATGACGGAGTCTGCCCAGTCGAAGCGGGTGTTCATGGCGTGGTGCTGCACACGGGCAAAACGTGCCGGTTCCTGCAGATAATGGAGCAGGCTGCGGCGCATGGCATCGAGCAAGGTGCTGGCAGTGGGATCGTTGAAGCAGAAACCTGTCGCGTGCGTCGGGTCGGCATCCCAGTCCACGACGGTATCTTTCAATCCGCCGACGGCCCGCACCAGGGGCAGGGTGCCATAGGCCAGACTGTACATCTGGTTGAGCCCGCATGGCTCGAACAGAGAAGGCATCAGGAAGAAGTCGGCGCCGGCCTCCACCAGGTGGGCTAGACGGTCGTCATAGGCATTGATGAAGGCAAACTTGTCGGGATGCTGCTGGGCAATGCTTTGCAACTGGGCGGCGAGAGAGGGATCACCGGAGCCCACAATTACCACCTGGACCTGATGCTGTAAGAACTTGTCCAGCGCAGGGATGAGCAGGTGTACTCCTTTCTGCTCGGTCAGTCGACACACCATGCCATAGATGGGGAGGTTGCCGACGGGGAGCCCCGTTTCCTGCTGCAGGATGCGCTTGCAGGTGTGTTTGCCATCCAGGTTGTCGGCATCATAGGTGGCGGGCAACAGGGGATCGAAGGCGGGATCCCAGTCCTGATAGTCACAGCCGTTGAGGATGCCACGCAGGTCCGCTGCCCGCTGCTGGAATACGCTGGCCATGCCGTGAGCGCCCAGGTGCGTCAGCAGCTCGCTGGCGTAGTTGGGGCTGACCGCATTGATCTTGTCTGCGTAGAGCACACCGCACTTGAGCAGATTGATGTGACCATAGTCGTAGTTGATGCGCTGCTCGTAGTCGTGGATTTCCGGCACGGCCCAGAACTGCTGGCGATCGAACACGCCCTGAAAGGCCGCGTTGTGAATGCTGATGACCGACCGGGTGCGCTGGAAGAAGGGGTTGTGGGCATGACGGGTTTTCAGCAGCAGCGGCAGCAGACCGGTGTGCCAGTCGTTGCAGTGGGCGATGTCGGGAGCGAAACCCAGCTGTTCGCACGCATGCAGGGCCGCCGCGGCCAGAAAGGCAAAGCGTTCACCGTTGTCGGGATAGGCCTGGTTGTTCTCGGCATAGAGCTGGGGGCGGTCGAAATAGTGCGGGCAATCGAGCAGATAGACGCAGATCCCGTCCAGTTCCAGCTGATGGATGCGATAGCTGATATCACTGCGATCCTGGGGGGTGGGGAGCCAGCGCGAGGCGAGGAGGGTGGCCTCGTCCCGGCGCTTGATGGTCTTGTAGAAGGGCATAATGATGCGCACATCGTGCCCCTGACGGGCGAGATGCTGCGGCAGGGCCTTGGCCACATCTGCCAGGCCCCCGGTCTTCACCAGCCCCTCAACCTCCGAGGCTACAAACAGGATTTTCAGTGGGTTAATAGCCAACTCTTGCTCCCTTAGGTACCACGACGATACCGCCTTCGGATACGGTA
Source organism: Aeromonas sp. R10-1 (assembly GCF_040908465.1). Taxonomy (NCBI): domain Bacteria; kingdom Pseudomonadati; phylum Pseudomonadota; class Gammaproteobacteria; order Aeromonadales; family Aeromonadaceae; genus Aeromonas; species Aeromonas sp. R10-1. The sequence continues at coordinate 105,878 of NZ_JBFODT010000039.1, forward strand.
AACCGCTCTCTGTCATGGTCCAGATTCTCACCGATCACGGTGCCGGGTGCAATTTCAACGTTTTTGTCGATGATGGCGCGGCGAATGGAGCAACCTTCGCCGATTTTCACATCCCCCAGCAGCACGGATTCACTGATGTGGCTGCAGGGGCCTACGTTGCAGCGAAATCCCAGTATGGATCGCTGGATCTGGCTGCCCTGAATGAAGCAGCCACCGGAGATCAGGGAGTTGGCGATCTTGACCTTGCAGTCGTCGGTATCGATGAAGGTGGCGGGGGGCAGGGGCGGGTAATGGGTGTGCAGCGGCCACTTGCGATTGTAGAGAGAGAAGGGGGCATCGTCGGCCACCAGGTCCATGTGCGCCTGCCAGTAAGAGTCGAGCGTCCCCACATCGCGCCAGTAGACATTGGGCTTCTCGCCCGGGATCACGTTGGTGCTGTAGTCGTAGACATAGACGGGGGCACGGGGGAACAGGCTGGGAATGATGTCCTTGCCGAAATCGTGACTGGAGTTCTCCTCGGCGGCATCCCGCTTGAGCTCCCGATAGAGGGCCTCTGTCTCGAAGATGTAGTTGCCCATGGAGACCAGGGCCTGGGTGGGGTCGCCGGGGATGTGTTTCGGGTGACGGGGCTTTTCTTCAAAGCCAATCATGCGCCCTTCCTGATCCACCTCGATCACCCCGAAGGCGCTTGCTTCCTCGATGGGCATGCGCAGTGCCGCGACGGTCAGGGCGGCCGCTTTCTGCTTGTGGAAGCTCACCATCTGGCTCACGTCCATCTTGTAGATGTGATCGGAGCCGAAGATGCAGACGTGTTCGGGGTCGGAGATCTCGATGAAGCGCAGGTTCTGGTAAATGGCGTCTGCGGTGCCGTCATACCAGCGTTTGCCCATTCGCATCTGGGCCGGAATGGGGTCGATGAAGCGATCCGTGATGCCGACGATGTTCCAGCCCTTCTTCATGTGCAGATAAAGGGACTGGGACTTGAACTGGGTGAGTACATAGATGCGCAGGAAGTCGGCGTTGACGAAGTTGTTGAGCACGAAGTCGATCAACCGGTAACTGCCGCCAAAGGGCACGGAGGGTTTGCTGCGGGTGGTGGTCAGCGGTTGCAGTCGGGTACCTTCACCGCCTGCCAGTATCATGGTGAGTATGCCTGCCATCGTCGTTCTCTCCCTGAGATCATGATGTTGAAAAGGTTTTCATGTTGCTGCGAAAAAAACACCCCTAAAGGGGTGGTAAACGTTTTCTTGGTACCTTAACAGATCCCGTCTGGCACTCTCTACTTGTTTTATTACAACCGTTGCACTTCTTTAAGCTTTGCTCAGATACACCTTGAATTTGGTATCGCCCGCGATCACCTCGGTCTGTTTGAAGTGCGCATCCAGTATAGGCTGGTATCGCAGGAAGGCATTGGCGACTATGGTCAGGGCGCCATTTGCGGTCAGGTACTCAGGTGCCTTTGCCAGGAAGGTTTCGGTGGCGGCGTAGAAGGTCTTGAGCCCGGCATGGAAGGGGGGATTCGAGACAATCTGTTGGAATGTTTCGGCAATGTCGGAATAGACATCGGAGGCATGGACACGTCCGCTCAGACCGTTGACCGCCAGGGTTCGGCGGCTGGACTCCAGTGCCAGGGCATTGATATCCACCATGGTGACAGCCAGGGCCGGGTTGCGCTTGGCCAGCACGGAACCTATGACGCCGGCGCCGCAGCCAAAGTCGAGCAGCTTGCCCGTCACGGGGGGGAGGCTCGCCAGCAGCATCTGGGTGCCGAGATCCAGGCCGTCTGCACTGAAGACCCCGGGCAGGGCCATGACGGTCAGGGTGGTGTCGCCCGCCTGGCACTCATAGCGACTGAACCAGGCGTCCAGCTCGAAGGGGACGACCGGTTTGTCGAGCGTGCCGTGATAGAGAGAGCAGCGGCGCGCAGAGTCGCGCTTGATCGGTTTCTCGCCATAAGGTGCCAGCAGCTTGTCGGCCCCGTTGATGCCGCCCCGGTTCTCGCCGGCGAGGAACAGGTCGGCCCCGCTTTCGAGCAGCGGCGTCATCATGGCCAGCAGGTATTGCGCCTCGGCCTTGGCCTTGGGCATCAGCAGCAGCAGGGCATCGAATCGGGGGGCGCCACCCAGCTGGTGATCGAACAGGATGGCGTCTCCCAGAACGGCCTGCTGGGTGCGGTAATAGCAGTAATCCGTGGTGAAGACGGTCAGGCTTTGTGCCAGCTCGGCCAGTTGACGAGGATAATCATCCTCCAGGGCACCGCACACCAACAGCCGCTTGCCGACAAAGAGGGCTTGGTTACGTTCCAGCATCTGACTGACGGCACTGACAGGACGGCTCATTGGGTCTCTCCACGCATTTTTGGGCGGCCATTATACATGGCCGCTTTCGCCTTGACATTTATGCCGTGTTCCCGAAATATGCCCAGACGCCTATTTACCCAGAGATGATGCAATGCGGTCATGCGTATCGAAACGAAAGCATAAACACAGCCTGACAATCGGGCCTGCTGGCGTGCGCGCGTAACCTCTCATCCCTGAGACGATTCAAGCCCCGGTAGCGACTCCCGTACCGGGGCTTTTTATTGACCAATCCATCTGTTTAGGAGAAGGAAATCCCATGTTTCAAGGTTCGATAGTTGCCCTGATCACCCCATTTCGACAGGGCCAGCTGGACGAGGCCGCACTGGCTCGCCTGGTGGAGTGGCACATAGAGCAGGGAACCCATGGCATAGTGCCGGTCGGCACGACCGGGGAGAGCCCGACCCTGACCCACGATGAGCATTGCCGCGTGGTGGAGCTGGTGGTCAAGCTGGTGGCCGGGCGCATTCCCGTGATCGCAGGTGCAGGCTCCAACAACCCGGTTGAAGCCATTGAATACACCCGCTATGCCGAGCAGATGGGGGCGGATGCCACCCTGCATGTGGCCGGTTACTACAACCGCCCCAATCAGGAAGGGCTCTACCACCACTTCAAGGCGGTGCACGACGCCACCACCAAACCCATCATCGTCTACAACATTCCGCCCCGCGCCATCGTTGACGTGCAGCCGGCGACCCTGGCCCGTCTGGCCGAGTTGCCGCGCATTGCCGGCGTGAAGGATGCCACCGGTGATCTGGCCCGCCCCTGGGTTGAACGCCAGCTCATCAAGAAGCCGTTTGCCTGGCTCTCCGGTGAAGATGCCACCGCCGTGGCCTACAACATCGGTGGTGGCCAGGGTTGCATCTCGGTGACGGCCAACGTGGCCCCCAAGCTGGTGGCCGAGGTGCAGAACCTGGCGCTGGCCGGTGAGTGGCAAGCTGCCCGCGAATTGCAGGACAAGCTCATTCCGCTGCACCAGGCCATGTTCGCCGAGCCGAGCCCCGCAGGGGCCAAGTATGCGGTCTCTCTGCTGGGTCTGTGCAGCGAAGAGTGCCGTCTGCCGGTGATGCCGCTCTCCGAGGCCACCCGCGAGCGCATCCGCAGTGCCATGCAAGCATTGAATCTGTTGTAAAAACTGGGCTCTGGATCTCGCTTTTGATTGCCCGGTCAATTAATGGCCGGGCTTTGCCGATATACTCGCTTGGATACAACCAAGGATGATTTGGCATGGAAGAATGGGATCCGGAGCACTTCACCAGTTTTGAACATCTCTGTGAAGTGACCTTGTCTGCGGTCAGGGAAAAAACAGAGGCTGAACAGATCTATCTGTGGCTGCGTGCTCCGACGCCCCAGCTCTATCACTATCGCCCGGAACAGGGTCTGCTCTGCCTGAGCGCCGACATCCTCTCTTCCCTCGAATTGCCCATCCTCTTCATCGAACGTTCCCTTGCGCTCGGCCAGTTGCTGGTGGAGCCCATCGCGCCGACCCGTGCCATCTGGGAGCGGGAGAGCGTCGAACCCGAGATCCCGCGCCTGCGCGCCAGCTTCCCCCTCAAGCGTCACAAGGGGCTGGAGGCCGTGGTCTATCTGGAAACCCGCCGTCGTCTCGATCGCCTGCCAAGACGCCAGCAGCAGAGCATCCAGCTGCTCATGCATTATCTCGCCGCCGAGCTCGAGAGTCGGCGACTCGCGGGACAGGTGGATCTGGAGCGGGATCAGCGGCTCCACACCCAGGCAGACCTCGTGCGCAGCCAGGCCCTGCAGGACTCTTTCCTCAGCATGCTGCAGGCGCTGCATCAGGTGGGGGTCAAGCTCTCCCGCTGCGAGAGCGAGGATCGTCTGCTGCACGACGCGGTGGCACTGGCCCGCCAGGAGTTGCAGTTCGATCGCATCGCCATCTTCCTGACTGACAGTGAATTCAAGACCATGCACGGTACCTGGGGTACCAACGAGGCGGGTGAGCTCATCGACGAGCGCCATTTCATCAGCCCCATTCCGGATCACCCCACGGTGCAGGAGGCGCTGCGTCGCAAGGACTATGTCCTGGTGCTGGAGGACACGCCTCTCTATTACGAGAAGCAGGAGGTGGGTCGCGGCTGGAACGCCATGGTGTCGCTCTGGGACGGGAGTACCCCCATCGGCTGGATCGCCGCCGACAACCTGCTCTGGCGGCGCCCCCTCAAGGCGTATCAGAGCGAGATCTTCAAGCAGTATGCCGCCGTTCTCTCCCAGTTGCTGATCCGACAGCGCACCCAGGAGAAGCTTGAGCGCTTCAATCGGGAGCTGGAGCTGAGGGTGCAGGAGCGGACCCGGCAACTGGCCGATACCAACCGGGCGCTGGAGGAGGCCAACCGGCGCCTCTCTCTGCTGTCTCTGGAAGATCCCCTGACTGGCATCGCCAACCGCCGCCAATGGGACATCACCATGGAACGGGAGTGGGAGCGGGCTCGCCGCCATCAGGGGGTGCTGGCGGTGCTGATGATCGATGTGGACGAGTTCAAGTCCTACAACGATCACTTCGGCCACGGCAAGGGGGATCAGTGCCTGCAGCGGGTGGCGGCACTGCTGCAGGACACCGAGCGGCGGCGCACCAACCTGGTGGCCCGCTATGGGGGGGAGGAGTTTGTCATCCTGCTGTGTTCACCGCAGCCGGGAGAGGCGGAGCGGCTGGCGGAGCAGATCCACCACGGCCTTGACGCCTTGCAAATTCCCCATCCGGCCTCCCGGGTGGCTGCGACACTCACCGTCAGCATCGGGTTCAGCTATCTGGTCCCGTCATCGGACAAGGAGTGGCAAACCCTGACCGAGCAGGCGGATCAGGCACTCTATCACGCCAAATCCCAAGGGCGGGCCTGTACCCTGGCCTATCGCTGACACCTGCGTGGGGGCTGCCTCCTGGCATCGCCCTGTATAAATGAGGTGGCAAGCGTTTCTCGCCATCTGGCGCATGGCGATGCGCCCGCGCTCTGGCTAGAATGGGGGCCCATTTTTCACAGACAGATCCTGCACCATGACCCTATCCGGATTTCAAGGCCTGGTTTTCGACCTCGACGGCACTCTGGTGGACTCCATGCCCTTGCACCTGGCCGCCTGGGAGCACACCGCCCGCGAGTTTGGCTTTCGGTTCGACGCCGACTGGTTTTATGAGCTGGGAGGCATGCCCAGCCGCAAGATAGCCCTGCTGGTGGCCGAAGTGCAGCAGATCGCGCTGGATCCCCTGGTGGTGACACGCTGCAAGACCGAACACTATGTCGCCAACCTGCACAAGGCCACCCCCTTCCCGGCCATGCTGGATCTGGTGGAACGCTATCACGGCCGGATCCCCATGGGCATAGGGACAGGCTCCCCCCGTATCAATGCCGAAGCGGTGCTGCGCAACACAGGGCTGGATCGGTATTTCCCCGTGGTGGTTACCGCCGACGACGTGGAGCTGCACAAACCCCATCCAGACACCTTCCTGCTGGTGGCGCGACGCCTGGGTGTCGAGCCCGGTCAATGTCTGGTGTTCGAGGACACGGGCATAGGCGCACAGGCCGGTGAAGCGGCCGGCATGCAGGTTTGCATGGTCAGAGAGGGAAAACCGGTCGGGTTGACCTGCTGAGTGACGAAGACGAGCGGGTCAACAACCGGCTCGGGAGAGAAGCCCCACTCTCATACGGGACAGGCAAAACATGAGAGTGGGGAGCAAATGTCACTGGCTGACGCAGCGACACCATCAGGATGGGCGGGGGCGAGATTTACTGCTCGCTGCCACCACCCTGGTTGTCGTCATAACGGCTGGGGGCGCCATGGGGGCGAGGCGCCATGGAAACCCGTGGCTTGCGGGCTCGCTGGATGCTGACGGCAGGACGGCCGGAGTGCATGGCAATGGTGGAAATCTTGGCCTTGTAGACCAGTTGCTGATTGCCATGGGCATCGGTCAACAGCACGCTGTACTGGTCAAAACCGCTGATGGTCCCCTCCAGCTTGATGCCGCTCACCAGGAAGATGGCGACCTGGCTACGGTTTTTGCGCAACCAGTTGAGGGCAGAATCTTGCCCGTTCCCGAGGGAGAAGGCCTGCTCGATAGTGGAGTAGCTTGGGGATTCAGTTGTCATAAATTATTGTCCCGCGGAAAAAAAGTGGCGTTTGATTGTGCTAAATGGTCACTGCCTTGTCAAAGTCATTCTCACTCCCGGGCAGGATGGATAACGACAGGGCTGGTCGGCAGGGGCCGCTGCTGCAATAATTGGCGGCTCTGGCCCCGTGGCGGGCCTCATGCTGGGGTCTTATCTTGCATCCGGTTTCACACCAACATCCACCCACCTATACCCATGACGCGACCGCCTGCGAAGAGTGTGACCTGCTGGTGCCGGCCACCGAGCTGGCCGTGGGGGAGACGAGCAGTTGTCCGCGCTGCGGCCATACCCTGACTCGTCATCTGCCGGAGCAGGAGCGCAGGCCCATCGCCTATGGCTTTGCGGCCATCATCATGTTCGTGCTCTCCAACGCCTTTACCTTCATGTCGTTCTCGGCCAAGGGGGTGGGGCAGGAGATGACCTTCCTGCAGTGCATCACCACCCTGGTGGATCAAGGCTACCTGTTCCTCGGGGCCGTGCTGAGCATTACCCTGATCGGGTTGCCGCTGGTCTATATCGGTTCCATCATGCTGGTGCTGTGGCGCCTGGACAAGGATCTGCACAGCAAGGCCCTGCGCTCCCTTGGCCGCCTGTTGTGCCGGATCAAGCCCTGGCTGATGGTGGACGTCTTCCTCATCGGGGTGCTCATCTCTCTGGTCAAGCTGATGGGGATGGCCGACATCAAGATGGGGCTGTCGTTCTGGGCCTTCGTTGGCTACACCCTGCTGCTCATCAAGATGATCTCCTCTCTGGATCGGATGTGGCTGTGGCAGCGGCTGTTCGGCCCGACGGCGGCTAGGGAGCTGGATCCCGAGGAGAGCGCCCTGTCGTGCGGTCTGGTGGGCTGTCACATCTGCGGCGCCCTGAACGAGCAAGATGCCCATAGTTGCGTTCGCTGCGGGGATCACCTGCACAGCCGCAAGCCGGGTGGTCTGAACCGCACCTGGGCCCTGCTGATCACCTCGGTGATCCTCTATGTCCCAGCCAACCTGTATCCCATCATGGACACCGTGTTCCTGGGGGATGACAGCCCCTCGACCATCATGGGCGGGGTGGTGCTGCTGTGGGCCATGGGCTCCTACCCCATTGCCGCCGTCATCTTCTTCGCGAGCGTGGTGGTGCCGCTGGTGAAGATCCTGGCGCTGCTGTGGCTCTGCTACGTGGTGCAGCGCGGCCAGGGGACATCTCCCCTCGGCAAGCTAAAACTCTATCGCATGACCGAATTTGTGGGGCGCTGGTCGATGATCGACGTCTTCGTGGTGGCCATCCTGGCCGGTCTCATCCGGCTCGACAATCTGATGACCATCTACCCTGGCCCTGCGGCCGTCGCCTTTGCCGGGGTCGTACTGGTCACCATGGTGGCTGCCATGAGTTTCGATTCCCGCCTGATCTGGGATTTACAACAAGGAGAACGCGAACGTGAGTGAGCGTAAGACAAGGTGGAAACCGGGCTCTGATTTCATGAGTTCGGCTGCCGCTATCTGGATGGTGCCTTTGCTGGCGCTCTTCATCGGCGCCTGGATGCTGTTCCAGCACTGGTATTCACAAGGGCCGAGCTTCACCCTGACGGTGGCGACCGCCGAGGGCATAGTGGCGGGCAAGACGGTGATCCGTTCTCGTGAAGTGGAGGTGGGCCGTATCGAGACGGTGGAGCTCAGCGAGGATTACAGCCATGCCGTGCTCAAGGCTCGCCTGACCAATGCCGCCGCCGGCATGCTCAAGAAAGACAGCCAGTTCTGGGTGGTCAAGCCCAGGGTCGGGCGTGAGGGCGTTTCCGGTCTTGGCACCTTGCTCTCCGGTGCCTATATCGAGCTTTCTCCCGGCAAGAAGGGCAGGGCGCGAAGCGAATACGCCATGCTGGACAGGCCACCCCTGGCATCCCTGGATGCCAAGGGATTGCGGCTCTCCCTGTCCAGCCGGGATGCCAACGCGCTGGGCGCGGGTTCCCCCATCAGCTATCAGGGATTCACCATCGGCCAGGTCGAAGAGGCCAAGTTCCTGCCCGAGAAGAGCGAGATGCAGTACCAGCTGTTCATCAACGCGCCTTATGACGTCCTGGTGAGCAGCAACTCCCGGTTCTGGTTGACGCCCGGCTTCGAGGTCTCCATGAGCAGCGAGGGGATGAAGGTGAAGATGGACTCGCTGGAGAGCCTGATCAACGGCGGCATCACCATGGGGCTGCCTCCCGGCTGGTTGCCAGGGGAACCGGTGAAACAGAACGACGAGTTCGTGCTGTTCAAGGACGAGGAGAGCGTGCTGGCCGGTAGCCTGGATCAGTTCATCGACTATGTCTTCCTGTTCGACAATGATGTGGGCGGGCTGCATCCCGGCGCGGCGGTACAATATCGCGGCATCCGGGTCGGTACCGTCATCTCGGCTCCCTATCTCATCGACGACAAGGGCGTCCAGCTGTTCAAGAGCCGGCAGATCCCGGTGCTGGCGCGGATCGAGGTGCAGCGTCTCTCCCACCGTTATGCCAATGCGGAGAAGGAGCAGTGGCGGGCCCTGTTCAACAAGCAGTTCAAGGAAGGGCTGAGGGCCAGCCTCAAGACCGCCAGCCTGCTGACGGGGGGCAAGGTGATCGATCTGAACTTCTATCCGGATGCGCCAGTCTATCAGCCGCTCAAGATGGCGGGCTATCAGGTCTTCCCGACCGCCCAGGCCGGGCTGGATCAGATCGAGCGCAAGGTGAACCTCATCCTCGACAAGTTCGTCGACATGGACATGGCCACCACCCTCACTCAGGTCAACAGCACCCTGATGACGCTGGACAAGACGCTCAAGCATGTCAGTGCCGTGAGTGCGAATCTGGAGCAGTTTACTGGTCAGCAGTCGACCCAGCAGTTGCCGGCCTCCCTCAACCAGAGCCTCAAGCAGTTGCAGGAGACGTTGCAGACCTATGATGCCGGTTCCCAGACCAATCAGGAACTGCGCCAGTCGGTGCAATCCCTCAACCAGCTGATGAGCGAGTTGCAACCTCTGGTCCATTCACTGAACGAGCAGCCGAGTTCACTGATCTTTGACCGCGCTCGTCCGCGGGATCCCGAGCCCAAGCGAGGAAAATGATGAAAAAACGGATGATGACGCTGGCCTTGCTGGGCCTGCTGGCGGGATGTGGCAGTGCGCCGACGACGCTGCATTACTATTCGCTGGATGCCGACACGGCGCCGTCGAGTGTCACCACGGCGCAGCCGCAGCACCAGTTGGTGCTGCGCCCCGTCGCCCTGTCCGGTCAGCTTGACCGGATGAGCCTGGTCTATCAGCTGGAGGGCAAGGAGCTGCACTTTGCCGAGTACCATCGCTGGGCAGGTTCCCTCGATGCCCAGTTGAACCAGTTGACCCTCAATGGCCTCTCCAGTCGCTTGCCTGGCTGGGTGGTGCGTCAGGACGGGGCCCGCAAGGGGCCTGTCCTGAGCATCTCGGTCGAGCGTTTCCAGGGGCGGCACGACGGCCGCGCCCTGCTTAGCGGTCGCTGGCGCCTGCTGACGGAGGAGGGGGTCGTGTTGAGAGATGTTCCCTTCCAGCAGGAGCGGGTGCTGCCTGCCGATGGGTATGGCGCCCTGGTGAACGAGCTGGGGCAGGGCTGGCAACTGTTGCTCGATCAGATTGCGGCGGATGTGCGCACGCGCAGCTGAGGAAGCATAAAAAAAGACGGGAGGCCATGGCCTCCCGTTTTGTTTGGGGTCGTCGTTATTGCTGTACTTCCGAGACGCCCTGTACCTTGACCTCTACCCGGCGATCCGGGGCCAGGCAGACGATCAGCTCGCGCTTGGATTTGCTGGTGCAGCTGTCGCCGGTGACGGGAGACTGCTTGCCACGCCCTTCCACATTGACCTTGCCGGCAGGCAGGCCCTTGCCAATCAGGTAATCGGCCACGGTCCGGGCACGCTGCTCGGACAACTTCTGGTTGTAGGCCTCGGAACCGATGCGGTCGGTATAGCCGATGACGGTGGCCGACCCGTCTTTGGGCCTGGCCTCTTCAATCTGGCTGTAGAGGGTATCCAGCGCCTGCCCGGCCTGGGGTTTGAGGGTGGCCTTGTTGAAGTCAAACAGCACGTCCGAGCTCAGGGTGAACTGCTTGTCGACCATCACGGGCTCGGGCGCGGGGGCGGGAGCTGCGACCGGCAGAGCCGGTGCAACCTGACCGAAGCGGTAGACGGCGGCCAGGGAGAGCAGGCCGTTGTCCATGCGCAGGCCGGTATCGTCACGGCTGCCATACGGGGTGCTGTACTGGTATTCGAGGCGGGCTGCCCAATCCAGGCTCAGGGCATACTCCGCACCGAGCGCGCCGACGAAGGTGAAGCGGCTGTCGTTTTCCAGCTGATCGCTGTCGGTCCAGCCATAGCCGCCCCCGACACGGCCGTAAAGGTCCAGATTGTCCGCAACCGGGAAGCCCAGTTTCAGCGTGAGCTGGGCCAGCTGGGCTTGCACGGAGTCATTGAAGGCCGCGCCATTGCGGGTGCCGCTGTACTTGAGCTTGCCAAGGTAGTCATAACCGAGTTCGACACCCAGATTCTGGTTGATCTGGTAACCGGCGAACGCACCGGCGCCGACTTCATCGTCGTCTTTGTCGGTGATGGCGATGGCGTTGCTTTCATCGACACCGTAGAAGTTGGACCAACCCAGTTTGGCACCGCCATACCAGGTGTTGTCTTGTCCGGCTGCCTGGGCGTTGGCCGCAAGCAAGCCTGAAACCAGCAAGGTAATCAGTGTTTTGTTCATAGATGCCTCTGCAATCTTGTGTGTGGGGAGCGCGAATTCATGTCGCCTCGCCTCGTGGGTTGGGCCTGTGTTCGACCACAACACGTTTAAACGTAGCTCGCTTTTCTCGATCTACAAGCAACTGATATAAAACATATTGTGATATCCATCTGCATCATAGTGGAGACAGAAGACCGCCGGGGAACCGTGACTCGAATCTGTGATGGGTGTCATATGGGGTTGCTTGCCCTTGTCGGCAAGAGGGCCGGCGAAGCGCCGGCCCTGGCAGGATGGCCTCCGTTATCGAGGGAGGAATTCGTACTCCTGTTCGATGAAGGCGGCAGCCCGCTCGCTCAGGGCGGCGTGTACCACTGTGGTGGGGTGGACCTGGTCCCAGAACATCTTGCCTTCACAGTTCAGCTCGCCCGCACTGCGGCGCGCCATGGGCGTTGCGACGGCCTGAGCCAGCAGGGGGTTGCCGGCGATGGCAAGGCGCTCCTCGGGATTGAAGGGGGCCAGCCGACTGTCGGTGGCGGCGCTGCGGGAGGCAAACGGCTTCCACACATAGCCGCCGCCATAGCAGGCGTGTTCGGTGTCGCTCAGGCCGAAGTTCTGCGGCTCGCGCAGCATCTCGGCGAACTGCTTGTCGATCTCGAACAATTTCACCATGCCGGTGGGGGCCAGCTGGCGTGCCAGGTTCAGCAGCAGCTGGTTGTGGTAGGCGGAGACATGGCTGGCTGCCTCGACCACTTTCTGGCTGCGGGCCGAGGGGTTCTGGCCCAGATCAGGCAGGTTGAACAACAGAATCTGCCTGGCACCGTTCAATACCATGCGGTTGGCCGCATCGCTGATGGCGTCGCGCACCCGCTTGGCATCCTGCTCGGTGTTCCAGCCATAGGCCAGGTAATCGTTGGCACCGACCCAGAGGATCACCAGATCGTCGGGCTTGAAGCCATCCTTTTGCAGGAACTGGGTCACCTCGTAGTCCAGGTTGTTGATGACCTGATACTTGGGATTCCAGGAGATCTTGTTGTAGGCCACGGCAGTGGCGCCCCCTTCCGCCTCGTTGGCGATGGCGAGGCCCGGGAAGTGCTGGTTGAGCTGCTCCAGCCAGACCGGGCCGTTGGAGAAGCGGCCCTGATGGTAGGGCGGGCTGGAGGGGAGGTAACCGCGCATCTTGTCGTACATCTTGCCGGTATCGGAGAGGCTGTCGCCGAACATCACGATGCGGGAGAAGGGGGGACGCGTCTCGGCGGCATGGGCCGTGAGGGCGAAGAGTCCCAATAAACACAAAAGCCATTTGTTCATGTAGCTGTTCTCATGGATGGGGCAGGGCGGGCCTGCGGGCTGTTCCTCGATGGCGGCGGGCTGGGAACCCGCATGGCCAGGTGAAAAGGTATCCACTCGAATACATCATTGCAGCATGCCGTGGCCATTTAATCGCTTGCGATCACATCACTCCTCCCTGAATGGGGAGGCTTCACGTTTGTTTCACGCGCCCCCGGGCAAGATGCCCTCATACCGCAAAGACAGGAGCATGAAATGAACAATGCAAAAGCAATCGCCCTGGTGGCCCTGATGTCCGTCTCTTCCTTCGCCATGGCGGCCTACACCGGCCCCAAGGAGCAGAACAAGGTATCGGTCGCCCAGTTGAAAGGCGTGGCCGATGATCAGTGGGTGACCCTGGAAGGCAAACTGGTCAAACACCTGGGTGGCGAAAACTACCTGTTCCGTGACGACAGCGGCGAGGTGGAAGTGGAGGTGGATGGTGACGTGTGGCGCGGTACCGAGGTGGGCCCTGACGATCTGATCCGCGTGCGCGGCGAGGTGGACCACAGCTGGAACAAGACCGAAGTCGAGGTGGAACACCTGGAGAAGGTGGGGGCAGCGCCCCTGAGCAAGGGTGGCTTCATCGCCAAGTAAGTTTTCAGGCCACAGTAAATGGGAAGGGCGCTCCAGGAGCGCCCTTCTTGCATGCCATCAGCCAGCCCGGCTTGCGACGGTTCGCTTGAACCCCTTCTCGGCCTGATTGACCTTGTAGAGATAGCGGCGAGCCTCTGCCTTGGGATGCTGTTCGGTCAGCACCTGATAGACGGCCTCGGGGGAGAGGCGGTTGATCATGCCGGGGGCCGCCTTGCGATCGTTGGAGAAGGTGTTGAGCACCCCTCCCGCACCACCGTTGTAGGCGGAGATCACCGCATAGCGGCGGGACTGGGGATCCTGGATATCCGCCAGATAGACGGTCTGCAGCAGGTGCAGGTAGGCGGTCCCCACATCGATGTTGTAGGCCGGATTGAACAGATCTTCCCTGGTCGGCTGGCCATCCTTGCCCTTGACCCTCACATAGACATCCCGCCCAGCGGTAGCCGGGATCACCTGCATCAGGCCATAGGCGTTGGCGTGGCTGACCGCATAGGGGTTGAAGCTGCTCTCGGTCTTGATCACCGCGTAGATGAGACTCTCGGCGACCCCGTACTTGCGGGAGGCATCGCGGATGATGCTGGCGTATTTGTAGCCGCGCCTGTCTTCGTGGTTGGCCACCATGGGTATGTCGATGAAGAAGATGTTGCGGATCCCGAGGGTGCGCTTCTTCATCGCGTTGGCGATCAGATAGTCGGCATAACGCTCTGCACGCCAGCTGGAGCGGATCGCTTGTCCCTGGTTGTCCAGCACCTGGCCATAGAGGAAGGGCTCGCCACCTGGCATGATCTCACGGTCGGAATAGAGGTCGACTTCTGCCGGATCGTCCGGGGTCAGCAGGGTTTCGATGATGGCGCGACGCAGGTGGGCACGGGGATCCAGACCCGAGACGGTCTCCACCATGATGTGACCGCTGGAGAAATCGATGTGGGCGCGGCTCTTGTACTGATCCGTGTATTTGACGTAGTCAAACTTGCCCGCGAACAGCGCCTCGCGCCCCCATATCTCGTTCACGTTATGGGAGAGCGCACTGATCATGTGTTCAAAACCGCGCACGTCCTTGCCGTTGACCAGATCATCATCGCCACTCCCGCTGGTCTGGGGTGTGGATGAACAGGCAGAGAGAAACAGCAGGGCGCACAGCAGCCCAAAAAAACGACCCATAAGATCCTCAAACCGGGCGGTGGGGCCGCCCGTCACTGACTGGCCTGAGCCAGGATTGGTGTCACCCTGCGGCATGTCGACGACTCAGGGGGACGCTGGCCCTTTGACTCGATTCCCGCTCACTGGCTGGGAGGGGTGTAGCCGTCGATCTGGACTTCACCCGCGTCGAACAGATAGCTGACCATCTCTTTTTCCAGCAACTGGCGGTGCTCGAGATTCATCATGTTCAGCTTCTTCTCGTTGATCAGCATGACCTGCTTCTTCTGCCACTCGGTCCAGGCTTCCTTGCTGATGTTGTCGAAGATCCGCTTGCCGAGTTCACCGGGGTAGAGTTGGAAATCGAGACCCGGCGCTTCTTTCTTCAGGCGCAGGCAAAATACGGTACGGCTCATGTTGACCTCTGTGGTTGCAAGTCTGGTTGTAAGTCCGGGTAGGCGAGCAGACGGGCCGTGGCCGCCGCCAATCCCACCTCGGCAGGATGGCGTAAGTTATACCAGAGTCGGGTATCCGCTTCCATGAGCAGGGGGGCGGGCGGAACAGCCATTTCGATCAGCAAAGGGCGGATATCGAGGTGGAAGTGGCTGAAAGTGTGACGAAATCCAGCGAGCTCCTGATAGGCGGCATCCTCCAGCCCCAACTCCCGCAGTCGTCCGGTCACCTCGGTGAGGGATTCCACCTGCGGGAAGCAGTAAAGCCCGCCCCAGATCCCTTGCGGCGGACGCTTCTCCAGCAGCAGCTGATCGCCGTGGCGGATGATCAGCATAATGCCGTTGCGTGCCGGAATGCTCTTCTTCGGCTTGCTGTGAGGGTAGGCGGTGGGGTTGCCCTGCGACAGCCCCTGGCAATCGGCCTGCACCGGGCAGCGCTCGCAGGCGGGCTTGCTGCGGGTGCAGACGGTGGCCCCCATGTCCATCATGGCCTGGTTGTACTGGGCCACCCCGACGCGCGGGGTGAGGCGGGTCGCCAGCTCCCAGAGATCGTGCTCGACCTGCTTCTGGCCCGGCCAGCCCGCCAGCGCCAGCCAGCGGGTGAGTACCCGCTTCACGTTGCCATCCAGGATGGCGTGGGGCTGGCCCAGAGAAAGGGAGAGCACGGCCCCGGCGGTGGAGCGACCGATGCCGGGCAGGGCCATCACCTCTTCCAGTTGTTCCGGAAAGAGGCCGCCGTGCAGATCGCGGATCTGCTGGGCAGCCTTGTGCAGGTTGCGCGCGCGCGCGTAGTAGCCAAGCCCGGTCCAGTGATGCAGCACCTCGTCGATGGGGGCGTTGGCCAGGGCCAGCACGTCGGGGAAGCGGGCCATGAACCGCTCGTAATAGGGGATGACAGTGGCAACCTGGGTCTGTTGCAGCATGATCTCGGAGACCCAGACCCGGTAGGGGGTTTTGTCCTGCTGCCAGGGCAGGGTCTTGCGGCCGTGGATCTGGTACCAGTCCAGAATGCGGGTGGCGAAAGTGGTGTTGTCTGAGTGGCTCACAGTGTGCTCATGTTCTGATGATAAGTCCGCCCGCCATCAGGAGGGCGATCCCCGACCCGGCGCATGGCAAAGGTCGAGTGTAGGTTATTGATTAAAAAGGGGAGCTCTCGGGCTCCCTCAGAATGGGCGGTGACCCTCCCGGGGGAGGGCCACCGGATGCCGGCAGATCAGCCGCGCCAGTCTTGCAGCGCCTTGAGGCTGGCATACTGGCCGCCGACCTGCAGGACGATGTAGTCCTGGGCGATGGCTGCCAGGATGACGCCGGAGGCGATTTCATTGCCCTCGCGCCACTCCCGTCCATTGAGCACCACGGCCCGCTTGGCAGGGTCGGAGGAGTAGTTGTGGGCACCATAGGTCAGGGACGGTACCTGCTGTTTCAGGGCCGGGGCCAGGGCGCCGAGGGGGATGGCACTGGTCTGGACCTGAGCTTGGGGCGCACTCTCTTCCACCAGCGGCGTGTTGTTGAGGGCGGCCATTAGCCGTTCTGCCAGACTCTGTCCCCCCTGGTTTGCGGTAGTCGCAGCCGGGGTTGCGGCAGGTCTTGGAGCGACCACTGGCTCCGGCAGGGGGGGCGGCAGCGGCCGGGTGATCATGGGCCTGGGTTCGACCCGCACGAAGGGAGGAGTCACCACTTCCTTCACTTCGACCTGCTGTTCCACGGGTTTGAGGTGATAGAGGTGCCAGCCATAGTTGGCGGCGGCGCCCATCACCAGGGCCAGGGGCACCAGGGCCCACCAGATCCAGCGGCGGTTGGGCTCCTCTTCCTGGCTCACGGGCAGACCCATGAGCGGCATATGGGGGGTGAACTGGGGCTGGTCGGCCCGGCGCAGTGCCTTGAGCAGGGTGGACATCAGGAGGCCTCCTCGACCATGGGATCCGTCTCATCATCCGCCACGCTGTCGAGATCGACCGGCGTGCTGGCTCGCAGGGATTCATCCTCCAGCCTGGGCATGGGTTCGCCGGAGGCCACATTCAGCCGCAGCAGGGTGTTGCTGCCGGCGATGCCGTCCGGGGTCAGTCCCTGCTCGCGCTGGAACTGTTGCAGCTTGTTCTTGAGGGTGGCATCGAAGCGGCTCACCTTGCGATCGGGTTGCTGCATGGCGCGGCTAAGGGCGTTGTCCAGCCACTGCACCTGGGCAGCCCCGGCATTGCTCGCTATCAGGGGCACGTTGCCCCTGGGCATGCGCCAGAGCAGGGTGTAGCTGCCGCCCCAGGCGTCGGAGAGCCACTGCCTGTCCACCTGCCAGCTCTGGTTGCCGATGAGCAGGGAAGCCTTGTCCGCCCCCAGGCTGACCAGGGTGGCGTAATAGAGGCCGCCGGTCTCGTCGGTGAGACTGATGAGGGCCGGGTATTGCAGAGCCTGCAATTGCGTCAGGGAGGCTTCTCCCTCCTGGCAGCGCAGGCCCGCACGGGGGGCATTGTCGCAGGTTGCCTCCTCCAGCTCGGCCTGGTAGCCCCATACCTTGTAGAGATTCTGCATGGCGACGTCCGGCTCCAGCGCCTGATTGATGGCGCGGGTCAGCTGGGCCTGCTGCTCCGGCGTGTCATCCACCTTGACCGGTACCTCGACCTTGACCAGGGGGCGGGCTGGGAAGAATCCAAAGAATTGCCAGCCCCACCAGCCGGTGGCGACCAGCAGGGCGCCCACCAGGGCGACCGTGAGGCCGGATTGCCAGCTCCCCTCGTCGCGAATGCCGCTCACCTCATACGCGGACTGGCTGATGTCCCCGTGCACTATCTTGTGGCTGCCACGGGCGAAGGCGGCGATGAGGGCGCGGTCGCAGATGAGGTTGATGAGGCGGGGAATGCCCCCGGAGAGGCGATGCAGGGTCTGGATGGCCCTGGGGGTGAAGATGGGCTGGACGCAGCCTGCCACCTGCAACCGGAAGCGGACGTAGGCATCCACATCCTGGCGCGACAGCGGCAGCAGGTGATAGCGGGCGGTGATCCGCTGCGCCAGCTGGCGCAGCAGGGGCTGGCGCAGCATCTGTTGCAGCTCGGGCTGGCCGATGAGCACCACCTGCAGCAGTTTCTTCTCGTCTGTCTCCAGATTGGTGAGCAGTCGCAACTGCTCCAGCACGCCGGGCAGCAGGTGCTGGGCTTCATCCACCAGCACCACGCTGCGCTTGCCTGCCGCCAGATTCGCCAGCAGATGATCCCGGATAAGGTCGAACAATTGCTTGAGGCTGGCCTCTTCGCCGTAGGGCAACTGGAATTCGTCGCAGATGGCGGCCAGCAGATCCCGCTCGGTCAGAGAGGGATTGAGGATGTAGGCGATCTCGGTGTCGGCGGGCAATTGCTGCAGCAGACAGCGGGAGACGGTGGTCTTTCCCGTACCCACTTCCCCGGTAAGCAGCACGAAGCCACCACCGTCCTGCAACCCGTAGTTGAGGTGGGCGAGGGCCTCCCCGTGACGCTCGCTCATATAGAGGTATTTGGGGTTGGGCGAGATGGAGAACGGGGGCTCCGACAGACCGAAGAACTGTGTGTACATAAGGATCCATTCCATTGTTATGGGCGGCAGGTTAAAGCCTCCCAAAAGGGATGTCAAAGACCCGGATACCATAAGGGGAGCTGGCTCGAACCACGGGCTGACTCACCCAGGACGATGACGGAAAGCGGCCGCCCGGCCGAGTGATGACGAGCCCGGTGCGGTGGGGGCACATCGTCTCTCTTGGCCAAAAGCGGTATCATCGGGGCAAGTTTATCGAGGGAGAGTGCGCGTGCAGATTTATCTGGTAGGAGGGGCGGTACGGGATCGCCTGTTGGGACTGCCCCAGGGTGACAGGGATCACCTGGTGGTCGGCGCCACGGTGGAGCAGATGCTGGGTCTCGGATTCACCCAAGTGGGCCGAGACTTTCCAGTCTTTCTTCACCCGAAAACCCAGCAGGAGTACGCCCTGGCGCGCACCGAGCGCAAGCAGGGGCAGGGTTACACCGGCTTCGTCTGCCATGCCGCCCCCGAGGTGACGCTGGAGCAGGATCTGCTGCGTCGGGATCTCACCATCAACGCCATCGCCGAAGATGAGGACGGGCAACTGCACGATCCCTACGGCGGCGTGCAGGATCTGGAGGCGCGGTTGCTGCGCCATGTCTCACCGGCCTTTGCCGAAGATCCCCTGCGCATCCTGCGGGTGGCGCGCTTCGCCGCCCGTTTCCATGCCCAGGGGTTCGTGGTGGCCCCCGAGACGCTGGTGCTGATGCGCGAGATGACGGAGGCTGGAGAGCTGGCCCACCTGACCCCGGAGCGGGTCTGGAAGGAGCTGGAAAAAGTGCTGCTGGGGCCGACACCCCAGATCTTCTTCGAGGTGCTGCGCGAATGCGGCGCACTCAAGGCGCTCTTCCCCGAGCTCGATGCCCTGTTCGGTGTGCCGGCCCCTGCCAGATGGCACCCGGAGATCGACACCGGCATCCACACCATGATGGTGCTGGCGCAGGCATGCCGTCTCTCCCCCGAACTGACCGTGCGCTTCGCGTCCCTCTGCCACGACTTTGGCAAGGGGCTGACCCCGCCCGCCTTCTGGCCGAGCCATCA
The DNA here is from genome assembly GCF_040908465.1 of Aeromonas sp. R10-1. Taxonomy (NCBI): domain Bacteria; kingdom Pseudomonadati; phylum Pseudomonadota; class Gammaproteobacteria; order Aeromonadales; family Aeromonadaceae; genus Aeromonas; species Aeromonas sp. R10-1. Next base: position 125,147 of record NZ_JBFODT010000039.1, read on the forward strand.
TGGCCATGGCCAGAAGGGGTTGCCGCTCATTCGGGATTTTTGCGAGCGCTTTCGGGTGCCGAACGAGTGTCGCGATCTGGCGCTGCTGGTGAGCGACCTGCACACCCATATCCACATTGCCTTCGAGCTCAAGCCCGCGACCCTGCTCAAGGTATTCGACAAGGCCGATGCCTGGCGCAGACCGGAGCGCTTTGCCCAGCTGCTCGATGCCTGTCGCGCCGACTTCCACGGTCGTACCGGCTTCGAAGAGAAGGTCTACAGTCAGCCGGACTATGTCGCTCAGGCCCTGGAGGCGGCGCAGGCTGTGCCGGTCAAGGAGATAGTGGCGGCCGGCTTCAAGGGGGAGGCAATCCGCGAGCAGCTTGCCAAGCGGCGGCTCGATGCCATCAGCCGGGTGCGCGACGAGTGGACCTTCATCGAGGAGTAAACGCCGCAGCCGATCGACGCTCAATCGACGGCGTGATATGGGCGAAGCATAAAAAGCCCGGGTCAATGACCCGGGCTTTTTGTCGTGCGGCGTGGGCTGCTCAGGAGAAGCAGGCCTGCAGCACGTAGAAGATGGCGATGGCCAGGATGGCGCCCGCAGGCAGGGTGATGACCCAGGAGACCACGATGTTGCGCAGCACGCCCAGGTTCAGCGCCGCGATGCCCCGTGCCAGACCGACGCCCATGACGGCACCGACCAGGGTCTGGGTGGTGGAGATGGGCAGACCGGTGCCGGAGGCGATCACCACGGTGGCGGCGGTGGCCAGCTGGGCGGCGAAGCCGCGGCTCGGGGTCAGGTGGGTGATGCCGGTGCCGACGGTCGCCATCACCTTCTCGCCCATGGTGGCCAGACCGATGACGATGCCGATGCCGCCAAGGGGCAGGATCCACCAGGCGATGTGGGAGCTGCCGCCGATCTCGCCGCCGGCCGCCACGATGGAGGCGACTGCAGAGAGCGGACCGATGGCGTTGGCCACGTCGTTGGAGCCATGGGCGAAGGCCATGGCGCAGGCGGTGATGATCATCAGGATGCCGAACACCTTCTCCACGTTGGCGAAGTGCATCTTGCTGTCATCTTTCGGGTTGTACTGCTGGCCGCGGATATAGATCCAGCCGGCAAACGCCACCGCGATGGAGATGGCGACGGAGAGCAGCGCGCCTTCGCCATTGCTCAGGTGCAGACCGACGTGGGTCAGCCCCTTCTTGATGGTGACCAGGCAGATGACCAGCGACGTCAGGAACATGTAGAAGGGGACATAGCGCTTGGCGTTGTCCAGGGGATTGTCCGTGTTGAAGATGAGCTTCTGCACGCTGATGAACATGAAGTAGGCGATGATGCCCGAGATGGCCGGCGTGATGATCCAAGAGCCGACGATGCCGCCAAACTTGTTCCACTGTACCGCTTCCGGACCGATGCTCACCACGGCGAAGCCCACGATGGCGCCGATGATGGAGTGGGTGGTGGAGACGGGCCAGCCGAAATAGGAGGCCAAGATCAGCCATAGACCCGCAGCCAGCAGGGAGGCGATCATGCCGAGCACCAGCAGATCCGGCGTGTCGGCAAAGGCGTTGCTGTCGATGATGCCGCTGCGGATGGTTGCCGTCACTTCGCCACCGGCCAGATAGGCACCGGCAAATTCAAAGATCATGGCGATGATGATCGCCTGACGGATGGTCAGGGACTTGGTGCCGACCGATGTGCCCATGGCGTTGGCGACGTCGTTCGCACCAATGCCCCAGGCCATCAAAAAGCCGAACAAGGCCGCCACGAGCACCAGGGTGGTGCCGTAATTCGCGATAATGTCCATTAGTAGTGTTTACCCAGTCAGTCGATTACGAACGAGCCAGCATCAATTCCAGACGGGCGCCAACGCGCTCTGCCTGATCAGCCAGGTCACCTACCCATTCGAGGATCTTGTAGAGGAACATAACGTCGATCGGATTGTATTTGTGCTCAACGGCTTGCAGCTGTTGGCGCAGTCCGATCTGCATGGTGTCAGTATCGTCCTCGATGAGATCCAGCTGGTGGATCATCTCGGCAACCATTTCAACTTCACGTCCTTTAAAGCCGGTTTCGAGCAGCTCATCGAGTTCTCCGATGGCTTTTTCGGCTTGGGCGGTCGCATCGATACAGCGTTTGAGATAGGCCATGAAATCGGCGCGCATCTCGGTGGGGAATTCCATCTTGCGGCCAAGCATGCGACCGGAAATATCCTTGGCACGGTTGGCAATCTTGTCCTGCTGGGTCAAGAGCTCCAGCAGATCGGTACGGGCGACCGGCAGGAACAGGCCGCGGGGGAGTTTCAAGCGGATTTCGCGCTTGAGGATGTCCGCTTCTTTTTCCAGCTGGGCGATCTGTTGCCGGATCTTCTCGGCATCTTCCCAGCGGTCTTCGGCAACGGCATCAAAGAAGGGAATGAGCTGTTCGCAGCACACGTGAACCTTGACGATATGCTTCTGCAGCGGCTTGATGGGGGACTTGGCAAAAAGACCCAAAATAGTATTTACTGGCATGGCCAAACCTGTGTCGGTGAAAAAACACTCGATACGATTTTATGAGGGGCGCATGGTAACCGAACTGTGCCATCAATAAAACCGTGAATTAATCGTGAACTGTCGCTGGCATTATATCCTCGCGACCCTGAACATGCCCCCCAAAGTTGCCCGCCAGCCCGGAATGACTATGCAAACTGAGATCGAGATAAAGTTTTTCGTCACCAGCAATATTCAAGAATCCCTCTCCAACATTCTGAATTCACTAGAGATTATCTCTTCCAATCAAGCCGCTCTTGGCAACGTCTATTTCGACACGCCCGATCTGGGTTTGCGTGGGCTCGAGATGGGGTTGCGCATTCGTCGCAGCGATGATTTTTCCGAGCAGACCATCAAGTGCCGGGGGCAGGTCGTGGGCGGATTGCACGCCAGACCCGAGTACAACGCCCCGGTGGAGGGCACCGTTCCGACCCTGTCTGCCTTTCCTGCCGATATCTGGCCGAGTCTGGCAGTGCGCGATGAACTCCAGAGCCGTCTGGTGGCCCAGTTCAGCACCGATTTCCTGCGCCGCCACTGGCTGATCGCATTCGGAGATGCCGAGATCGAGCTGGCCTGGGATCAGGGGGAGATTGCCGGTGCCCTGGGGCGTACCGGGATCGACGAGCTGGAGCTGGAGCTGAAATCCGGTGATGCCCGCGCCCTGTTCACCCTGGCGAGCAAGCTGGCGGCGCTGGGAGGATTGCGGCTGGGTGCCCAGTCCAAGGCGCAGCGCGGATACAGGCTGGCTGGGCTTGGCAAGCCACTGGCCGTGCAGCCCCTGCAAAGGATTGAGGGTAAAGGTCAGAAGGCCAGCATTACCCTGGGTATGCAGCAATGGCAGTATCATGAGCAGCTCTGGCTCGAGAGTGACGATGCTGGCGAACAACAACGGGCGCTGCATGCCCTGCTCGAGGGGGTATCCCTGGTTGCCGAGGCGGCAGGCATGCTGACGGTGCCCCCCTCCTGGCTGGCCGACCTGCATGCGCAACAGCGTCTGATGATGCAGGTGGCCGGGGATCGTGCATCACTGCATGCCCTGTTCCACCATGCCGACCTGGTGGGCCTGCAGCTGTCCATCGCGGCCTGGCTGCATCTGGGGGAGTGAATCCTCTGTGGTGCAGAGCGCAAAAAGGTGAGCCCGGGCTCACCTTTTTCATGGCAGTTGCACCTTGAGCGGCGCTATCAGTTCACCACGGCCACGTTGATGGTGCCGTTGCCCTGGGTCATGCGGACCCGGGCGCCAGGCACAAAGGTGGGGCTGGCCTTTTGTACCACCACGATGGATTCGCCGTTCTCTTTCTTGATCTCGAGCTCGACCCCGTCAACCTGGTTGAGTTTGTCCCCTGCCGCCTTGCCGGCCGCCGCACCCGCGATGGCGCCACCGGCCGCCGCGATGTCACTGCCACGACCGCCGCCTATGGTGCTGCCGAGCAGGCCGCCGACCACGGCACCGCCAATGGTGCCGATCAGGGAGTTTTCATCGGCCTGGATCTTGACGGGGCGGGTGGAGAGGATGGTGCCATAGCTGACGGTCTGTACCTGCTTGGCGCGATCCTTGGTGTAGACATCGCCGGAGTAGACGTCGCTGTTGGCACAGCCGGTGATGGCGGTGGTGGCCGCCAGCAGGGTGACGAGAGCAATACGTTTGAACATGATGGGCCTCCTGGGCGGGCATCGGATTAATCTGGTGATGAATTGCACTTTACGCCAACCAGATTGCGCATTAAACCCGCAAAGTGTAACCAATTATGTGGCCGGAAGGCTCCCGTGCCGGTGGTGGATGGTCAAGTCAGGGCTTTTTCCAGCAGCAGGCGATCCTCGCCCGGCCCGAAGTAGCCTCTCTCTTCTGCCAACTGCTGATAACCCAGCCTGAAGTAGAGGCGCTGGGCCGGATTGGCGGGATCAACGGTCAGCCTGACCCGCTCAACTTCCAGTTTCAGCAGTCCCTGCTCCACCTGCAACATCATTTGTTCGGCAAGGCCGAAGCCGCGCGCTTCGGGGCGTACCGCGAGGGAGAGCAGCCATCCCTGCGACCGATTCTGACCAAGCCCCCCCAGGGCATAGCCCATCAGCCGGCCTTCCCGCTCCGCGACGACCAGCAGTTCCGGCCACAGATCCATGGCCTGGCGAAAGAAGAAACCGGGGTAGACATCCTCGCCGAAGACATCGGCATCTATCTGCCAGATGGCGTGCATGTCGGCGTGGGTGGCAAGGCGCAATACGGGGGACGAGTGCATCGGGGCTCCTCTCATCGGGTCTCTGCTGCGGGGCAGCCAAAAAGGAGGCACAGGGTAGAAGGGGCGGGGAGTCGATGCAAGGGGGGCATTTGTGGCATGCCGCAGATAAAGAAACAGGGCCCGCAGGCCCTGTGTCATCAGAGGAGGCTGGTCGCCTGCTCCAGCCAGGCGAGATCCTCGCCCTCCAGCAGCGGGCTCAGACGGCGGTAGACCTCCGCATGGTATTCGTTGATCCAGCGGAACTCCGCCGGACTCAGCAGGCTGCGATCGATGAGGCGGATGTCGAACGGCACATAGGTCAGTCGCTCGAAGCCCAGCATGGCGAGCTCGCCGCGGGCTTCCTGCTCGGTCACCACCACCAGGTTTTCACAGCGGATGCCGAAGGCATCTTCCCGGTAGTAGCCCGGCTCGTTGGAGAGCACCATGCCCGGCTGCAGGGCCACCTGGCTGCCCTTGGGGGCGATGCGCTGCGGGCCTTCGTGCACGCTGAGGAAGTGGCCGACTCCGTGTCCGGTGCCATGGTCGTAGTTGTAACCGGCTTGCCACAGGGGCATGCGGGCCAGCACGTCGAGCTGGATGCCGGCAGTGCCGCGGGGGAAGCGGGCCTGATCCAGGGCAATATGACCCTGCAGTACCCGGGTAAACATGGCTCTGTGCTCGTCGGTTACCTCACCCACCTTGACGGTGCGGGTGATGTCGGTGGTGCCGTCCAGGTACTGGGCGCCGGAGTCCACCAGATAGATGCTGTCCTGGCCGAAGGCGCGCGGGGTACCGTTGGTGTGGCGGTAGTGGCACATGGCGGCGTTGGGGCCGAGTGCCGAGATGGTGTCGAAGCTCGGCTCCACATAGTGCTCCTGCTCGTGGCGGAAGGCTTCCAGCTGGTCTGCCAGGGTGCCTTCGTCCACACCGTCGAACTCGCCGCTGGCGATCAGGCGATCCAGCCAGGCCAGGAAGCGGGTGACGGCAACGCCATCGCGCAGGTGGGCGGCACGCATGCCGGCCAGCTCCACAGGGTTCTTGCACGCCTTGGGCAGCATGGTGGGATCCTGGCCGGCCACCAGAATGGCGCCCGCCTCTTCCATCACGAGCTGGGTCCAGGCGTTGGCGGTGTTGGGGTCGGCCAGCACCTTCTGCTGATCCTCGCCGATGCGCTGCAACACGTCACCCAGCTTGTCGATGGGGTAGACGGAGACATCCTGCCCCACGTGCTGGCTGAAGGCGAAGCAGTCGATCTTGTCGGTATCGACGAAGAAATCCATGGTGGTGTTGGCGTAGAGCACCGCAAAGCCCAGCACCACCGGCAGGCGTTCCACGTCGCGACCACGCAGGTTGAGCAGCCAGTTGATGGGCTCGGCCTGGGTCAGCAGTACCGCATCCAGCCCGCGCTTGCGCAGATCGCTGGCCAGCATTTCGCGCTTGGCCTGGCTGGACTGGCCCGCCAGCTCCTCGCTGTAGAGGATGACAGGGCTCTTGGTCGGAGCGGGACGATCGCTCCAGTGCAGATCGATGGGGTTCTCGTCGATGCGCACCAGCTCGATGCCGTGATCGGCCAGCACGGCGTTGGCGTTCTGATACCAGGCCAGGCTGTGCAGGCGGGCATCGAAACCGACCCGGGAGCCTGAGGGCAACTGCTCCGCCAGCCACTGCACATGGGGGTCTTCATTGAGGTGGAGAAACTCGAACAGCTCGGCCGGCGCCTGCATGCGCGCCTGCACGGTATAACGACCGTCGATGAACAGGGCCGCCCGATGCGCCATGATGATGGCGAGCCCGGCGGAGCCGTTGAAACCCGTGATCCAGTCCAGCCGCTCGGCATAGGCGGGAATGTACTCCCCCAGATGCTCGTCGTCGTGGGGAACGATGAAGGCGTCCAGCTCCAGCGTGGCCAGTGTGGCCCTGACCTGGGCGACGCGGGTTTCAATAATCTCGAAATGGTTCATGTCGTTATTGCCAGCTTGTGGTGATGTGAGTGTTCATTGATGGTGGCCGCTTGCCAGGATCTGTCTGATCGACTGGCCTGCCGCCTCGATGTGTTGCTTGAGCAGTACCACTGCTTCGTGCTTGCGCCGGGCGCGGCACAGTTCAAGGAGTCGGGCGTGCTCCCGCTCGGCCTTGTCCACGCCGCCCTGGGCGAACAGCAGTTCGAAACGCACATAGCGGTCGCAGCTCAGATTGATCTGGGCGATCAGTTCCAGTGCCTGGGGGCGATTGGCTGCCTGGTAGAGGGTGGCGTGAAAGCGGTGATTCAACTCGGCCCAGTGTTCGATCTGGGTGCCAGACTCCAGCGCCAGATCAAACTGGGCGAGGATGGCTTGCGCCTGGGCGAAGGTCTCCTCCGTCATCAGGTCGACGGCGTGGAACAGGGTATCGGCTTCGAGCAGTGCCCGCAAATAAAAGAGCTCCTCGATGGCCGAGGCATCCAGCATGGTCACCACGGCGCCGCGATGGGCCTCGAACTTCACCAGCCCCTGGGCTTCCAGTTGCATCAGGGCTTCCCGTACCGGGATACGGCTCACCGCCAGCTCCTTGGCGATGGCGTCCTGGCGCAGGGGGGCGCCCGCTGCAAACTCGCCACGCAATATCCGGCCGCGGAGGTTCTCCATCACCATCTGGGTTCGGGTCTTGTAAGGTGGGGTCATGCTGGGGTCACGGGCAGGTTGCAAAATTGTATATTGTATAAAGTTTGGCTGAATCTAACGCGCAAGGGCCGTCAAGGCAAGGCTTGGCGGGAGCCATATGCCGCGCATCGGCCAAAAAAATACCGGCCAGCAGGGCTGACCGGTACGGGATTGCGAGACGCGAGGCGCGTTTCTTACAACTGCGGGCCTGCCGCGACCAGGCGTTTGCCTTCGTCGTTGTCGGTGAAGCGCTCGAAGTTCTTGATGAAGCGCCCGGCCAGATCGGCCGCCTTGGCATCCCACTCGGCCTGGTCGGCGTAAGTGTCTCGCGGATCCAGGATGGCGGGGTTGACGCCCGGCAGCTCGGTCGGCACTTCCAGATTGAACACCGGCAGTACCTTGGTCGGCGCCTTCTCGATGGAACCATCCAGGATGGCGTCGATGATGCCACGGGTATCCTTGATGGAGATCCGCTTGCCGGTGCCGTTCCAGCCGGTGTTGACCAGATAGGCTTCAGCCCCTGCCGCTTCCATCCGTTTCACCAGCTCCTGGCCGTACTTGGTCGGGTGCAGGCTGAGGAAAGCCGCGCCGAAGCAGGAGGAGAAGGTCGGGGTCGGCTCTGTGATGCCGCGCTCGGTACCGGCCAGTTTGGCGGTGAAGCCGGACAGGAAGTGGTACTTGGTCTGCTCCTTGGTCAGCTTGGCGACCGGGGGCAGCACACCGAAGGCGTCTGCGGTCAGGAAGATCACCTTGGTGGCGTGACCTGCCTTGGAGACCGGCTTGACGATGTTGTCGATGTGATAGATGGGGTAGGAGACCCGGGTATTCTCGGTGCGGGAACCGTCGTCGAAGTCGATGGTGCCATCGGCGGCCACGGTCACGTTCTCCAGCAGCGCATCGCGGCGGATGGCGTGGTAGATGTCCGGCTCGGCCTCTTCGGAGAGCTTGATGGTCTTGGCGTAGCAGCCCCCTTCGAAGTTGAACACGCCGTGATCATCCCAGCCGTGCTCGTCATCGCCGATCAGCTGACGCTTGGGATCGGTGGAGAGGGTGGTCTTGCCGGTGCCGGAGAGGCCGAAGAAGATGGCCACGTCCCCATCCTTGCCCACGTTGGCGGAGCAGTGCATGGAGGCGATGCCGCGCAGGGGCAGGAAGTAGTTCATCATGGAGAACATGCCCTTCTTCATCTCGCCACCGTACCAGGTGCCGCCGATGAGTTGCATCTTCTCGGTCATGTTGAAGGCGACGAAGTTCTCTGAGTTGAGACCCTGCTCCTTCCAGTTCGGGTTGGTGCACTTGGCACCGTTCATCACCACGAAGTCCGGTTTGAAGGTCTTCAGCTCCTCTTCGCTCGGGCGGATGAACATGTTCTTCACGAAGTGCGCCTGCCAGGCCACCTCGGTGATGATGCGCACCGCCAAGCGGGTGTCCGGGTTGGCGCCGCAGAAGCCGTCCACCACGAACAGACGCTTGCCGGAGAGCTGTTTGGTGACCAGCCCTTTCAGATGTGACCACACTTCCGGTGTAATCGCCTTGTTATCGTTTTTACCCTGGTCAGACCACCATACAGTATCCTGGGTAGTGGCATCTTTGACGATATATTTATCTTTAGGGGAGCGGCCGGTGAAGATGCCGGTGTTGACGTTGACGGCGCCAAGCTCGGTGACGACGCCACGTTCGAAGCCCTCAAGGTCTGAGCGGGTCTCTTCAGCGAAAAGCTGCTCATAGGAGGGGTTGCGAACGATTTCCTGGCTGTTTTTGATACCGTATTGGTCCAGCTTCAGTTGTTGGGCCAGGGTGGGTTCTACCACGATTGTCATTGTATTCTCCTGGGTTCAGAGGTGTGTAGGGTTCTATCTGACGTTCATGCTACCACCTAGGTGGTAGTTTTTAGCGATCGCCATCAAACTTTATAAAATAGGGTATTTTTTTGTTATTTAAGTTAAAGGCGGGTTTTGCCTGCCTTTGATTAGTGTAACTGGTTTGCATCATTACCGGGAGCCCTGCTGAACAGGGTTTCGATGTCTATCCCGTCGAATTCGTAGTGGGCGCCGCAGTAATCGCAGTGCATGTCGATCTTGCCGAGCTCCTGCACCATGGATACCGCTTCCTCCTTGTCTATCTGCAGCAAGGCCCCTTCGCAACGGGCGCGGGAGCAGGTGCAGCGGAACTCGATGGCCTGGGGATCGAACACCCGTACCTTGTCCTGGTGGTAGAGGCGGTAGAGGATCTCTTCCGCGTCCAGACCGAACAACTCTTCGTCCTTGATGGTGGTGGTGAGCTGGACCAGGTGGTCGAAATCTTCGCTGTGATCCTCGCTCTGGGCCGGCAGCTCCTGCAGCAGGATGCCCGCCGCACGGGGCTCGCCCTCGTGGTGGCCGGTGCGGATCCAGAGGCGGGTGGCGAGTTGTTCGGACTGGGCGAAGTAGTGCTCCAGGCAGGCCGCCAGGGTGTCGGCCTCCAGGGCGATGATGCCCTGATAGCGCTCTCCCTGATCGGGGGTGATGGTGATGACCAGATGGCCGTTGCCGATCAGGCTTTGCAGCTTGCCGTCCGTCGGCAGTTCCCCTTCATAGCGTGCCACGCCGCGCAATTGCTGGTTGTTGTCGCCGTTGATGACGGCCAGACGCACCGGACCGTCCCCCTGCAGCTGCACCGTGATGGAGCCTTCGAACTTGAGGGTAGCGGTCAGCAGGCTGGTGGCAACCAGCAGCTCGCCCAGCAGGTGCTGCACCTGTACCGGGTAGTTCTGGGCGTCGATGATGTGGCGGTAGGTACGATCTAGCTGGACCAGCTCCCCACGCACTTCGTACTCTTCGAACAGATAGCGATACAGGAGGTCTTGGTTACTCATCATGGTTTCCTAGGATGTTCTTGGGGAAAAATAAACACATTGTTAAACAGGTGGTTAGGAACTAATTCCTCCACCTGTCGTCATAAAGGGGCCACAGACGCGGATTAGGATTGCTTGACCCGGATAAGCTGGCGTCGCTCCTGCTTGTCAGGTCGGCGCTCCGGGCTTGGGGCAAACTGGCTGTTGAAGCGGCGGGCCTCGCTGTTTTCGGCCCGTTTCTTCAGGCTGGCCTCTGTCTCTTCATAGAGTTGCTGGGCCAGCGGGGCGGATTTGCGCTGCTCGCTCACCTCGAGCACCCGCACCTCCCGCTCGTCCTGGCCTTGCCAGAATCGCACCAGGGCGCCGACCTCGACCGCCTTGCCCGGCTTGGTGCGCTGGCCGTTGTAGTGCACCTTGCCGCCGTCGATCTGATCCCGCGCCAGACTGCGGGTCTTGTAAAAGCGGGCGGCCCACAGCCACTTGTCGAGACGGACCTGAGTGCTGCTTTGTGCTGGATTCGACATGGATCGGCTCCGGGATGGCTGAAAAGGTGCCTGATTATACCAGAGGCGGGCCCCGGGATAGAAACAGGGGGCATCCGGGTGTGACGGAAACTGAATTTTCACCCCTTGGTCCCATCCGGTCGGTTGTCTCTGGGTCCATTGCCGTACACAATAGCCAACCGACTTGGATGCCAGACAATTTTGAGAAAGATGACGCTACCGTTCAGGGATGATTTGTTGACTTCCCTTCTGGCTCGCTGCAAGGCCATGCCACTTTCCCGTTTCAGCCAGCCCCTGTTCTGGCTTCTGCTGCTGTTGCTGGCCCAGCAGTGCGCCGTGCTCACCTGGCGCCTTTACGAACTGGCCCAGCCCGTTCCCCTGACCCCCTGGCAACCCTCGGTCACCTCGGTGCAGGGGAGTGGCGGCGATCGCCTCGATCTTGGCAACCTCAGCCGCCTCTCTCTCTTTGGCAAGGCGCTGCAACCCCAGGCGGACAAGGCGGCAGAGACGGTGGCGGCGGATGCCCCGAAAACCCAGCTCAATGCCCAGCTCAACGGGGTGCTGGCAAGCTCGGATCCCGCCAAGTCCATCGCCATCATCGCCCACAACGGGACACAGAACTCTTACGGCATCGGGGACTACATCGACGGTACCCAGGCCAGGATACGCCAGGTGTTTGCCGATCGGGTCATCATCGCCCGGGACGGCCGTGACGAGACCCTGATGCTGGACGGGGAAGAGTATGGCAAGCCCCTGCCCAAACCGGCCCGCCAGGAGGGGCTCTCCTCCGTGCGCAGTGAACTGCTGGGCAACCCGGGCAAGATCACCGATTACCTCAATATTTCTCCGGTCCGGGTGGACGGTCGCATGACCGGCTATCGCCTCAACCCGGGTCGCAATCCGGAACTGTTCAATCAACTCGGACTGGTCGCCAACGATCTGGCGGTCAGCATCAACGGCCTGGATCTGCGTGACAACGCCCAGGCCATGCAGGCGATGCAGCAGGTGGCGGGCGCCACGGAAATGACCGTCACCGTCGAGCGGCAAGGACAGCTCTACGACGTCTATGTCGGCTTGTCAGAATAATGAATTGGAGTAGCACCAAGAATGACAAATAAAGGGAAGGGCTGGCGTCTGGCCACCATGGCGGCAGCCTTGATGATGGCCGGTTCTGCCTGGGCCACCGAGTATTCCGCCAGTTTCAAGAACGCCGACATCGAGGAGTTCATCAACACGGTCGGCAAGAACCTGAACAAAACCATCATCATAGAGCCATCGGTACGCGGCAAGATCAACGTGCGCAGCTATGACCTGCTCAACGAGGAGCAGTACTACCAGTTCTTCCTGAGCGTGCTCGACGTTTACGGCTTTGCCGTGGTGCCCATGAACAACGGCGTGCTCAAGGTAGTGCGCTCCAAGGATGCCAAGACCTCGGCCATCCCCGTGGTGGATGACACCAACCCCGGCGTGGGTGACGAGATGGTGACCCGGGTCGTGCCGGTGCGCAATGTCTCGGTCCGTGAACTGGCCCCCCTGCTGCGTCAGCTCAACGACAACGCCGGCGGCGGCAACGTGGTCCACTACGAGCCCTCCAACGTGCTGCTCATCACCGGCCGCGCCGCCGTGGTCAACCGCCTGGTGGAGGTGGTTCGCCGGGTGGACAAGGCGGGGGATCAGGACATGGACGTCATCAAGCTCAAATTCGCCTCCGCCGGCGAGATGGTGCGGCTGGTGACCAACCTCAACAAGGATGGCAGCAATCAGGGGGGCAACGCCTCGCTGCTGCTCTCCCCCAAGGTGGTGGCCGACGAGCGCACCAACTCCGTGGTCATCAGCGGCGAGCCCAAGGCCCGTGCCCGCATCATCCAGATGGTGCGCCAGCTCGACCGGGATCTGCAGAGCCAGGGCAACACCCGGGTCTTTTACCTGAAATATGGCAAGGCCAAGGATCTGGTGGACGTCCTCAAGGGGGTCAGCTCCAGCATCGCCGCCGACAAGAAGGGCGGGGCGGCTGCCACGGCCACGGGCGGCGCCAGCATCGGCGGCGGCCAGCTCGCCATCTCCGCCGACGAGACCACCAATGCCCTGGTGATCACCGCCCAGCCGGACGTGATGGCCGAGCTGGAGCAGGTCATCGCCAAGCTCGACATTCGTCGTGCCCAGGTGCTGGTGGAGGCCATCATCGTCGAGATATCGGATGGTGACGGCATGAACCTCGGGGTGCAGTGGGCCAACACCAATGGCGGCGGCACCCAGTTCACCGACACCGGTCTGCCCATCGGCTCCCTGGCCATCGCCGCCAAGGATTACAAAGACAACGGTAACACCGACGGCCTGTCATCCCTGGCGGGCAGCTTCAGCGGCATGGCGGCAGGCTTCTATCACGGAGACTGGGCGGCGCTGGTGACGGCGCTCTCCACCAACAGCAAGAACGACATCCTCTCCACCCCGAGCATCGTCACCATGGACAACAAGGAGGCCTCCTTCAACGTCGGTCAGGAAGTGCCGGTGCAGAGCGGCTCCCAGAGCTCCACCACCAGCGATCAGGTGTTCAACACCATAGAGCGCAAGACGGTGGGGACCAAGCTGGTGGTGACGCCCCAGATCAACGAAGGAGATTCCGTGCTGCTCAACATCGAGCAGGAAGTCTCCAGCGTGGCACAGAAGCAGGCGACCGGGACCGCCAACCTGGGCCCCACCTTCGATACTCGCACCGTGAAGAACGCCGTGCTGGTCAAGAGCGGCGAGACAGTGGTGCTGGGCGGCCTGATGGACGAACAGACCCAGGAGCAGATCTCCAAGGTGCCCCTGCTCGGGGACATTCCGGTGCTGGGTTACCTGTTCCGTTCCTCCAAGACCTCCACCGCCAAGCGCAACCTGATGGTCTTCATCCGCCCGACCATATTGCGTGACGCCAATGTCTACTCCGGGGTCTCCAGCAACAAGTACACCCTGTTCAGGGCCGAACAGCTGAGCCGGGCTGCGGAAGAGGGCTATGCTACCTCGCCGGCTCGCCAGGTGCTGCCCGCCTATGGCCAGGACGTGATGATGTCCCCCGAGGTGCAGCAGCAGATCCAGAGAATGCAGGCCCAGCAGCAGGCGACCGCCACCGGCGTGCGCGCCCAGGTGCAGGAGCAGCCCTTCGTGCAGAGCAAGCCCTGATGGCCGCCTATCAGCTCGATGGCAGCGAGCTGCCGGCTCCCCTGCCGGAACTGCCGTTCGCGTTTGCCCGCAACTTCGGGGCCATCCTGACCGAGCGCCAGGGTGCCCCGGTGCTGCTCTGTCGTCAGGGGATCTCCCCCCAGACCCTGCTGGAGGTGCGGCGGGTGGCGGGCTGTGCCTTCGCGGTGGAGCAGCTTGGCAACGACGAGTTCGAGACGCTCCTGATGGCCCACTATCAGCGTGACTCCTCCGAGGCGCGTCAGCTGATGGAGGATCTCGGCAACGAGATGGACTTCTTTGCCCTGGCCGAAGAGCTGCCCCAGAGCGAGGATCTGCTGGATGCTGACGACGACGCCCCCATCATTCGCCTCATCAATGCCATGTTGAGCGAGGCGATAAAAGAGGAGGCGTCCGACATCCACATCGAGACCTTCGAGCGGGCCCTGGTGATCCGTTTTCGCATCGATGGGGTGCTGCGGGAGATCCTGCGCCCCCATCGCAAACTCGCCTCCCTGCTGGTGTCGCGCATCAAGGTCATGTCGCGCATGGACATCGCCGAGAAGCGGGTGCCCCAGGATGGCCGCATCTCACTGCGCATCGGCGGCCGCGCCGTCGACGTGCGGGTCTCCACCATGCCCTCCAGCTACGGCGAGCGGGTGGTATTGCGACTGCTCGACAAGAACAACGTGCGCCTCGAGCTCAAGCAGCTCGGCATGACGCTGGCCAACCGCAACATCATCAGCGAACTCATTCGCAAGCCCCACGGCATCATCCTGGTGACGGGCCCGACCGGTTCGGGCAAGTCCACCACCCTTTATGCGGCCCTCTCGGAGATCAACTCCCGGGATCGCAACATCCTGACCGTCGAAGACCCCATCGAATATGACCTCGAAGGGGTGGGCCAGACCCAGGTCAACAGCAAGGTGGACATGACCTTCGCCCGGGGCCTGCGCGCCATTCTGCGCCAGGATCCGGATGTGGTGATGGTGGGGGAAATCCGTGACCTCGAGACCGCCCAGATCGCGGTGCAGGCATCCCTCACCGGTCACCTGGTGATGTCGACCCTGCACACCAACACCGCCATCGGCGCCATTACCCGAATGCGGGACATGGGGATTGAGCCCTTCCTGCTCTCCTCGTCGCTCCTGGCGGTACTGGCCCAGCGGCTGGTGCGCACCCTCTGCCCGGATTGCCGCGCACCGCACCCTGTCACCGAGCAGGAGCGTCTGGCCATGGGCATCGAGCTTGCGCCGGATCAGCAGATCTGGCGTCCGGTGGGCTGCGAGCAGTGCAACCACACCGGCTATCGCGGCCGGACCGGCATCCACGAGCTGGTGGTGGTGGACGAGGCGGTGCGCGAGGCGATCCACAGCGCCAGCGGCGAGCTCGCCATCGAGCGGCTGATCCGGGGTCACACCCCCAGCATCCGCCGCGACGGCATCGACAAGGTGCTCAAGGGGCAGACCAGCCTCGAAGAGGTGCTGCGCGTGACCCGGGAAGACTGAGATGGCGGCATTTGAATACAAGGCCCTCGACGGCAAGGGGCGCAACAAGAGCGGCGTGCTGGAAGGGGATTCCGCCCGCCAGGTGCGCCAGTTGCTGCGCGAGCAGGGGCTGACCCCTCTCGAGGTGAACGAGACCACCGAGAAGGCCAAGCGGGAGGCGAACCGCTTCGTGCTGTTTCGCCGTGGCGCCTCCACCGCAGAACTGGCCCTCATCACCCGCCAGCTGGCGACCCTGGTGGGGGCCGGTCTCACCATCGAAGAGGCGCTCAAGGCGGTCGCCGAGCAGTGCGAGAAGGCCCACCTGCGCAGCCTGGTGGCGACGGTGCGCAGCAAGGTGGTGGAGGGGTATTCCCTGGCCGATTCGCTGGGGGCCTTCCCCCATGTGTTCGACCAGCTGTTCCGCTCCATGGTGGCGGCCGGCGAGAAGTCCGGTCACCTGGAGAAGGTGCTCAACCGTCTCGCCGATTACACAGAGCAGCGCCAGCACATGCGCACCAAGCTGCTGCAGGCGATGATCTATCCCATCGTTCTCACCCTGGTGGCGGTGGGGGTCATCTCCATACTGCTCACCGCCGTGGTGCCCAAGGTGGTGGCCCAGTTCGAACACATGGGCCAGCAACTGCCGGGTACCACCCGCTTCCTCATTGGCACCAGCGAGCTGTTGCAGCACTACGGCCTCTGGTTCCTGCTGCTCCTTGGCATTGGCGGCCTGATCTGGCGCTGGTGGCTGACCGACGACAAGCGCCGTCGTCGCTGGCACCAGGTGATACTGCGCCTGCCGGTGATCGGCCGGGTCAGCCGCGGTCTCAACACCGCCCGCTTTGCCCGCACTCTGAGCATCCTCAACGCCAGCGCCGTCCCCCTGCTGGAGGGAATGAAGATCGCCGGCGAAGTGCTCTCCAACGACTATGCCCGCATGCGCATCGGTGAGGCCACCGAGCGGGTGCGGGAGGGGACCAGCCTGCGCAAGTCGCTGGATGAAACCAGAATTTTTCCGCCCATGATGCTGCACATGATCGCCTCGGGCGAGCAGAGCGGCGAGCTCGACAGCATGCTGGAGCGGGCGGCGGACAACCAGGACAGGGAGTTCGAAACCCAGGTGAACATCGCCCTCGGGGTGTTCGAGCCCATGCTGGTGGTCTCCATGGCGGGGGTGGTGCTGTTTATCGTGATGTCGATCCTGCAGCCGATCCTAGAGCTCAACAATATGGTGAATCTGTGAGGGTCGGGTGCCCGAATAGGCTTCGCCATTCGAACCTGCAAATTCAATCGAACGATCGTGGTTTAACAGTTAATCGTTGATGGCTAATGCCATCTCATTTCGTGAGGGAGTCAGTCATGCAAAAGCGTCGTCAATCGGGTTTTACCCTGCTGGAAGTGATGGTGGTCATCGTGATCCTGGGGATCCTGGCCAGCCTGGTGGTGCCCAACCTGATGGGCAACAAGGAGAAGGCGGATCAGCAAAAAGCGGTCTCCGACATAGTGGCGCTGGAAAACGCTCTCGACATGTACAAGCTGGACAACAACCGCTACCCGACCACCGAGCAGGGGCTGGATGCCCTGGTCAACAAGCCGACCGCATCCCCTGAGCCGCGCAGCTACCGTGAAGGGGGCTACATCAAGCGCCTGCCGCAGGATCCCTGGGGCAACCAGTACCAGCTGCTGAGCCCGGGCCAGTTTGGCAAGATCGACATCTTCTCCATGGGGATGGACGGCGAAGCCGGGACCGATGACGACATCGGCAACTGGAACCTGAAGGACTTCCAATAAGTGATTCCGCCGCGTCGTGTTCACTGCGCCACCCCGGGGCTGCCTGAATGAAGGTGGCCTCTTGGGCCAGTCACCAGGCCGGTTTTACCCTGCTGGAAGTGTTGCTGGTGGCCATGCTGATGGGACTGGTGGCGACCGCCGTCACCCTCAGCATGGGGGGGGCCAGGGGGGATCGGGAGCTCGACAAGCAGGCGCGCCGCTTCATGGCGACCCTGCAGCAGGCCCAGGAGTATTCGGTCATGGATGGCAGGCTGCTGGGGCTGCGGGTCGAGGAGAACGGCTGGCAGTTTATGTCCCGGGATCCCAAGGATCGCAAGTGGCGCGCCCTGACCGGTGACAAGTTGCTGGGGCCGGTGACGTTGCCGGAGGGGATGACCCTGGCGGTGGAGCTGGAGGGTTTCAACTGGCGCTCTGCGTCGGACGAACGCCAGGAGCAGGGTCGGGACGAGCGCGAGCGGACACCCCAGATCCTGGTCTTCCCGGGGGGAGAGCTCTCTCCCTTCGTGCTGACCCTGAGCCAGCAGGACGAGGAGCTGCACTATCTGCGCACCGTCAGGGGGGACGAGTTCGGTCGTCTCTCCCTGTTGCAGGATGAA
Organism: Aeromonas sp. R10-1; assembly: GCF_040908465.1. NCBI lineage: Bacteria > Pseudomonadati > Pseudomonadota > Gammaproteobacteria > Aeromonadales > Aeromonadaceae > Aeromonas > Aeromonas sp. R10-1. The sequence continues at coordinate 142,888 of NZ_JBFODT010000039.1, forward strand.
GAGGAAGAAGAGTGAGGAGCGCCAGGCCCGCAGGGGGCGTTCTAGCGCGTCGCACCGCTCTGTCGGGCGGCCCCGCCCGGGGGCGTGGCATGACGCTGCTGGAGGTCATGGTGGCCCTGGCGGTGTTTGCCATCGCCGGGCTGGCGGTGATGAAGACCGCGAGCGAACACCTGGCCGGCCTCAATTATCTGGAGCAGAAGACCCTGGCGACCTGGGTGGTGGAGAATCAGCTGGTGCAGCAGAAGCTCGAAGGCAAGTGGCCGGGAGACAGCTGGGTGGAAGGGGACGAGGAGATGGCCGGGCAGACCTGGTACTGGCGCTATCGCGGCGTCGCCACGGCGGACAGCAACTTCAGGGCGCTGGACATGGAAGTGCGCACCGCGCCCAAGGCCGAGAGCCCGGTGGCCATGATCCGGACCTATCTCAGCCGATGAACATTCATCAACGTGCGTCCATGATCCGGAGCCGGTGTCAGCCGATGATCCAGAGCAACACCCACCCATCGTGCCACCGCGGCTTCACCCTGCTTGAGATGCTGGTGGCCATCGCCATCTTCGCCACCCTGAGCCTGGGGGCCTATCAGGTGCTGCAAGGGGTGCTGACCAGCGACGAGGTGGCCAAGCGCAAGGAGGCCCGTCTCTCGGAGCTTCAGCTCGCCTTCAGCCTGCTGGAGCGGGATGTCACCCAGATGGTGCCGCGCAGCGGTCGCATCGACGGCGAGAACAACAAGGTGCTGCTGGCGGCGTCTCGCTTCGGCCAGCAGAGCGACGACTGGGGCATGGCCTTCATTCGCGGCGGTTGGCTCAATCCGGACGGCATACTGCCGCGCTCCGGCCTGCAACGAGTGGGTTGGCGTCTCAAGGGGCAGACCCTGGAGCGGTTGAGCTACCTCTATCCGGATCCGGCCATTGGCACCGAGCCGCGCATTCAGCCCGTGCTGACCGGCGTGACGGCGCTGCGCCTCTATTTCTACGACAAGGGACAGTGGAAGGAGGAGTGGACCCAGCGCGACCTGCTGCCCTACGGGCTGGCGGTGGAGCTGGAGCTTGAAGACTACGGCACCATCCGTCGCCAGTTCCTGATCGGTGCTGGTGGCCAGAGGGCAGAGAATGGTAACTGATCGTCGTTTTCCCCTGTCCGTCACGGAGGATGACGGCACTATTCGACGTCGCCAGTTCCTGATCGGTGCTGGTGGCCAGCGAGCGGACAATGGCAATTAAGCGCGGCCGGGGCCGATCCCGCACTACACTGGGCCGCCAGGGGGGCATGGCCCTGCTGGTGGTGCTGCTTATCCTCGCGGTGATGGTGATCGTCGCCAGCAACATGAGCGGCCGCCTGCAACTGGAGCTGCGCCGCACCGCCAACCTCACCCTGGGCAAGCAGGCCTGGTGGTATGCCATGTCGGCGGAGGCCCTGGTGATCAAGGTGCTGAACCAGGACTTCAAGGATGACCCGGATCGGGTGAGTCTGGGACAGAACTGGGCGCGGGAGGACGGGGTCTTCCCGGTGGAGGATGGCACTCTCTCGGGCCGGGTGCGGGATCTGCAATCCTGCTTCAACCTCAACAGCCTGAGCGTGCCCCTCAAGGAGGGGGAGAACGGCGACGATCTCGACGCCCAGCCTTACCAGTTCAAGGTGTTCCGGGCCCTGCTCGCCCAGCTCGAGGTGGATGATTACGAAGCGGTACAGCTGACGGACGCCATCCGCGACTGGACCGACAAGGATACCCAGCTGGTCTCGAGCAACGGGGCCGAGGATGCCTACTACGAGGGACTCAATCCTCCCTACCTGGTGGCTAACCAGCGGATGCTGGGCACCGACGAACTGCGGGCAGTGCGCGGGGTGAGCGCCAGCCTGTACGCCCGGTTGGCCCCCTATGTGTGCTCCCTGCCCAATGACAAGCTGGTGGTGAACATCAACACCATCCGGCCGGAGCAGGCGGCCCTGCTGGTGGGGCTCTACCAGGGGAAGATCGGGCTGGACGATGCCAAGCGGGTGCTGACCAGCCGCCCCAAGAAGGGGTGGAAGAACAAGCAGGAGATGACGGAACAGTTGCAGGTTCAGCCGGGTGCCATCACCGGGCTGGATGGCGCCCTGGACATCAAGAGCAGCTTCTTCGAGGCCCGCCTGCTGGCGGAGGTGGGGGAGACCCGCGCCAGGCTTGAGACCGTCTTCCAGCGTGGCAAAGACAACAAGCTGGTGATGCTGCGTCGCCTGAGCGGCGGCGCCGAATAACAAGGGGGCGTGGGGCGGTTTCAGCTGACCTGCGCATCCCCCGATTGGACTGCAACCCATGGCTGTGCGCCCGCCCCCCTGAGGGAAGAGCGGGCATGGCAGGAGAGACATTAGTGAGCGAGAGTCTGGTCATCCGTCTGGGGACCAATGCGCAGCAGCCAGTGCACTGGCTGGTCTGGTCGGCGCAGGAGCAGGAGATCATCGCCTCCGGCATCCTGGCCTCGGCACACGCCCTCGGCGAGCTGCAGGAGCGTGCCGGTGGTCGCCCCGTGGTGACCCTGGTGCCCGGCAGCGATCTTATCTTCCGGCGGGTCAATCTGCCGGGCAAATACAGCCGCCAGAGTGCGGCGGCCCTGCCCTATCTGCTGGAGGAGCAGATCGCCTCAGACGTGGACGATCTGCACCTGGTGGTGCTCGGCCATCAGGGCCGCGAGGTGGATCTGATGGCGGTGGACAAGGGGAAGATGCACTCCTGGCTCGGCTGGCTGGAGCAGGCAGGGCTCAAGACCCTGCACCTGCTGCCCGACGTGCTGGCGCTGCCGCTCGCCGCCGATGGCTGGTCAGCCCTGCAACTGGGGGAGGAGTGGCTGGTCCGCCAGGGCCCCCGTCAGGGCATAGTGGCGGAGGAATCCCTGCTGGCCATGTTGCTGGCAGCGCAGACCGAACCCGTCACCCTTCACTGCCATACTCCCATCCCCGCCATGGCGGCGGGCAACTGGCAGGGGGCTGACCCGGAACTGCCCATGCTGTTGCTGGCGAAAGGGGCGCTGACCTGCCAGGCCAACCTGCTGCAGGGGCCCTATCGTCCCCAGACCGAATACGCCCGCTACTGGTTGCAGTGGCGCAAGGTGGCGGTGCTGGCAGGCGTATTGTTGCTGGTGGCCCTGGTGCAGCGCGGTGTGCATCTGCACCAGCTGACGGAACAGGACAAGGCCCTCAAGGCGGAGATCCGGCAGGTCTACACCCGGATCTTCCCGGGGGAGACGCGTATCGTCAACGTGCGCAGCCAGATGACCCAGCACCTCCAGCAGTTGGGGCAGGCTCCCCAGGATGGCGTCCTGTTGCTCCTGACCGAGCTGGCCCCGGTGTTTGCCGAGGTGCCCGGCCTCAAGCCCGAAGTGCTGCGCTTCGATGCAGCCCGGGGCGAGCTGAGGTTGCAGGTGACGGCCCCCGGCTTCACCGAGATCGAACGTTTCCGCGAGCTGGCGGGCAAGCGCTTCGAGGTGCAGCAGGGTGAGGTGCGAAGCACCGAAGGCAAGGTCGAAGGGGCGCTGGTGCTCAAGGGGAGGTCGTCATGATGGGCAAACTGCAGAGCTGGTGGCGTGGCATCAGTGCCCGCGAGCAGCGGCTGGTGGCGGTGGGGGGCAGCGTGCTGCTCATCGGGCTCTTCTACTGGGCGATCTGGCAGCCGGTGGCAAATCGCATTGCCGAGCGCGAGCGGCAGGTGGTGAACCAGCAGCAGACCCTGGCCTGGCTCAAGGAGAAGGGACAGGAGGTGCTGGCGATGCAGGGGGGACAGGGGCGCCAGATCGATACCGGCGGTACCCTGGACGGTGTGGTGAACCGCACCGCCTTCAATCAGAAGATCAAGATTGCCCGCTTGCAGCCCCAGGGTCAGGAGCTGCAGGTATGGATAGACACGGTGCCGTTCGATGATCTGCTGATCTGGCTTGCGACCCTCTCGGATCAATACGGCGTCCAGGTGCAGATCATCGAGCTGGCCCGCGAGGGGCTGGCCCCCGGGCTGGTCAAGGTCAGACGTTTGCAGTTGAGTCGTTCCCAATGAAGCGAAAAATAGTGATCGCCAGTCTCTTCCTGCTGGCCTATCTCGGTTTCCTGCTGGCCCAGTTGCCTGCATCCCTGGTGGTGCGCCATCTGCCGCTGCCCCCCAATCTGGTGCGGTTGGAGGGGGTGAGCGGCACCCTCTGGAGCGGCCAGGTTGCCCGCCTGCAATACGCCAGCGAGTCGCTGACCCAGCTGCGCTGGGAGCTCAACGGCTGGTCGTTGCTGCGCTTTGCCCCTGAAGTGTCCCTGCGCTTTGGCGAGCGCAGCGGCCTCAACGGGCAGGGGGTGGTGGGTTGGAGCGGCGCCGCCTTTGGCCGCGACATCACCCTCAACGTGCCGGCCCCCTGGCTGCTGGCGCGGGTGCCGATGCAACTGCCCGTGCCAGTGACGGTGGCTGGCCAGCTGCAGCTCAAGCTCGATCAGGTAGCCCAGGGCAACCCCTGGTGCGACAACCTCTACGGCAACCTCTACTGGTACGGGGCCGATGCCGATACCCCGGCCGGCAAGCTGGTGCTGGGGGATCCCGAGATCAAGCTGACCTGCATCGACTCCCGGCTGGTGGCCGAGCTCAAGCAGGGCTCGGAGGCGGTGCAGGTGCAGGGCAAGCTGGAGCTGCAGGCCAATCGCCAGTACCTGTTCCAGGGCACCCTGAAACCCGGGCCCGAACTGCCGGAGCAGATGAAGCAGGGGCTGCCCTTCCTCGGCCAGCCCGATGGTCAGGGGCGCTTCCCGCTGCGCTACCAGGGCCGCATCTGACGACCTTGCTGTCTGATCTGGCAAACATCAACACCACCCCGCCCCGGCGGGGTGGTGTCGTTATGGGGAGGTGCCGGCCGGCGCCGTGATGAGGTGATTGAGGAAGAAGCGGAACAGCTCGGCCCGCGAGCGCAGGTGCAACTTGGCGTAGAGGTGCTTGCGATGATTCTTCACCGTGCCGCTGCCGATGCCGAGCTCCGCGGCAATCGCCTCGGTGTCGAGCCCCTGCAACAGCAATCCCGCCACCTGACGCTCGCGGCGGGTGAGGCTTGCGCCCCCCACGCTGGCGATGGCCCGCTTCACCGTCGCCTTGAGATCGGCACCACCTGGCAGCGCCGGGCTCTGGGCCAGCAGGGCGGCCCCCTCCCGCCAGTGCTGGCGGCACAGCGAATGGACCAGCGGAAACAGCGCCTCCAGCCGGGCCAGCTCGTCACGGCTGAGGGAGCTGCGCTTGTCGAGCCGGCCCAGAAACAGCATCAGGGTGAGGCCGCCGCGCACCGGCAGGATCAGCCCCACCTCCTCCTGCCAGCCGGTGGCCTGATAGAAGTGGTGGCGATACTCGGGGTCGAGTCGCCCCTGCGATACCTGCGCCAGGGTCCAGACCCCGGCCCCCAGACCCTGCTCCAGCGCCTGCATAAAGGGATCCTGGCTGAAGTGGCGGGTGAGGTAGCGATCAAACAGCAGGGCCCGCTGATGGTGCAGGTTGTCGTAGAGGTAGACGGGGCGCTGCCCCACCCCGAGCAGCAGGGCACAGTCGAACGCCACCTGCTGCTGGATGAGGCGCACCATCGCCGCCGGAAAGGCGCTGCCGTGCAGGGCATCGACGACGGCGGTGAGGTTCGTGGTCAGCGAATCTGCGGTGAGGGGTTGGGTCATGGCGATGGCTTCCGGATGGCGGGCTGGCTCCCCGCAATGGTCGTGCGATGGTCACATGATGGCCGGATGCTAGCACGAGAGTGGCAAAACTGTCCCCTAGGGGACATATTCGGTGCGAGCCAGAGCGGCGAGGATGTGGCCTTTTCCCCCTGCTGTTGGAGACCCCATGATCAACCCCCACCTGCTCGATGAGCTGACCCGACGCGGCCTGGTGGCCCAGAATTCCGACCCGGCGGCGCTCGCCTCCCACCTCGCCACCCCGCGCACCGTCTACTGCGGGTTCGATCCCACCGCCGGCAGCCTGCACATCGGCCATCTGGTGCCACTGTTGATGCTGCGCCGCTTCCAGCTGGCGGGTCACACCCCGGTGGCGCTGGTGGGCGGTGCGACCGGCCTTATCGGCGATCCCAGCTTCAAGGCGACCGAGCGCAACCTCAACAGCGCCGAGACGGTGCAGGGCTGGGTGGCCAGCCTGTCGGCCCAGATAAAAGCGCTGCTGCCGGCCAGCGAAGGGCTGGCGGCGCCGCTGCTGGTCAACAACGCCGACTGGATGGGGCAGATGTCCGCCCTCGATTTTCTGCGCGACATCGGCAAGCACTTCTCGGTCAACGCCATGCTGGCCCGCGAATCGGTGCGCCAGCGGCTGGCCCGCCCGGATCAGGGCATCTCCTTCACCGAGTTCTCCTACGCCCTGCTGCAATCCCAGGACTTCGCGGTGCTCAACCAGCGCCTCGGCTGCACCCTGCAGATCGGCGGCAACGATCAGTGGGGCAACATCACCAGCGGCATGGACCTCACCCGCCGCCTCCATCAGGCCCAGGTCTATGGCATGACGCTGCCGCTCATCACCAAGGCGGACGGCACCAAGTTCGGCAAGACCGAAGGGGGCGCTATCTGGCTCGACCCGGCGCTCACCTCGCCCTACGCCTTCTACCAGTTCTGGCTCGGCACCGCGGACGAGGATGTCTACCGCTTCCTGCGCTACTACAGCTTTATGCCGCTGAGCGAGATTGAGGCGCTGGAGGCGGAGGATGCGAAGCGACAGGGACGCAAGCTGGCGCAGCAGGTGCTGGCCGACGAGCTGACCGAGCTGGTGCACGGCAAGGGGGCGCTGGCTGCAGCGCAGCGCATCAGCGAATTGCTGTTCAGTGGCGACGTAGCGCGCCTTGGCGAGAGCGATCTGGCCCAGCTGGCGCAAGATGGCATGCCAAGCTGCCGAATCGAGGGGGAAACAGATCTGGTGACCCTGCTGGTGGAGAGCGGTCTGGCCAACTCCAGGCGGATCGCCCGCGAGCTGCTGGCGGCGGGGGCCGTCAGCGTCAACGGTGCGATCCGCCGGGATGAGCCGCTCACCGCCGACGATCGGCTGTTCGGCCGCTACCTGCTGCTGCGCCGGGGCAAGAAGCAGTACCACCTGGTGATCTGCTCATGAAGGGGTGAGCGCCTCGATGACGTAGTCGAGGAAGTGGCCGACCAGGGCCGACTCGGCCCGGCGCTGGGTATAGAGGGCGTAGAAATGGGCCCCCTTGGGGCGATAGTCCGGCAGCACTTCGCGCACCACCCCCTCGGCCAGCTCGGCCGCCACCAGGTAGCGCGGCAGGCGGGCTATCCCCAGTCCCTGGCGCATCCCCTGGTGAATCGCCTTCTTGCTGCTGAAGGCCAGCTCGCCCGCTACCTCGAGAGGGATCTCGCGCCCCTGGGCAAGCAGGGGCCAGCGCTCGTGGCGGCCGTACTCCTGGCTGCGGGTGATGAGGCTGTGCTGGTGCAGATCTTGCGGTGTGCTGAGGGGCGGGTGGCGGTCGAGGTAGTCGGCGCTGGCGCAGAGCACCAGATCGTCCACCGCGATGGGGCGCGCCAGGTAGGGCTGGGTGCCGAGCTCAGTGCTGCGAAACGCCACGTGCAGGTTGTCGCGCAGCAGGTCGGCCGGGGTATTGCTGAAGTCGGCGATGATCCGCACCTCCGGGTGGTCGGCGCGAAAGCGCAGCAGCACCGGAGTCAGCACCACTTCTCCCCAGAGATCCGGCGCCGTGATGCGCAGCTCCCCGCACAGTGCCGAGCGGCGGCGCTGCAGGCCGTCCAGCAACTGCTCGTGCAGGGCGATCATCTGGTCGGCCTGGCGGTAAGCGAGCTCTCCTGCGTCGGTCAGTTGCACCCGGCGGGTGGTGCGACTCAGGAGCACGCTGCCGAGGCTCTGCTCCAGGTGGCGCAAATCCTTTGACGCCTTGCTCGGGGTGATGCCGAGCTGGGCCGCCGCCGCGGCGAAGGATCCGCAGCGGACGATGGCGACCAGCAGGCGCATCAGGTAGAGGGTGTCGAGCTTGTGGTGACTCATGAGGGGTGGCCTATTGTGTCTTGCTGGGAATGAATGTCTTGCTTGTGTGCCTGATTATATCCTCCTGTCCCGGGTTTAAAGTGGCCGCCATGCCATTGCGATCCCGGGAGAGGACGATGAACAAGACACTGAGCGACAGCTTCCACTTCGAGCGAGCCGGATTGCGGCTCAAGAACCGGGCCGTGCTGGCCCCTTTGACCCACAACATGAGCGGCGCAGGCGGTGATCCCGGCCAGGCCGAGCTCGACTGGCTGGCGCGCTGCGCCCGTGGCGGTTTCGGCCTGCTCATCGCCGCCGCTACCCAGGTGCGGCCCGGCGGGCGCTGCTGGGCGGGGCAGCCTGCCCTGATGACGGACGCCCAGCAGCAGGCCTTCACGGCCCTGGCCGACAGTGCGCGGCAGGCCGGGGCGCTGGCGGTGGTGCAACTGCATCACGGCGGGATGCGGGCTCTGCCCGAGCTGAACGACGGGGCGCCGGTCGGCCCGTGCGCGCTGGCGCCGGACGGGCGTTACCCCCTCGGGGTCAAGGGGCTGAGCGAGGAGGAGATTCTGACGCTCATTGATGCCTTTGTGAGCGCTGCCGAGCGGGCCCATGGCGCCGGCCTGCACGGGGTCGAGCTGCACGCAGCCCACCACTTCCTGCTCTGCAACTTCCTCAACCCCCTGCACAACCGGCGCACCGACCGCTGGGGTGGCAGCCTCGCCAACCGGGCGCGGATCCTGGTGGAGATAGTGCGCGGCATTCGTGCCCGTCTACCCCGGGGTTTCCTGGTCGGGGTGCGTCTCTCCCCCGAGAGCTATGCCCATATCCAGGGCATCGAACTGGCCCATCAGCTGGCGGTGGCGCGCCTGCTGGCGGACGAGGGGATCGACTACCTGCACTTCTCCATGGGGGACAGCTTCAAGGCGGTGGCGGGGGATCCCGACGGCGGCGCCCTGCTGGAGGCGGTAAGGGTCGGGTTGGCCGGGCAGGTGCCGCTCATGGTGGCGGGCAAGATTAGCGACGCAGATTCGGCGGAGCGGGCTCTGGCCGGTGGCGCCGATCTGGTGGCGGTGGGTACGGCGGCCCTTGGCAATCCGGACTGGATGGAACGGGTGAGCCGCGGCCTGCCTCTGCATGCAGCCCCTTTCACGGCGGCGCACCTCACGGAGGTTGGCTTCACCCCAAGCGCCCTCGACTACCTGGCCGGCATGGGGGTGCTGGCCCCGCGCGATGCGGCCTGAGGGCTTTCATGAACGGTATGCGCTCGGCAGGCTGCTGAGCTGATGTGACAAGGCCCTCGTGAAGAGGGCCTTGTGCGTGTCAGGCGCCGAGAGGGAGCAGGTCGGCGTAGTCGTCGAGCGCCGGGAAGTGCTGGAAGGTGAGCAGCGGCATCTGGCTGTCGGGGTGACGGATGCCGAGCTGGTGGGCGATGCCGAACTCGGCCGAGGCGGCCAGGATCCGCTCGCTGTCATCCACGAAGAGGGTGCGGGCCGGGTCGAAGGCCAGCCACTCGGCCAGCGCCTGCCAGCAGTGCTGGCTCTCCTTCGACCACCCGAGCTCATGGGTGCTCACCATCAGATCGAGGTGCTGGGCGAGGCCGAGGCGTGCATCCTTCACCGACAGGCTGGCGGGATGGGCATTGGTGAAGAGCACCACCTGCTTGCCGGCGGCCTTGAGCGCGGCCAGGAAGGGAATGACGTTGGGGCGCCACTGGATCTTCTCCAGGATCTCCTGTTTGAGGGCGCGGATGTCGAGCCCGAGCGTCCGGGTCCAGTAATCCACGCAGTACCAGTCGAGTGTGCCGTTGACCGCATGATAGTGGGTGTCTATCTGCGCCTTCGCCTCGGCCAGCGGCAGGCCGAGTCGCTCGGCGTAGCGCGCCGGCACCAGGGTTTGCCACAGATGGCTGTCAAAATGGAGATCGATCAGCGTGCCATCCATGTCGAGCAACACGGTATCAATCTGGTGCCAGGGCAGGGGAGTCGGCATGGGGCCTCGCGATGTCTGTGGTGATGGGAAAAACGGGGCGCATTATAACGGATTTTTCAGACATCTTTCCCCTCTTTGCCCCGTGGTGTTCGGCAGGGGAGTCGTTTACTCTTGAAACACGATTTTTTAACGAGCAGTCAGCCCCCGATGAGCGATCCCCACAAGCGCAATCCCGTCCACCTCAGTGTCGAGACCATGGCCCATGACAAGAGCAAGCCGGAGATCCTCAAGGCCGAGATCGTGGCCGAGAGCCGGCTGTTCAAGGTGGAGTCCCTTCACCTGAAATTCTCCAACGGCGAGGAGCGGGTCTATGAGCGGATGCGCGGCGGCAACCGGGGTGCCGTCATGGTGGTGCCCCTGTTCGATGCCCACACCCTGCTGCTGGTGCGCGAGTACGCGGCGGGCACCCACTCCTACGAGCTGGGTTTCCCCAAGGGATTGATAGACCCCGGTGAAAATGCCTTCGAGGCGGGCAACCGGGAGCTGATGGAGGAGGCGGGCTTCGGGGCGAGCAGCCTGACCCTGCTCAAGCAGGTGTCGCTGGCGCCGGGGTATTTCTCCAGCCGGATGGACATCTTGCTGGCGCGGGATCTCTACCCCGAGCAGCGGGTCGGTGACGAGCCCGAGCCTCTCGAGGTGATCTCCTGGCCCCTCAACCGGATCGACGAGTTGCTGGCACGACCGGACTTCACCGAGTCGCGCAGCATCAGTGCCCTGCTGCTGGCCAGCAAATGGCTGGCGGAGCAGGGAAATTAGCCCGCAGAGGGTCTGTTTGGCAATCAGAGGCAGAGGTAAGCACCATGCAGGAGTTGTTGGCCTGGATACCCGAGGTCAAGGAGATCGCCCGTGAGGCGGGCAGGATCCTTCACGAGATCTATCGCGGCGGTCAGTTCGAACGCCAGTTGAAGGAGGATGCGACCCCGGTCACCAGTGCCGATCTTGCTGCCGATGCCTACCTCAAACAGGCGCTGGCAGCGCTCACTCCCCATGTCCCCGTGCTGACCGAAGAGGCGGCCGACATCCCCTTCAGCCAGCGTGCGAACTGGCGCCAGTACTGGCTGGTGGACCCGCTGGACGGCACTGGTGAGTTCATCGCAGGCAGCGGCGATTTCGCCACCCTGATCGCCCTGGTGCGGGACAATGTCCCGGTGCTCGGGGTCATCTATGCCCCCGAATCCGATCTGCTCTACTGGGCGGTGCGTGGTCACGGCGCCTTCAAGGAGGCGAACGGCGAGAGCCGTCCCATCAGCGCCATCCATCATGAACACGATCAGCCTGACTCCCTGGTGGTGGCCATCAGCCGCCGCCAGAAACTGGAAAACCTGACCCGTCGCCTCAACCCGGCCATCCACTACGAGCTGATCCCGCTCGGCTCCAGCTCCCTCAAGTCCTGCCTGGTGGCGGAAGGCGTGGCGGATTGCTACGTGCGCCTGGGCCCCACCGGGGAGTGGGATACCGCTGCCGCCCAGTGCATCGTGGAGGCGGCAGGGGGGCGCATCCTCAGCCTGGCGCTGCAACCGCTGAGCTACAACGAGACCGAGTCGCTGGAGAACCCGGACTTCATCGTGATGGGGGACCCGGATCTCGCCTGGGGACGCATTCTGGCCCACTGACGGGTCGACCAGCTCGCAGGGAATGCAATCAGGCGACCACAGGGTCGCCTGATTGCATTGGTGTGATCCACTGGCTGGTTACGGGGATTTTAGGGAGATTCGCTAGTGATGGCGATAACGGCAGTGGATCATCACATCCAATCTGGCTGCACTGGCATAATTTTCAGTTAATTCTGAAAACATGCATTTCATCGAAACAAAAAATCGGCGTGGGTTTTAATTTTGGTTTTATATTCCTAACTTTTGGTTTGTATCAGGATTAATTGAATAATCCGGGGTGAGATTTCCTCCCAATCTCACTGGTGGAACAGGGCTTTGCCAGTGAGATCTGCCAGTCTCCCTTTTTGAGAATTAAATGCTAAAGGAGCACAATGTTTTTAGATTTTAATACTACGTAAAAGTGATTTATCGATGAGTTTATCTGCAGACGTCTCACGGGAGCTGTCCGGTTCCCCCTCCACCATGGCCAGCACCGGCTGGCGTCGCCACGACACCCATTGGGTCATCAGCCTGTTCGGTACCGCCGTCGGCGCCGGCATTCTGTTCCTGCCCATCAACCTGGGTCTGGGGGGGATCTGGCCCCTCATCATCGTCGCCGTGCTGGCCGGTCCCATGACCTTCCTGGCCCACCGCGGGCTGGCGCGTTTCGTGCTCTCGTCGTCGCGCCCCCAGGCCGACTTCACCGAGGTGGCCGAGGAGCATTTCGGCAAGATGGCCGGGCGCCTCATCTCGGCGCTCTATTTCCTCTCCATCTTCCCGATCCTGCTCATCTACGGCGTCGGGCTGACCAACACGGTGGAGAGCTTCATGGTCAACCAGCTCGGCCTGGCCTCCCCGGATCGGGTGATGCTCTCCGGCGTGCTGGTGTTCGCCATGATCGCCGTGATGCTGGCCGGCGAGAAGGCGATGCTGCGGGCCTTCGCCGTCATGGTCTACCCGTTGGCGGCTATCCTGCTGGCCCTCTCCTGCTACCTCATTCCCCAGTGGCAGTGGCCGGAAGTGACCGCCTTTGAAGGCACGAGCTTCCTCAACACCGTCTGGCTGGCGCTGCCGGTCACCGTGTTCGCCTTCAGCCACGCCGCCGCCATCTCGGGCTTTGCCAACGTGCAGCGCCGGGAATACGGGGAGCAGGCCGAAACCAAGAGCGGCCTGATCCTGCGCAACACCACCGTCATGCTGGTGGGCTTCGTGCTCTTCTTCGTCTTCTCCTGCGTGCTGAGCCTCTCCCCGGCCCAGCTGGCCGAGGCCAAGGCCCAGAACGTCTCCGTGCTCTCCTATCTCGCCAACATCACCGACAACCCGGTGATCGTGACCCTGGGGCCGCTCATCGCCTTCATCGCCATCAGCTCCTCCTTCCTCGGCCACTTCCTCGGTGCCCGCGAGAGCCTGAAAAGCCTGATCGCCAAGCCCACCGGCCTGCCGCTGGCGAAGGCGGACAAGCTCGGCATCGCCCTGATGTTCTTCGCCATCTGGGGCGCCGCCATCATCAACCCGGGGATTCTGGGGTTGATGGAGACCCTCTCCGGCCCCGTTATCGCCATGATCCTCTTCATCATGCCGGTGGTGGCCATCTACAAGGTGGAGGCGCTGGCCCGCTTCCGTCACCGCTGGGTCAACGGTTTCATCCTGCTGACCGGTGCCCTGGCGGTCTCGGCCCTGCTGTTCAGCCTGCTGAAATAAGCCAGGCCGTCAGCATCAAACAAGAGAGGCGACCCCGGGGGGCGCCTCTCTTGTTTCTGCTCTCTGGTTGCCTTGCCGTCGTCTCACCCCAGCTTGGCGCCGTTCTCCACCGCCTGCTCGGGGATGGCGATCACCACGGCGCCATCCGGGCGATAGAAGCCGGTCAGCAGAAACTCCGACTGGATGGGGCCTATCTGCTTGGGGGGAAAGTTCACCACGGCGACGATCTGGCGGCCCACCAGATCCTCCGGTCGATAGAGGTCGGTGATCTGGGCGCTGCTCTTGCGCATCCCGAGCTCGGGGCCGAAATCCGCCCACACCTTGTAGGCGGGGCGGCGCGCCTCTGGAAAGGGCTCGACCCGCACCAGGGTGCCCACCCTGAGCTCCACCATCTCGAAATCCTGCCAGCTTATGGTCTGCATCTTGGCTCCTCGTTGCTCATACCTTGCATGAGCCTCAGCATGCCTCGAATGCCCGGTGATTGTCTTCGGCAAAGAGCCGACCGATTACGGCAGGCAGCCGTTTTGCCGGCGCCAGAGGGAAGGGATCAGTCCGGTCTCGGCCAGGAAACGCTCGGCAAAGGCTCCCTGGTTCTGGTAGCCGCAGCGGCTGGCCACCTCGCCTATGGGCAGGGCGGTCTGGGCCAGCAGGGTGCGGGCCAGCGCCATGCGCCGCATCCTGAGGTAGTGGGAGACGCTCGTGCCCACCTGCTGGCGAAAGGCGTGTTTGAACTGACTCAGGCCGAGGCAGGCGATGGCGGCGAGTTCCTCGTTGGTGAGGGGGTCTGCGAGGTGGGCTTCCATATGACGCTGCACCTTGGCGATACGAGGGGCTATACGGGGAGCGGCGGCGAGGCCCATGCCGCGTCCCTCGGTCAGCAGCCCGAGCCACACCTGATCCATGCCGGCCACGTGGCGCCCCTCGGCCACCATGCGGTGCAGGAAGGCGAGGTAGTGGCGCTGGGCCTCATCCAGCTCGACGAAGGGGTGGTCCCCCAGGGCTGCCGGCAGCCAGTGGCTCTCCTGCACCAGAAACACGTGCGCCGGGTCGGCGGCGTAGTCGTGGCAAAGGCCAGGGGCGATGATGCAGGCAAAACCGGGGGCGAGGCGACATCCCCGGCCCTGCACCTCGATCTCGAGGGGACCGACGAGTGGGATCACCAGTTGGGCGTGGTCATGACTGTGGCTCTGCATGTCGCTCTGGTAGTGACGCAGGCTGAAGGGGGAGGCGGCAGATAAGCATGACGCGGCACCGGGCCGCGTCATTGAAAGGGATGCATCGTTTGCCATGGGCAGCCGCATTACTCGGCGTCGAAGTCTTCGATCTCTTTGCCAAGGGCTTCCATGATGGCGCGGGCCTCGGCGGGGACGCTGTCCGGGTGATCCTTGCGCAGGTCGTCGTCACAGGGCAGCGGCTGGCCGGTGAAGGCGTGCAGGAAGGCTTCGCAGAGCAGCTCGCTGTTGGTCGCATGACGCAGGTTGTTCACCTGGCGACGGGTGCGCTCATCGGTCAACACCTTCAGCACCTTGAGCGGGATCGAGACGGTTATCTTCTTGACCTGTTCGCTCTTCTTGCCGTGCTCTGCATAGGGGCTGACGTAGTCGCCGTTCCACTCTGTACCCATGTTCCACCTGTAGTCGTTTGGCCGTGAGCGCGGATTTTAACCCTTAAGGAATTCAATGGCAATCCAACAGCAAAGCCATTTAGACGTCTAGAAGTGTTGACGGCTTTTTTAAGGTGGCGTAGTGTGGTGCACCATGGGCCGGCAGTCCGGCCAGCGAAAATGAGAGCGGGGCTGGACGACCCACGAGGCGGACCGGCTCCGGCAACCCATCAAGGAGAGTGACATGACCCACAAGGCCACCCTGGCGGTACGCACCGGGATTGAGACAGACACGCAGCACGGTGCCGTGGTGCCCCCCATCTACCTCTCCAGCAACTACACCTTTGCCGACTTTGGCGAGCCCCGTCAATACGACTATGCCCGTTCCGGCAACCCGACCCGCACCAATCTGGCGGACGCCCTGGCGGCCCTGGAAGGGGGGGCCGGCGCCGTGGTGACCGGCACCGGCATGGGGGCCGTTCACCTGGTGACCACGGCTCTGCTCAAGGCGGGGGATCTGCTGATCGCCCCCCACGACTGCTACGGCGGTACCTGGCGTCTGTTCGAGTATCTGGCGGCCAAGGGCCACTACCAGGTGCAGTTCGTGGATCAGGGTGACGAGGTGGCGCTGGCCGCCGCGCTGGCCCAGAAACCCGCACTCGTGTGGGTGGAGACCCCCTCCAACCCGCTGCTGCGGGTGGTGGACATCGCCGCCATCGCCGAGGCCTCCCACGGGGTGGGGGCCCAGGTGGTGGTGGACAACACCTTCCTCTCCCCCTTGCTGCAACAGCCCCTGGCCCTTGGTGCCGACGTGGTGGTCCACTCCACCACCAAGTACATCAACGGCCACTCCGACGTGGTCGGGGGTGTGGCGATCGCCAAGGATCAGGCTCTGGCCGACTCCCTGGTGTGGTGGGCCAACTGCCTGGGGCTCACCTCCGGTGCCTTTGACTCCTACCTCACCCTGCGGGGCCTGCGCACCCTGGCCCCGCGCCTGCGCACCCATCAGGAGAACACGGATCGCATCCTCGCCTTCTTGCAGCAGCAGCCGTTGGTCAAGCGGATCTATCACCCCAGCCTGCCGAGCCATCCGGGCCACGACATTGCGCGCCGTCAACAGTCCGGCTTTGGCGCCATGCTAAGTTTTGAGCTCGATTGCAACGAGACGGGGCTGCGCGCCTTCCTCGCGGGACTGCGCCTCTTCTCGGTGGCGGAGTCCCTCGGCGGTGTGGAGAGTCTGGTGGCCCATCCGGCCAGCATGACCCACAGGGCCATGACCCCTGCGGCCCAGCAGGCGGCGGGTATCAGTGCCCAGTTGCTGCGCCTGTCGGTGGGGATCGAACACGGTGAGGATCTGGTGGCCGATCTGGCCCAGGGGTTTGAACAGGCGCAGTTGGCACAACAGGCAGAGCAGGTGAAGTAATGGAACAACAACAAGGAGAGTGTGTGGTGGCAACAGAGGCAGTCTTCAAGCGGCGCCATGTACACAAGTTCGGCGGCAGCAGCCTGGCGGATCCGGTCTGTTATCGCCGGGTCGCCAGCATCGTCGAGCAACAGGTGGGGGGCAACGAGCTGGTGGTGGTCTCCGCCGCGGGCAAGACCACCAACCGGCTGATCCAACTGGTGGAGCTGGCGGAAGCGGGGGATGAGGCCGCAGGCGAAGCCATCACCGCCCTGCACGCCTATCAGCAGAGCCTGATCGACGGCCTGCTGGAAGGGGAGCTTCACCTCGATCTGAGCCAGCAACTGACGGGCGACATGCAGCTGATCGCCAAGACCCTGGAGGGGCAGTTTGACCGCTTCGAGCGCAACGGCCTGCTCGCCTTTGGCGAGGTGTGGTCCGCCCGTCTGCTGGCTGCCCTGCTCACCAGCCGGGGTGAGGCGGCCGCCTGGCTCGATGCTCGCAGCTTCCTGCGCGCAGAAGACGGCGCCCTCATCAAGGTGGATACCGCCCTCTCCAGCGAGCTGCTCAAGGCCCGCCTGGCCGAGCACGCCGGTCGCATCGTGGTGACCGGCTTCATTGCCGCCGACATGGAGGGGCGTTCCCTGCTGCTGGGACGCAACGGCTCCGACTACAGTGCCAGCCTCCTGGCGGCGCTGGCGGACGGGGAGTCCACCACCATCTGGAGCGACGTGGCCGGGGTCTACAGTGCCGACCCGCGCAGGGTGAAAGAGGCGCGTCTGCTGGAGCGCCTGAGCCTGGCCGAGGCCAACGAGCTGGCGCGCCTGGGCTCCTCGGTGCTGCATTCGCGTACCCTGCAGCCGGTGGCCGACAGCCGCCAGCGCCTCACCCTGCGCTGCAGCTACAATCCGGACGAAGGCTGCACCCACATCCTGCGCCGTGCGCCCCGCTCCGGCGGTGCCCGCATCGTCTCCTCGGTGGATCAGATAGCCCTCATCGAGCTCAAGGTGTTGCCGCAGACTGACTTTGAGCAGACAGTGGCGGCCATCGAGGCCCATCTGGCCCGCCATCGCCTCCATCCGCTCACCCTGCAGCGCCAGCCGGATCGGCGGGTCCTGCGTCTGGCCTACACCCTGGAGGTGGCACAAGGGGCCTTCGAGGTGCTCCGTGACTTCCAGTTGCAGGGCAACTTTACCGGCCTCATCCAGAAGGAGGGATTCAGCCTGGTCGCCCTGGTGGGGGCCGGCGTCACCGACAACGCCGAGCAGTGCCACCGCTTCTACCAATTGCTGGCGGATCAGCCTCTGGAGTTCGTGCAGGTGGCCAAAGACGGCCTGAGCCTGGTGGCCGTTCTGCGCCAGATCGTGCTGGAGCCGCTGCTCATTGCTCTGCACAGTGCCCTGTTCAGCCGCCCGACCCGGGTCGGACTGGTGGTGTTCGGCAAGGGCAATATCGGCGGTCACTGGCTGGGGCTCTACGCCCGCGAGAAGGCGCGCCTCGAGCATGAGCTCAATCTGGCGCTCACCCTCTACGGGGTCTTTGACTCCAAGGGCGGGCTGCTGGACGAAGAGGGGCTGGATCCCCTCAAGGTACAGGACAACTTCAATCCCAAGCCGCTCATCTGGCCGGAGCTGCTCTCCCAGCTGGAGCAGCACAGTTTTGACTCCCTGATCGCGCTCGACATGACCGCCAGCGAGACGGTGAGCCGCTACTACCCGGACTTTGCCCAGCTCGGCATCCACATCATCGCCGCCAACAAGTTTGCCGGTGCCGCCGACAGCGAGTTCTACCAGCGTATCAAGCAGACCTGCCGCGACCACCAGGTGCAGTGGCGCTACAACGCCACCGTGGGGGCCGGGCTGCCCATCCAGTCCAGCATCCAGATGCTGCGCCAGAGCGGTGACCGCATCCAGGGGGTCTCCGGCATCTTCTCCGGCACCCTCTCCTGGCTGTTCCAGCAGTATGACGGCTCTCGCCCCTTCTCCGAACTGGTGGACGAGGCGTGGCAACACGGCCTGACCGAGCCGGATCCCCGGGAGGATCTCTCCGGTCAGGATGTGCGCCGCAAGCTGCTCATCCTGGCGCGGGAGGCGGGCTTCGAGCTCGACTCCGCCGACATCGAGCTGGAGAACCTGGTACCGGTGGCCCTGCGCAAGGTGACTGCGGATCAGTTCATGGACAGGCTCAAGGAGCTGGATGACCCTATCCAGACCGCCTTCGAGGGGGCGCGCCGGGTCGGCAAGGTGCTGCGCTATGTCGCCCGATTCGAACACGACGGCAAGGCCCGCGTCGGGCTGGAGGCGCTGGAGCCCCATCACCCGTTTGCCAACCTCTTGCCCTGCGACAACGTGTTCGCCATCGAGAGCGATAGCTATCGCACCAACCCCCTGGTGATCCAGGGGCCGGGAGCGGGCCGGGAAGTGACGGCCGCCGCCATCCAGTACGATCTCTGGCAGATCTGCGCCAGCCTCTGAGGCTGCGTGACACGATGCAATGAGAAGAGGCGCCCCAGGGCGCCTCTTCTGTTATCGGGTGGCGGAGTTACCAGAACAGCCGGCCCAGGAGGGGGGCGAGCAGCACGGTGGCCATGCCGGCGATCATCATCACCATGCTGGAGACCACCCCCTCCTCGTTGCCCATCTGATAGGCCCTGGCTGTCCCGGCCCCGTGGGCCGAGGCACCAAAGCCCGCGCCCTTGCCGAGGCGGCTGCGGATGGCGAGCACGGTGAGCACGCTTTCTCCCACCGCCATGCCGATGACGCCGGTCAGCACCACGAACAGGGCGGTGAGATCGGCGTTGCCACCCACGGAACGGGTCGCCTCCACCGCGAAGGGGGTGGTGATGGATCTCATGGCCATGCTGCGCTGCAACAGCTCGGAGAGGTTGAGCCAGCGGGCCAGCAGCACTGTGCTGCCCACCGCCATCACCACGGACGCCACGACCCCGACCGAGAGGGAGAGCCAGTGGCGGCGCATCAGCTGGCGATTCTCGTAGACGGGCACCGCGAAGGCGACGGTGGCAGGGCCCAGCAGCCAGAGCAGCCAGTGGGATTCGGCCATGTAGTCCCGGTAGGGAATGTGGAACAACATCACCACGGCCACCAGCAGGGTGGGGGCCAGCAGCAGCGGCATCAGGGGCAGGATGCGCTTTTTGCCATAGAGCCACTTGCTGGCGTAGTAGAAGAGCAGGGTCAGGGCGAAGCAGAGCAGGCCGAGCAGGGTGTCAGACATGGCGGCGACTCCGGCGGGCCAGCTTCAGCTCGAGGCGATAGACCCTGTCCACCACCAGCGCCGTGGTGCCGAGCACCAGCACGGTGCTGACGATCAGGACCACCATGATGCGCCACCCCTCCTGCAGCAGCAGCTCCTGATAGTTGACCACGGCCACCACGGCGGGGACGAAGAAGAGCAGCATCTCCGCCAGCAGCCAGCGGGCCCCGGCACTGAACCACTGGGCTTTGACCACTCCGAGCAGGATGCAGACCAGCAGCAGCAACATGCCGGTGAGGTTGGCGGGCAGGGGCAGGTGCAAGGTGCGCACTGCGATGTCGGCCAGCAACCAGATGGCCGCCAGCAGGGCAATTTGGAAGGGGGTTTGCAACCAGCGAAGGCAGAGGGTTTTCATGGCAAGCGTCTTTCTGTGAACCTGCTCACAGTATAGAGAGGGACCAAACCTGCAAAAAATGAATTTAAATTATCAAAATCATGCCAAAGAGGCATGATTTAGCCAGCCATCCCCGTCAAGAGAGCATCATGGATATTCGAGCCCTGCGTTACTTCGTCGAGTTGGTGCGGGAGCAGAGCTTCACCCGCGCCTCCGAGAAGCTGTTCGTCACCCAGCCCACCATCAGCAAAATGATCCGCAACATGGAAGAGGAGCTGGGCCAGCCCCTGCTGAGCCGGGTCGGCCGCCGCTTCACCCTGACCGACAGCGGCCAGGTGCTGTTCAATCGGGCCCAGACCATCCTGGCGGAGATGCAGCAGCTGGAGGCGGAGCTGGCGGATCTGCAGAGCCTGCAATCCGGGCGTCTTGCCCTCGGCATCCCGCCCATGGTGGGCCATGTCTATGCGGATCTCATCCGTACCTATCGCAGCCGCTACCCCGGTGTGGAGCTCTCCATCGTCGAATATGGCGGGCGGCGCATCGAGCAGGCGGTGCTGGCGGGGGAGCTGGATCTCGCCATCACCATGCTGCCGACCAGGGAAGAGGGGGCTCTCTGCGCCCTGGATCTGGACAGTTACCCCATCCGGGTGGTGCTGCCGGACCTGCCCCGCTGGCGCGAGGGGGGCGAGATCCGGCTGGAGGCTCTGCGGGACGAACCCTTCCTGCTCTATACCCAGGCCTTCACCCTGAGCGAGCGGCTGGAGCAGGCCTGCGAGCAAGCCGGGTTCGTGCCCCAGGTGGCGGCCCGCAGCAGCCAGTGGGACTTCCTCACCGCCATGGTGCGAAGCGGCATGGGGGTCGCTTTTCTGCCGGAGCCCATCTGCCGGCGGCTGACGCCGGATGGGCTGGTGTTGCGCCCTCTGGCCCCGGCGCTGAGCTGGCGGCTCGGGGTGATCTGGCCAGGGGATCGCTACCTCTCCCGCACCGCCGAGGCCTGGCTTGCCCTGTGCCGCGAACAGGGCTGAGGGGTGGGTTCTGAGTTACAGGGTCCCCGGTGGAATCATGTCTGCGATGAAGCGGGCATAGGCTGCGGAGTGTCGCACCTCCTCAATCTCGTCCCACACCTGTTGGCTGAGATCGGGGTGGGCCTGATGGAAGGGGTGGGAGAAGATGAGGTAGTAGGGTTTTTCAACCAGGGGAGGGGTGATCCGCTCGAGTGTGGCCTGCAGCTGCGGGTGGGCGGCCAGGGTCCGTTCTGCGACCCCGGTTTGCAGGGCGGCGGCAACGGCGCGCTGCATCGCGACCTTCTTGAGCAGGATCAGTGGCTCCCTGCTGGAGTCATCCACCCTGACACCGCTCTCCTGCAGCTGGGCGACGATGGAGAAACCGGACTGCGCCGCAATGACGCCATGGACGACGAGCTGGCGGCCATCCCAGCGAACCTGTCCGCCTTTTGGCTGGTAGAGGCTGTAGCTCTCGGTGAGCAGGCGCTTGGCGGGATCAGGTGCCCCGTGTCGCATGGGATAGACCCCTATGGTGCGAGCACGCTCTTCGCTGTAGCTCAGCTTGACGGCGGCATCGAGCTGGCCCTGGCTGACGAGGGAGAGGCAGCGTTTCCAGGGAAGGGGGGTGAGAATGATGGGGTGCCCGATCCGGTTTGCCACCTCCTTGAGGTGGAACTGCACTATCCCCTCGCCGGACATCAGCAACCAGGGAGGCGAATCGCTGTTCTCCATGCAGGCACGAATGCTGCCGGGGGCGGCCATGACGCAGGTCGGCAGCAACCAGAGCAGCAGCGCCAGGCAGAGAGTGCGCAAGGGGAGCCTGCCTGACAGGGGAGAACCGGCGAGCCAGTCAGGGAGCGATGCCAAAGTCATCCCTCATCGGGTCATAGAGATAGGAGCGGTAGTCGGTGCTCTCGTCGGGCAACTGCGGGTTGGTCAGCCGGAAGATCTGGCGTGAATCGAGCCGGGCAAAGACCAGGGAAGGCTGGAAATGATGGCGCCAGAGGCGCTGCAGGGAGCCATCTTTCCAGGCCAGTTGCAGGCCGCGCAAAAGGCGCTCGCGCTCCTTACTGTAGGTGGCGTGGCTGTAGAGGGAGTGGATGAGCGGATAGAAGATGGCGACATGGCTATCCACGGTCAGCCCCGGCAGGCCGGGTCTGTGGTTTTTCCACTCGCTCAATATCTCGTTGGCACCACGGCAGAAGAGATCGATCCGGCCACGGGCCACCAGGCGAAACAGTGACTCATAGTTATCCACCTCCTGCACCCTGAAGCCGTTGTAGCGCAGGATGTCGGCATCCCGCCAGCCGGTGCCCACCCCTTGCGTGAACTGCTGCAACTGGGACAGGGTGTGAACCCCGGCCAGGGCCTGGGCACGGGCGCTGCCGACAAAACAGACCCGGTAGCCGAGCACACCCAGATCGATGGGGAAGGGGACCAGGGTGACGCCGGGTTGAGGGATCTCCTGGGGCCAGCTGTCGACGATGAAGAGGGCATTCTTGCCCGGCGTTTGCACTTCGAGCCGCATCCTTGCCTTGTTCATCCTGATGGCGTCGAGCAGTTCATAGTCGCCGTAATCGGGCCGTGTTTTCTCCAGCGCCAGCCGCATTGCCGCCCGGTAATAATTCATGCGGACATCCTGTTGGGTTTCCCCGGTGATCAGGGTGAAGCGGGTGGCCGCCATCGTGAGGGACGGGAGGGAGAGGGCGAGCAAAAGGAGCAGGATTCGATGCATCTTGACCGGGTTCGGCAACGGGATTGTGCCCAGTATAGACGGGCCATACCCGTCGACACAGCGCTATCAGGCTCTGGCAGATCTGACCTCTTGAGAAGGGGGTCATGCGGATTTCATCAAGAGACCCAGGCGACGACATAGCTGACGCAGCGTCTGGTTGTCGAGGCAGCCAAAGCCGAGCAGCCACCCTTCCAGCGTCGGCGGGCCCAGGTAGAACTGGCCCAGATGGCGCAGCCCCAGCCCGCAGGCGTTGGCGGCATCGGTCCAGCGCACCTCTCCACCGGGGGGCAGCAGCACGGCGCACTGCAGGCCGGCACCGCTGTGGATGGGGGTGAGCCCCGGGCAGTGCTCGGCCAGTTCCGCCAGCAGCAGATCCCGTCTGCTCTGGTAGAGGAGGCGGCTCTGGCGCAGGTGGGTGGCGAAGTGCCCGCCCCGGATGAAGTCTGCCGTGACCGCTTGCTGCAACTGGTTGCTGTGGCCGTCGACGGCGGCCCGGGCGCGGCAGAAGGAGTCCATCAGCGGCCTGGGCAGCACCAGGTAGGCGAGGCGCAGCGAGCCGAACAGCACCTTGCTGAAGGTGCCCACATAGATCACCCGCCCCTGGCCGTCGAGCCCCTGCAGGGCGGGCAGGGGACGCTGATCATACTGGTACTCCCCGTCGTAATCGTCCTCCAGGATCCAGGCGCCGTGACGCTCTGCCTCGGCCAGCAGCGCCATGCGGCGGGGCAGGCTCATGGGGACGCCAAGGGGATACTGGTGTGCCGGGGTGCAGTAGATGAGGCGAGGTGCCGGGTGAACCCCATGAGGGTTGAGCCCCTCTTCATCCACCGGCACCGGATGTACCCGGGCACCGGCGCTCTCCATGGCGGTGCGAGCCCCGGGATAACCGGGGTCTTCCACCCAGACGGTGTCACCGGCATCGATGAGCAACTGGGTCGCCAGCAGGATCCCCTGCTGGGAGCTGGTGAGGATCAGGATCTGATCCGGCTCGCACACCACGCCGCGTGACTGCACCAGATAGCTGCTGATGGCGGCGCGAAGTTCCCCAAGCCCCTGGGGATCCCCGTAGTTCATCCAGTCGCTGGCGCGCTGGCGCCACTGTTGCTGCATCAGCCGACCCCAGAGTGCCTGGGGGAAGAGACGGGGATCCGGCTGGCTGGAAGCAAAGGTGGTGCCCACCTCGGGCACGTCGTGACAGGCGCCACCCAGGGCCATCTCCTGGCCGCGACGGGAGAGGCCAGCCGCTGACTGGGGCGGGCGCGGCGCGGGGCGCACCGCCGCCAGGGCGACAAAGCTGCCGGCGCCCACCTTGCGCACC
Organism: Aeromonas sp. R10-1; assembly: GCF_040908465.1. Classification (NCBI taxonomy): domain Bacteria; kingdom Pseudomonadati; phylum Pseudomonadota; class Gammaproteobacteria; order Aeromonadales; family Aeromonadaceae; genus Aeromonas; species Aeromonas sp. R10-1. Next base: position 166,802 of record NZ_JBFODT010000039.1, read on the forward strand.
AGATACCCCTCCGCCTCAAGCCGGCCATAGGCCAGTTCCACCGTGCTGCGGGAGATCCCGAGATCCCGGGCCAGGAGACGGCTGGCGGGTAGGCGGCTGTGCAGGGGCAGGTGGCCCGCCAGGATGGCCTCGCGCAGGGTACGCACCAGTTGTTCGTGCAGGGGCAGATCCCCTTGCTGCTGGCTGGCGAAGAGCGTTGGCAGAACGGTCATGGTGTGCTCCCGTTGGCTCGGGGGTTGCACCTCTTTCGAGGCAGGGAGCCTGCCCGCAGGGCATGGCGCGGCAGTGGGGCTGGCGACCGACGGGCAGAGCGGGTGGGGTGGATGGTCATGGTGGCGGCTCGATGAAATTGGTCTGCCCATATTGGCAAAATTGGTCGGCGTGGCAAGGCCATTTTGTCGCTACATTGGTGGTCACAGGGTGGCGCCAGCAGGCGGCACGGATTGGCAACACAAGGAGTCTGCATGTCGGAATACAGTGCCACCATCAGTTGGCAGCGGGGGGAGCATGAGCCCTTCGTCGATCAGCGTTACAGCCGGGCCCATGAGTGGGCGTTTGATGGCGGGGTCAGGGTGCCGGCCTCCTCCTCTCCCCATGTGGTGCCGCTGCCTTACTCGGTGGCGGAACATGTGGACCCGGAAGAGGCGTTTGTGGCGGCCCTGTCCAGTTGCCACATGCTCACCTTCCTCTGGTTGGCGGCGAAGGCGGGCTATCGGGTAGAGAGCTACCGGGACGAAGCGGTCGGCATCATGGCGAAAAACGGACAAGGTCGCCTCGCCATGACCCGGGTCACCCTGCGTCCCAGGGTGATCTTCGGGGGAGAGCAGGAGCCCGCCCTGGCGGATCTGGAGCAGTTGCACCACCAGGCCCATGAGGAGTGCTTCATCGCCAACTCGGTCAACACCGTCGTCACCACAGAGATCGTCATCTAGTCATCAGGAGCGTTCAGGATGAGTCATGTATTGAGCACAGGGGTGGCAGGGGCCGCCGAAGCCAGCGCCTTTTTCGAGGCCCAGCTGAAGTTTCGTACCGATCCGGCGGATCTGGCCGCCGATCTGCTGGCCGGGGCGGCGGGGATCGTGGTCATCGATACCCGCTCCCCCGCACACTATGCCGAGGGGCACATTCCCGGCGCCATCTCCTTCCCCCACAGGACCATGACGGCGTCGACCACGGCGGTACTGGACCGGAACCTGGTGTATGTCTGCTATTGCGACGGCATCGGCTGCAATGGTTCGACCCAGGGGGCCTACAAGCTGGCGTCCCTCGGGTTTGAGGTCAAGGAGCTGATAGGGGGCCTGCACTGGTGGCGTCAGGACGGTTTCGCCGTCGCCACGGGCAGCGAGCCCGGAGTGCTGCTGGAAGGGGGAATTGCCTGTGCCTGTTGAACGTTGCAATGAGGGGGGCTATGCCTCCCTGTCCGGCGCCGCCCTTTTCAACGACTTTGGGCAGCCTCTGGGGCGTGCGCTGCCAGAATGGCGCGGCGCCGAGTTCCCTCCCCACCGCGCACTGCATGGCTGGGGCTGTCGTCTCGAGCCCCTTGATCCCGAGCGCCACCTGGGGGATCTGTGGCAGGCGTTCGGTGCCGACAGCGGGGCCATGTGGACTTACCTGACCAGCGGCCCTTTCGCGGACGAGACCGCCATGGAGGTCTGGCTGCGGGAGGTCGCCACCAAGCGGGATCCCCAGTTCTACGGCATCATCGACGAGGGGAGCGGACGGGCGCTGGGACTGGCGAGCTACCTGCGCATCGATCCCCTGGCGGGCAGCATCGAGGTGGGCTGGCTGCATTTCTCCCCCGCCATGCAGCAGTCACGGCTGGCGACGGCGGCCATGGTGTTGATGATGGCCAATGCCTTTGCTCTGGGATACCGTCGCTACGAGTGGAAGTGCAATGCCCTGAACCTGCCTTCGCGCCAGGCGGCCCTGCGCCTGGGCTTTCACTATGAGGGGACCTTCCGTCAGGCGCGGGTGGACAAGGGACACAACCGGGATACGGCCTGGTTCTCCGTCATCGACAGCGAGTGGCCCGCCCTGAAAGGGTGCTTCGAGCGCTGGCTGGAGGACGGCAACTTCGACCATGCCGGGCGTCAGCGTCGCCAGCTCTCCGAACTGACCGCCGCCTGCCGCTCTGCGGCGTGCTGAGGGCGACAGATCACCCGCGGGGACGGGGCGGTTTCCGGTCGGGTTCCTTGGGCGCTTCGCCCGCAAGGCGCCAGATCCGACATCCAGACGCAAGAGGCGCCAGTCATGGCGCCTCTTTTGTTTGTTCAGTCGTGATGATCGCCGATGGGGGCCGCAATCCAGTTCATCAGCCGGACCATGTCCCCGGGGGCCACGCCGACCGAGAGCCCCCGCTTGCCACCGCTCACCAGGATCTCGTCGAAGGCCATGGCGGAGTCGTCCAGCACGGTGGGCAGCAGCTTCTTCTGGGCCAGGGGACTGATGCCGCCCACCTTGTAGCCGGTCAGCTTTTCGGCTTCCGCCGGCTTCATCATCTCCACCTTCTTGAGCCCGGTTGCCTTGGCGAGCTGCTTGAGGCTGCACATGCCCGAGGAGGGCACGATGGCCACCACCGCCTGCTTGTCGTGATGGGCGAGCAGGGTCTTGAACACCTGCGCCTGGGGCAGACCCAGCTGGGTAGCGGCATGCTTGCCGAAGTCGTCGTGGGCTTCGCACTCGTAGGGGTAGAGCCTGTGGGGGATCTTGAGCTTTTTCAGCAAGTTGATGGCGGGTGTCATGGGGTCTCCTCGAACCGTGGCAAGGCCAGACAGTCTGCGCCCGGGAGCAGGATGTGGCAAGAACCAGTCTTCACACCCAATCGGGGCCTGTGTTAGCGTAACCGGGTGCCGGATCCTATGATTTGGGCACTTGTCCCCGCATTCCAATGCAATGCGCCGGCGATCGAAAGGAATCGTAGCCATGAATACCACAGCACTTTGCGCTCGCGATATCGACGCGATGGATCGATATGAGACCCTCGCCAGGCTGACCGCCCTTGATCGGGCCTATGGCATGGTCGAGTTCGATCTCGATGGTCGCATGGTGTCGGTCAATCCCCTGTTTTGCGACATGCTGGGTTATCCCCCCGAAGCGCTGTTGGGCCAGTCCCATCTCATGCTCTTGCCGCCGGATCTGCAGGCCGAGCATGATCTCTTCTGGCAGAGGGTATTGGGTGGCGAGATCCAGTCGGGGGAGTTTCGCCGGGTCAGGCAAGGTGGCAACCCCCTCTGGCTCCATGCCACCTACATGCCCGTGACCGACGAGGCAGGCATCCTGCTGGGGGTGGTCAAGCTGGCGCACGACATTACCTCGGCTGTGATGGCCAAGCGGCGGGTCGAGCAGCAGAGCCAGCTGTTTGACATCGTGGTGGCCGCTCACCAGAGTTTTCTGCTCGATCGCAATCTCGGCTCCGCCTGCGACACCGTCTTCGAGCGGCTGCTGAGCGTGAGCGAAAGCTCCTATGGTTTCATCGGCATCATCCAGTACGAGGATGGTCGCCCCAGTCTCTATGTCCCCTCCATCTCCAATGTCTCCTGGGATGAGGCGACCCATGCCTGGTATGAGCAGCAGCGCCAGAGCCGGGGCGGGCTCATCTTCAGCAAGCTCGACAACCTGTTTGGGCACGTGGTGACCCACAATACCCTGGTGTGCTGCAACGATCTGCCGAGCCATCCAGCCAGTCGCGGTGTCTCCCCCCGTGGTCATCCACACCTGGAGAGCTTCCTCGGCATTCCCATCCGCCACAAGGGAGAGGCGATCGGCATGATCGCCCTGGCCAACCGCCCGGGTGGCTTTGACGAGACCCATGTCAGCCTGCTCGAGCCCCTCACCACGGCCCTTGGCACCCTTATCCACGCCCGCAACCTGGAGGATGAGCGCAGCCGCATGGAGCGGGTGCTGCGCTTCAACGCCGAGCACGACTTCTTGACCAAGCTGCCCAACCGCAGCAGCTTTTTCCAGCAGGCAAACGTGTTGCTGGATCACGTCCAGCACCATCCCGCCGAAGGGGAGGCCTGCTGCCTGGCCTTGATAGATATCGACTTCTTCAAACAAATCAATGATGTATATGGACATCTTGCCGGAGATGCCGTGCTGGCGTCGCTGGCGGGGCTCCTGATGCAGGCGGTGCGCAGCAAGGATCTGGTGGCGCGATTTGGCGGGGAGGAGTTCATCCTGCTGCTGCGGGGCACGACCCTGGAGGAGGCCCACACCATCATGGAGCGCATCCGTCGCCAGGTGGAGCAGCACACCTTCCTGTACCAGCACCAGGCGATCACCGTCACCATCAGCGTGGGGCTCACGCCCTATCAGATGAGTTACAGGCGCATGGATGACTGGCTTCAGTGCGTGGACCAGCGACTTTACGAGGCAAAACGTCGGGGTCGCAACCAGGTCTCCTGATGAGAGGCTATATCGCGAAATAAAACAGGGCACCATCATGGCGCCCTGTTTGTTGTGGATGTTTTTTTCCCTTAGAGGGGGCTGTTCTGGCGGGAATATCGGGATCCCCGTGCCCGGCAGAGACGAAAAAGGGCGCTGAGGCGCCCTTGTTTGCAACGGTCCGGGATCAGCCGGTGTTGCGCATGCCGGCGGCGATGCCGGCGATGGTGACCATCAGCGCCTGGTCCAGCTCGGGGTGCAGGGTCTCCGGGTGGTTGCGGGAGCGATTGAGCAGCTCGGCCTGCAGCACGTTGAGCGGGTCGGTGTAGGGGTTGCGCAGCTTGATGGACTCCTTGATCCAGGGCTGATCGTCCAGCAGGTCGCCCTGCGGGCGCAGTTTCAGCACCACCTCGATGGAGTCGGCAAGCTCCTGACGCAGCTGCTTGCCGAGTGCCCACAGGTTCTCCGGCACCAGGCGGGTGTCATAGTATTCCGCCAGCCAGAGGTCGGCCTTGAGGAACACCATCTCCAGCATTTCGAGACGGGTGCGGAAGAAGGGCCACTGGCGGCTCATCTCGTCCAGCACGCTCTTCTGGCCGTCGTCGATGGCCTGTTGCAACCCCTTGTGGGCGCCGAGCCAGGCCGGCAGCATCAGCCGGTTCTGGGTCCAGGCGAAGATCCAGGGGATGGCGCGCAGGCTCTCGACACCGCCGTTGGGCTTGCGCTTGGCGGGGCGGGAACCGAGCGGCAGCTTGCCGAGCTCCATCTCCGGGGTGGCAGCACGGAAGTAAGGCACGAAGTCCGGGTGACCGCGCACGATACTGCGGTAGTGATCGCAGGAGACAGACGCCAGCTGCTCCATCACGGCGCGCCAGCTCTCTTTCGGCTTGGGCGGCGGCAGCAGGTTCCCCTCCAGCACGGCGCTGGTGTAGAGGTTCAGGCTCTGAATGGCCACCTTCGGCAGGCCGAACTTGAAGCGGATCATCTCCCCCTGTTCGGTGACCCGCAGGCCGCCGCGCAGGGATCCCGGGGGTTGGGAGAGGATCGCCTGATGGGCGGGGGCGCCGCCACGGCCGACGGTACCGCCGCGGCCATGGAACAGGGTGAGGCGGATGTTGTTGGCTTCAGCCAGCGCCACCAGGGATTCCATGGCTGCGTACTGGGCCCAGCCAGCGGCCATCATGCCCGCATCCTTGGCGGAGTCGGAGTAGCCGATCATCACGTACTGACGGCCCTGGATGTAACCGCGATACCAGTCCACCGACAGCAGGCGTTCCATCACGGCGGTGCCCGCCATCAGGTCTTCCTGGGTCTCGAACAGCGGGGCAACCGGCATGCGGAACTTGCAGCCAGCTTCCTTCAGCAACAGCTGGACCGCCAAGACATCGGACGGGGCACCGGCCATGGAGATGATGTAGATGCCGAACGCATCGGGGTCGTGCTGGGCGATGACGCGACAGGTGTCGATGGTCTCGCGGGTCTCGGCACTGGGATCCCAGTCGCTCGGGATGAGGGGGCGGCGGGAGTTCAGCTCGCGCAGCAGGAAGGCCTGCTTGTCCTCTTCGCTCCACTCGGCGTAGTCGCCCACACCCAGGTAGCGGGTCAGCTCGGAGAAGACCTGGCCGTGACGCTCGCCATCCTGACGGATGTCCAGCTTGACCAGGTGGATGCCGAAGCAGGCCAGCTTGCGCAGCACGTCCAGCAGCATGCCGTCGGCGATGTTGCCCATGCCGCAGGCGTGCAGGGAGTGGTAGCAGAGCTCCAGGGGCTCGCGCAGCTGGGCGGTGCTCTTGACCAGATCCCGGCTCTCGCTCGCCTGGCCCTGTACCTTGGCGGTCAGGTACTCCTGGGTCTCGCGCAGCTGCTCGCGCAGCTCACGCACCAGGGCGCGATAGGGTTCCGGGTTATCACCGACCCGGGCACGCACGGCGTCGGTGCAATCGGCCATGGAGAGCTCGGAGGTAAGCTCCTTGATGTCCTTGTAGAACAGGCTCACCGCCATCCAGCGGCCCAGCTCCAGCACTTCGGCGGTCACCTTGGCGGTGACGAAGGGGTTGCCGTCGCGGTCACCGCCCATCCAGGAGGTGAACTTGACCGGCGCGGCGTCCAGCGGCAGCCGCACACCCAGATGGTGTTGCAGGCGCTCGTCCAGATTGCGCATGAATTCGGGGATGGCCGGCCACAGGCTGTTTTCCACCACGGCGAAGCCCCACTTGGCTTCGTCCACCGGGGTCGGGCGCTGTTCGCGGATCTCGTTGGTGTGCCAGGCCTGGTTGACCAGTTGCTCGATGCGACTCTGGATCTTGTCCCGCTCGCGGGGCAGCAGATCGGAGAGTTCCAGGGCCTCGAGGCAGTCGTTGAGCTGCACGTGCTTGTGGATCAGGGTACGACGGGTCACCTCGGTGGGGTGAGCGGTCAGCACCAGATCTATGTCCAGCTCGCGCACGGCCTGGATGATGGCCTCCTGGGACAGGTTGGAGGCTTTCAGCTTGTCGAACATCTGCTCCAGCGGGTCCGGGGTGCAGACCTGCTCTTCGCAGCGACGGGAGATGGTGTGGAACTGCTCCGCCACGTTCGCCAGGTTGAGGAACTGGCTGAAGGCACGGGCCACGGGCAGCAGTTCGTCATCGGAGAGGGTACGCAGGGTGTCGAGCAGGCGCTCTCTGTCTGCCTCGTTTCCCTTGCGGGAAGACTTGGCCAGTTGGCGAATGGTCTCAATCTTGTCGAGGAAGGCCTGCCCCTGATGATCCTTGATGGATTTACCCAGCAGTTGGCCCAACATGCCTACGTTGGCCCGTAGTGCGGCGTACTTTTCGTTCATTCCACATCCTTATTTTGTTGGTGCCTCCTGACCTTCCAGGCGGGAGGCGACCTCACTTATTGTTGTGCGATTACAACATATGCTCCGTCATCTTAGGGGGACAATCTACCCAGATTGTCTGCGCAAGGTCAAATAACAAGCCGATTCAGAACATGTATTTCCCTCACCTGTCCCAAGGCGCCTGTCATGTAACTTACTTACATCCCTATTTGGCTAGACGCAGAAGCGCCGGATCAGGTGCTGCAGCACCGCCGTGGTCGGTTTGACGAACGACAGATCCAGGTATTCATCGGGCTGGTGGGCCTGGGTGATATGGCCTGGGCCCATCACTATGGTCTCGCAACCCAGCTGCTGGATAAAGGGGGCTTCGGTGCAATAGTTCACGGACTCGGCGGCCCGGCCGCTCGCCTTTTCCGCCTCCCGCACCAGCTCGGAATCATCCTGGCAGGCATAGGCCGGAATGGGTTCGTGCAGGTGCTGCAGGTGCAGGCAGCCGGGCTGGTGGATCTCGATGGGGGAAAGCGCCTCCTTCAGCATGCCCATCAGCTCGTCGGGACCCACCTGCGGGGTGGGACGCATGTCGATGTGCAGCTCGCAGCAGCCGCAGATGCGGTTCGGGCTGTCGCCCCCCTGGATGTAGCCGAGGTTCAGGGTGGGCTGGGGCACGGCGAAGCGGTGATCCGCGTACTTCTCCTTCAGATCCCGCTGCAGCTTGAGCACCTGACCCATGGCCTTGTGCATGATCTCCATGGCATTGACGCCGTTGGCGGGATCCGAACTGTGGCCGCTTCGGCCTGTGATGCGAATGGCTTCCGACATGTGGCCCTTGTGGGCCACCACGGGCACCAGCCCGGTGGGTTCGCCGATCACCGCGTAGTCGGGTTTGAGTTCGGCTGCGGCGGCGATAGCGCGGGCCCCGGCCATGGTGGTCTCTTCATCGGCGGTGGCCAGGATGCGCAGCGGCTTGCTCAGGGTCTTGAGGTCGACCTCCTTGAGCGCTTCCACGATAAAGGCGAAGAAGCCCTTCATGTCGATGGTGCCGAGCCCGTACAGGCGGTTGCCCTCTTCGGTCACCTTGAAGGGATCCTTTGTCCAGGCTCCTTCATCAAAGGGAACCGTATCCGTGTGACCCGCCAGCAGCAGCCCCCCCTCTCCCTGACCATAGGTCGCCACCAGGTTGAACTTGCCCGGCAGATCCGGCAGGGCCGTGACCTCGCACTGGAATCCAAGCTGGCCGAACCAGTCGGCCAGCAGCCGGATCACCGCCTCGTTGCTCTGATCCCAGCGAGTATCCGTGCTGCTGATAGAGGGAATCGCAATAATATTCTTATAAAGTGAAAAAAAATCCAGTTTGGCCATCAGCTCCTCCTTGCGTCCCCGGAGTGTTTCTGTTAGAAAATACAAATGCAAAGTGAGTGCATGAATATTCTGTTCGAGTGCTCATCGACAAGGCCTCTAGTTGTAAGGGAAAGTTAATGTTCTGTCACCTGATCTGTAACCGACGACGCATATCCGCCTGAATTGCCCCTCCGCACTCGTTGCATCAAAGGGGCGATAGCTGACCCCTTGCACCGCAGCACCATGCTGTGAATTTCGAACCCAGACTTGGAATACTCAAACATGCTTAAGACCGTTATCGTCGGTGCCAGTGGCTACGCGGGGGCCGAACTGGCCGCTCTGGTCCAGAACCATCCACAACTCGAGCTGTTCGGCCTCTATGTTTCCGCCGGCAGCCAGGACGCCCACAAGCGCTTCTCTTCCCTGCATCCCCAATGGGTGGGCAAGCTGGATCAGCCGCTGCTTCCCCTGGACGAAGACGGCATGACCCGGATCCTGACCCAGGCCGATCTGGTGGTGCTGGCCACTGCTCACGAGGTGAGTGCGGAACTCGCGCCCAAGTTCCTGGCCAAGGGGTTGCCGGTGTTCGATCTCTCCGGTGCCTTCCGGGTCAACGATCAGCAGTTCTACGCCTCCTTCTACGGCTTCACTCACGAGAATGAGCAGTGGCTGGAGCAGGCCGCCTACGGTCTGGCCGAGTGGAATGCCGATGCCGTCAAGGCCGCCCAGCTGATTGCCGTGCCGGGATGCTACCCGACCGCCTCCCTGTGCGCCCTCAAGCCGCTGCAACAGGCCGGGCTGATTGCTCAGGGATGGCAGCCCATCATCAATGCGGTTTCCGGCGTCTCCGGGGCCGGTCGCAAGGCCGCCATCAACACCAGTTTCTGCGAAGTGAGCCTCAATCCCTACGGCACCTTCAATCACAGGCACCAGCCGGAGATCAGCCACCACCTTGGCAAGGAGGTGCTGTTCCAGCCCCACCTCGGCAACTATGTGCGGGGCATCCTGGCCACCATCTATGTGCAACTGGCGGAAGGGGTGACGCACACCCAGGTGGATCAGGCCTACCTCAAGGCCTACGAAGGCAAGCCGCTGGTACGCCTCACCGGCCAGATGCCCTCCATCCGCGGCGTGGCGAGCACGCCCTACTGCGACATCGCCTGGCAGCAGCAGGGCAACATGCTGGTGGTGGTTTCTGCCATCGACAACCTGCTCAAGGGGGCCGCCTCGCAAGCCATGCAGTGCATAAATATCAAGTTTGGTTTTGAACCGGCCACCGGCCTGATTTAACGCTTTAAGAAAGGATCGAGAAGATGGACAAGCAGACGCTGGTAATCAAGTTGGGTGGTGCCCTGATCGAGAACGACGAGGCCCTGACCGCCCTGTTCGCCACCCTGAAGACCTTCCTGGATGATCAGCACCGTCCTCTGGTGCTGGTGCACGGTGGTGGCTGCCTGGTGGACGACCTGCTCAAGGGGCTGGGCATGACCTCCACCAAGAAGAACGGCCTGCGGGTGACCCCGTTCGAGCAGATCCCCGTGATTGCCGGTGCCCTGGCCGGGACCGCCAACAAGATGATGATGGCCAAGGCTATCTCCACCAGCATTCCTGCTGTGGGTCTGTGCCTCGCCGACGGGGGTCTGTGCCAGGTGACCCAGCTCGATCCGGATCTCGGTGCGGTCGGTGACTGCAAACCGGGCAACCCGGCGCTGGTGGCCGGCATCCTGGGGCAGGGCTTCCTGCCGGTGGTGAGCTCCATCGGCATTACCGCCGACGGACAGATGATGAACGTCAATGCGGATCAGGCGGCCACCGCCATCGCCGAAGCGCTGGGCGCCGATCTGGTGATGCTGTCGGATGTGAGCGGCATTCTGGATGGCAAGGGCAAGCTGGTGCCGCAACTGGACAAGCAGAGCGCGCTGGACCTGATGGAGAAGGGGGTTATCACGGACGGCATGGCCGTCAAGGTGAAAGCCGCCCTGCACGCCGCCGAAACCCTGGGCAAGCCGGTCTGTGTCGCCAGCTGGCGCTACCCGGATCAGCTGCTCAAGCTGCTGGCTGGCGGCGCGGTCGGCACCCAGGTCACCCTCTGATCTCCACCGGGAAAAGGACAATCCGATGCAACATCTTCTGAAAGACAGTGATTTAAGCAAGACCCAGATCGAGGCGCTGCTGGCGCTAGGCAAGGCGGTCAAGGCCGATCCGAAGAAATACAGCCAGGCCCTGGCGGGCAAGAGCGTGGTCACCCTGTTCGAGAAGCCCTCCCTGCGTACCCGGGTCACCTTCGACATCGGCATCGCCAAACTGGGTGGTCACAGCGTCTATCTGGATCAGCAGAACGGGGCGCTCGGCAAGCGGGAGTCGGTGAAGGATTTCGCCAGCAACCTGTCCCGCTGGTGTGACGCCATCGTCGCCCGGGTGTTCGATCACCAGACCCTGGTCGAGCTGGCCGAGTTCGGCTCGGTGCCTGTGGTCAACAGCCTGTGCAACCTCTACCACCCCTGCCAGGGGATGGCGGATTTCATGACCATCAGCGAGCACTACAGCGATCTGTCCAAGGTGAAGCTGGCCTATCTCGGCGATGGCAACAACGTGAGCCACTCCCTGCTGCTGCTGGGGGCGACCCTCGGTACCGATGTGACCCTGGTCTGCCCGAAAGGCCATGGCCCGGATACCCAGATCTTCCTGCAGGCCCAGGCGCTGGCAGCTCAATCTGGCGCGACCATACATATCAGCGATGATGTCGCGGATATCGAAGGCTTTGACGTGGTTTATACCGATACCTGGGTTTCCATGGGTGACAACACACCAATGGAGCAGGTAAAAGATATCTTCATGCCTTATCAGATCAACCAGGCCCTGCTCGATCGGACCGGCATCCAGCACGTGCTGCACTGCCAGCCGGCCCACCGGGAGCTGGAGATCACCTCGGAGGTCATGGACGGCCCAGCCTCCCTCATCATGGATGAGGCAGAAAACCGGATGCATATCCAGAACGCCGTGCTGCTGACCCTGTTCGGACAGGGCCAGAAGTAATCCGGCAACCGACCCGGAATCACCCCTTTTTATCGAATCATCACGGAGAGAAGTAAATGAGCGGAATCAACAAGATCGTACTGGCTTACTCGGGCGGACTGGATACCTCGGCCATCATTCCCTGGCTGAAGGAGCACTATGACGCTGAAATCATCGCCTTCGTCGCCGACGTGGGCCAGGAGCGTGACGATCTGGAAGGGATTGAGCAGAAGGCCATCGCCTCCGGCGCGGTCAAGTGCATCGTCAAGGATCTGCGGGAAGAGTTCGTCAAAGAGTATGTCTACCCGACCCTGAAGACCGGCGCCGTCTATGAAGGCACCTACCTGCTGGGTACCTCCATGGCCCGTCCGGTGATCGCCAAGGCCATGGTCGAGGCTGCCCTGGCGGAAGGGGCCGATGCCATCTCCCACGGTTGCACCGGCAAGGGCAACGACCAGGTGCGGTTCGAAGGGGCGGTAGCTGCTCTGGCGCCCCAGCTGAAAGTGATCGCCCCGTGGCGGTTGTGGGACATGCGCTCCCGGGAAGATCTGCTGGCCTATCTGGAAGCCCGCAACATCCCCTGCAAGGCGACCCTGAAGAAGATCTACAGCCGCGACGCCAACGCCTGGCACATCTCCACCGAGGGTGGCGAGCTGGAGAGCACCTGGAACGAGCCGTCCGAAGCCGTCTGGCAGTGGACAGTCTCTGCAGAGGATGCCCCGAACGAGCCGGAATACGTCAAGCTGACCGTGGCCAAGGGCGAAGTGGTGGCCGTTGACGATCAGCCGCTCAGCCCGCACCAGATCCTGACCACCCTGAACGAGCGTGCCGGCAAGCACGGTGTGGGCCGGATCGACATCACCGAGAACCGGATGGTGGGCATGAAGTCCCGTGGCTGCTACGAGACCCCGGGTGGTACCGTGATGGTTGCCGCACTGCGCGCCGTGGAAGAGCTGGTACTGGACAGACCGACCCGCGCCTGGCGGGAAAAGCTGGGTGCCGAGTTCTCCCACCTGGTGTATGACGGTCGCTGGTTCACCCCGCTGTGCAAGGCCATTGTCGCCTCCGCCAACGCCATCGCCGAGGAGCTCGACGGTGAAGTGGTGCTGAAGATGTACAAGGGTCAGGTCACCGCGGTGCAGAAGAAGTCGCCGAACAGCCTCTACTCCGAAGACTTCGCCACCTTCGGTGCCGACGAAGTGTACGACCAGAGCCATGCCGAAGGCTTCATCCGTCTCTACACCCTGGCCAGCCGGATCCGCGCCATGAAAGAGCAGCATCAAGCCATCGGTGGCGACCATACCCACGGCTAAGCAAGCGCTATCACCCGTTGATACGAGGGGGCATGGCCCCCTCTTTTACAGGCAGAGAGGCCCTTTGCCACCCTCATCGGGTGTGACAAGAGCGGCTGCGCCCTGGCCGCTTCTGTGAGATAACAGGCTCGCAGAAAAACAGGGCAAGATTTCAAGTTCGACGGCGCAAGGCGCCGCCGACAACGCATTCAAGGAGAGCAGTATGGCACTTTGGGGTGGACGCTTCAGTCAGGGAGCCGATAGCAGGTTCAAGCAGTTCAACGATTCGCTGCGGTTCGATTACCGGCTGGCGGAGCAGGATATTCAGGGTTCCATGGCCTGGGCCCGTGCGCTGGTGAAGGTGGGTGTGTTGACCAGCGATGAGCAGGGCAAGCTGCAACAGGCGATGGAGGTGCTGCTCGCCTCGGTGCAGCAGGATCCCCAGCAGATCCTGAGCTCGGACGCCGAAGACATCCACTCCTGGGTCGAGGGCAAGCTCATCGATACCGTCGGCACCCTGGGCAAGAAGCTGCACACCGGCCGCTCGCGCAACGATCAGGTCGCCACCGACCTCAAACTCTGGTGCAAGGCACAGGGTGAACTGCTGCTCGGCTCCATTACCGCCCTGCAACAGGGGTTGGTGGCCTCTGCCCGTGCCAACCAGGCGGCCGTGCTGCCGGGTTACACCCATTTGCAGCGGGCCCAACCGGTCACTTACGCCCACTGGGCCCTGGCCTATGTGGAGATGCTGGAGCGGGATCACTCCCGTCTGCAGGATGCCCTCAAGCGCCTCGACACCAGCCCGCTTGGCTGCGGCGCCCTGGCGGGTACCGCCTATGCCATCGACCGGGAAGCGCTGGCGATCGACATGGGCTTTAGCGGCGCCACCCGCAACAGCCTGGATTCGGTGTCCGACCGGGATCACGTGGTGGAGCTGATGCACGTGGCGTCGCTCTCCATGACCCACCTGTCGCGCTTTGCCGAAGACCTTATCTTCTACAACACAGGTGAAGCCGGTTTTGTGGAGCTCTCCGATGCGGTGACCTCAGGTTCCTCCCTGATGCCGCAGAAGAAGAACCCGGATGCGCTGGAGCTCATTCGTGGCAAGACCGGCCGGGTGGTCGGCGCCCAGATGGGTATGTTGATGAGCCTCAAGGCGTTGCCGCTGGCCTACAACAAGGACATGCAGGAAGACAAAGAGGGGCTGTTCGATGCCCTCGATACCTGGCACGACTGCCTCGACATGGCGGCGCTGGTGCTGATCGATCTGAAGGTCAATGGCGAGCGTACCAAGGCGGCGGCCCAGGGCGGTTATGCCAACGCCACCGAGCTGGCGGACTATCTGGTGGCCAAGGGCATCCCGTTCCGCGAGGCGCACCATATCGTCGGCGAGACCGTGGTCTATGCGATCCAGGTGAAAAAGCCCCTGGAAGAGCTCTCCCTCCCCGAGTTCCAGCGCTTCAGCCCCGTGGTGGGGGAGGATGTCTACCCGAACCTGGAGCTGGAAGCGACCCTGGCCAAGCGGGTCGCCAAAGGTGGCGTCGCCCGCGAGCAGATAGAGGCAGCCCTCACCGCCGCCGAAGCCTGGCTGAGCAAGCGGGCGGGTTAAGCCAACCGGCTTGCCATGGGAATTAGAAGGCAGAACGGCAACCTCAGGGTTGCCGTTTTTTTTATGGGTACGCCTCGGTGCCGTGGGGCGCGTTGACCAAGCGCTGTTCAGCCCCTGTGTCCGGCGCTGGCATGATGTACGGCGTCCGTGAGCAGTCGTTGCAACTGGCTCCTGGCCTCGTCGGTTTCATGGCTGGCGGCGAGTAGCACCACCCCCAGGGTGCCCGGTGAGGGCAGCACGCCGCCGAGGGTGGCGAGACTGGCCGGCATGCCGATGGCGGAACGCACCGTGATCCCGAGCCCGGCCTGTACGGCGGCCCAGATCCCACCCAGGCTCTGGCTGGTGAAGGCGATCCGCCAGGGGATCCCTGCATCGTCGAGGGCGCGGATGGCCCGTGCCCGCATCAGGCAGGGGGCATCGAAGAGCACCAGGGGCAGGGGCTCCCCGCGCGCGAGCAAAGGGGCGGGGTCCCACTCGGGGTGGGCAATCCAGGCCAGTTGCACCACCTCGATGAGGGAAAGATCCTCCCGCTCTCCCTGTGGCTGCCAGGCGAGAGCCATGTCGAGGGTGCCTTCCCTGATCCCCTGCACCAGGGCCCTGTTGCGATCGATGCGGGTCGTCATGCGCAGGGCCGGGTGCTGGCGACAGAGGGGTCCCAGCACGGCGGGGAGCAAAGATTCACCGAAGTCCTCCTGCACCCCGAGCCGGATCTCCCCTTGCAGCAATTCCCCTTTGAGGGCGAGCACGGCTTCGTCATTGAGCTCCAGCAGCCGCTTGGCGTAGCCCAGCAGGCGCTCACCGCTGGCCGTCGGCACCAGGTGACGTCCCTGCTTCATGACCAGATCGGTGCCGCACTGCTGTTCGAGTTTTTTCAACTGGGCGCTGACCGCCGAGGTGGAGCGGCACAGCCGCTGCGCCGCCAGCGCAAAGCTGCCGCACTCCAGCCCCAGCACGTAGCTGCGTAGGGCATCGAGATCCAGGCTAGGGGGAAGGGGTGACATAACTATCCTTATAATCGGGATGATTGGTCTTGAATATTTCGATTTTTTAAATTGTAGCAGTGAGGGAGAGTGGCTTCATCCACCAAGGAGATTGCCATGACACCCGATGTTCCCGATCGCGCCACCCTGGCGCAGCTTGCCCCCCGACTCGCCCGACTGGCGGAAGAGACGCTATTTGGCGATATCTGGCAGCGCCCCACCCTCTCGGCACGCGAGCGCAGCCTGATCACCCTGGCCATCCTGGCGTCACTGGGCCGGGTGCAACAACTGCCCTGGCATATTGCATTCGCCCGGCAAAACGGCCTGTCCCGGGATGAGCTGGAAGAGCTGTTCACCCATCTTGCCTTCTACGCCGGTTTGCCCGCCGCAGTGACGGCCGTGGGTTATCTGCCCCCCCGCGAGGAGGTGACCCC
The DNA here is from genome assembly GCF_040908465.1 of Aeromonas sp. R10-1. Taxonomy (NCBI): domain Bacteria; kingdom Pseudomonadati; phylum Pseudomonadota; class Gammaproteobacteria; order Aeromonadales; family Aeromonadaceae; genus Aeromonas; species Aeromonas sp. R10-1. The sequence goes on from NZ_JBFODT010000039.1 coordinate 182,674, forward strand.
ATGCCGCTGACCCGTATCACCCTGTGCGAGGGGATGAGCGACGGACATCTGCAGCAACTCAGCGCCCTCTACCACCAGACCCTGGTGGAGGTGTTCGAGGTGCCGCCGAAGGATAAATTCCAGATCCTCGAGATCTTGCCTGCCAGTGCGCTCATCTATGACCCCCACTACCAGACCGGCCGCCGGGACCAGGGTTTCATCCTCTTCCAGATCCTGGCGGGCAAGGTGCGTAGCACCGCGACCAGGGAGCGGCTTTATGCACGTCTCGCCGAGCGCCTTGAGGCCGAGCTTGGGATCCATCCCGACAACCTCATGGTGGTGATCCAGCAGACCGATGCCGAGGCGTGGAGTTTCGGCCAGGGCCGGATGTTCAGACAGGAGGTGGCCTCATGATCGCCATGCACTACCGATTCACCCTGCCCGCAGACTACGACATGGCGCTGATCGAGCAGCGGATCGCCAGCAATGGCGCCAGACTGGACGGCTTTCCCGGTCTGTTGTTCAAGGCCTATCTCTACAGCCGTCAGGACGATGGGGCCCTGCCGGGGCAGGAGAACCGCTATGCCCCCTTCTATGTGTGGCACAGCGCCGAGGCGATGCACCGATTCCTGGCAAGCGAGGGATTCGCGGCGCTCACCCGGCATTTCGGCTGGCCCCGCATCGAGACCTGGCATCTGCTGCGGTCGCCGGATCCGGCCTCCCTCGACGGGGCTTGCATGGCCAGGCTGCGGCGCACCAAGGTCGCTTCCCACGACCAGCTGGCCGACCTGCACGGCGAGGCCATGGTGAGCGGCTGGGATCTCACCCGATGGGAATGGCTGGAGGCGGATTTGCTCCCGTCCCTCTCATCGCCCTTGCCTGGCGGGGGCGAGATCTACCGTATTGGCTATCTGGCGAAGGGGGGAGGGGTGTAAAGCGGAATTATCTTTGCCATTGATGTTATTTTCCCATTCACTTGGGCTGTGAAAGTGATATTCGAATCGTGAACATAGGGTGTTTTATCGCGCTTGTGGATGATGATGTGGAATTGCGTTCACCTGCTGCAATGAACTGGCTCAGTGGGGGGCACATTCAGGGTGACGGCCCGTGCCGGGCAGGGCATGATCCCGCTGCAATGCGTATGGACGCGTCAACCGGATCAAGGAGTTCCCATGTACCTGCCACCCCATTTCGCCGTTACCGACCCCGAGGCGCTGCACCAGCTGATGCAGGCGCACCCTCTGGGGGCCCTGATCACCTGTGGTGAAGGGGGGTTGGATGCCAACCACCTGCCGTTCGAGTTCGATGGGGCGCAGGGGGCCCACGGTGTGCTGCGGGCCCATGTGGCCCGCAACAACCCGCTTTGGCAGGAGGTGAAAGACGGCGACGAGGTGCTGGTGATCTTCCGCGCCGCCGAGGGTTATATCTCCCCCAGCTGGTATCCGGGCAAGCAGGTTCATCACAAGCAGGTGCCCACCTGGAACTATGCCGTGGTGCACGCCCATGGCCGTATCCGGGTGAGGGACGATGGCCGCTTCGTGCGTCGCTTGCTCGCGACCCTGACCCGTACCCACGAAGCGGGAGAGTCCATTCCCTGGAAGATGGCGGATGCACCGAGAGACTATCTCGAGACCATGGTGCAGGCCGTGGTGGGCATAGAGATCGAGATTGAGCGGCTGGTCGGCAAGTTCAAGCTGGGTCAGAACAAGGAGGCGGCGGATCGCCTGGGAGCGGCCAATGCCCTGCAGGAGCGCGGGCAGAGCGCGCTGGCCGGCGCCATGCTGAGCCCGCCTCCTTCACAGTCCTAGCGTGGCACCCAGGGAGCCGCCCGACAAAAACGGTAACCGCCAGGTTGCCGTTTTTCATGGTTCCACTCCCGCTCACGCGCTGGCATTGAGCAGCTTGCCTACGCCTTCCCCCGGGCCCTGGGGCAGGGTTTGCTTGAAGGTATAGAGCAGCTGATCGAGGTTGAGGTCGCTGTTGCCCAGGGAGCCCTTGAGGGTGTCGAGCTCGCTCTGTAGCGCATCGAGGCGGGTGCTCTGGGTGCCGTCTGCCAACTGGGTGCGGGCGGCATCGATGGCCTGGGGCAGGGGCTGGCCCGAGGATTCCTGGCCCAGGGTCTGCATTAGCGCCCCCATGAAGTGGTTGATTGCGGGGCGGTTCTGCTTGCTGTCAGCCTCCTGGATGCCAAGGCGCTGGAACAGGCTCTGCACCGTGGGGGCAAGCTGCTCTTCCTGCACGGCAGGCTCGGTCTGGGCGGGCGGCGTGCCGTCGCCCAGCAGCTTGCTGCCGAGCTTGATGTCAAGGGAGGCGAGGGGAAGCAGGGTGCCGATGGCGATCATGATGTCACTCTCCGTACGACTGATGTCATGACGGAGCAGGGAACGGGCCAGCTTGGCGAGCATTTAGCCGAAAAATGGCAGGGGATTGATCCTGCTGTAAATTTCGTTTTGCCAGGCAGAGGGCGAGCGGGTGCGAACGGGGGCGGCGGCAAACCCTTGCAGCCCGGGGGCTGGTTGGTTTGCCACCCGGCTTGCCGGATCAGAGATCCTTGAACGGGCGGCGTTTCTCCTCCTCGATGACGATGGCCTCCAGATTGGCGATGCGCTCCTGCAACTCCTTGATGATCATGTCCTGCTTGCCAAGACGGTCGGTAATGCGGGCATCCCCCATCTGGTAGCGGGCGCGCTTGGTTAGATAGCTGAACGACACGCTGATAAAGACGATCAGAACGATACCTGTCCACATGGTCATGAAAGACTCCTTTTTGTCCCAACTCCTATGTTCCATGGTCATTATCGACACCCTAAGCTGCCTTATCAATGAAATACCCGGGATATGAAAATACCGCCCACCGAGAGCAGTATTTGAGAGTCATCAAGATGGCGAATATGCACCAAAGAGAGAGGCAGTTGCCAACGGTAGATCAGTGATCCTGTTCACAGCCTGGTCAGGCTATATGGAGCCGGTCTGAGAAGCTGAGGTAGCCATTGATTTTGACCTTAAGAAGTTTTCTTTCAGGGAAGGATGAGGTAAATACCATAATCCGCTTCCCATTAAGCATCACTTGCAGATCAGATACGTGAAATTTTTGCAATATACTGGTGCTCGGCATTGACAGGTAACGATGCTTGTCTATCAGAGGTGTTGTATCCTGATAGAATTTAAATATGACGATGTTGTTGAGGAAACTGATCTGAAGTCCTTTCGTCAGACGGCGTTCATGTTTATCCAACGCATAATAAGTCAATATGCCATGCTGGCATGTCCCTTTGTATGCCCGCCCATTTTGTTCATCTACACCTTCCACCTTATAATTACAGCCACATCCATTTGCAATGCCGAGCAGAAGTAATGAAATGGAAATCATAGCCAGAGCGGAAAAGGCTTTAGTTAGCTTGATTCTCAATTTAGGACTCCTCAAATGCATGATGTATGAATGATTCGATGTCGAACTCTATAGACATGTTGGAAAAGTGGAAGTCGGGATCGTCGCTTGTACAAACTATTCTGTCTTGCTCGGGCACACAGACGGTGGGTGACGCCTCATACAAATAAGCCGCCAGCATCGATATGATGAATGCGACTGCCGTCGATAACAGAAAAACACGCATGATGCTTCTGATTGATGGCTTGACTTGCCATCTCATAAAATAAGATAGAGCACCAGTTTTTATGTCTACAGTAGTTACCTGACGTTCATCATGGCGCTCGTCATCATGTACCAGCACGATACTTACTTCATTATTGTCTTCATCATTTATAACCTGAGTTGTGTCTACTTGTGCAGGATGAGCAGAAGCAAGATTCATTACATAGCCTAGTCTCGGGATATTTTTTATTTCAATACCGGCTTTTTTCAATGCACTCCTTATATTGCTGATTGCAACAGTCAGTGCACTTGAGCTGACTGGTTTGCCAGACCAGCCTATTGATATGAGTTGTTCTTTCTCTATAACGTTGCCATTATGGGCGAAGAGTGCAGAAACGATTCTTACTTCTGCAATAGATAGCGTTACATCAAAAAGCAAGTCTCCAGCGTGGTCGACAACCATGACGCTGTTGCCGTTGGCTCTCAATTCAAGTTCAGTGGATGAATTCATGTCATTACACCAAATATAGATACATTGCGTTATCTATAGACGCTCATATTTAACATCATGATCACCGACAATTAACTATCGTCAGTCTAACAATCATCAATATGTATGGTTAAGTATATATAGATTCCACCTTACCTGCAGGAGGTAGGAGTGATAATTAGTAACAAATAGTTACAGGGAAATGCCAAGTTGCTAGTAATTCCTATTTATTCCTATTTGCCTACAGAACAGGTGAGGCCTGATGTTAGCATCGCCTCTAATGACAATCCATGGTGCGAGAAAAATTTATCCATCATGCATATTTTATATTTAAAAAGACTTTATATAACCATTTCATATAAATGAAATAAACATGATTTAATACTCGGAGTGATGACATGGGCGCATACACACTATCTCAGCATAATGTGCTTATTATTGATGATGCACAAGCTGTTATCTCTGTAGTGAGAACTATGCTGAGGTCCATGGGTTTCTCTGATAACTGTATTGATTATGTAAAAGAGGGGAAGTCTGCTCTCAATTGTATAAAAACGAAAAAGTATGATGTCATCATATGTGATTATAATCTGGGTGATGGTCTCAATGGTAGACAACTTCTGGAAGAGATGAGGCATGGTCGATTATTGGGGCCTGATAATGTCTTCATCATGATAACCGGGGAATCATCCAAGACTATTGTCCGCTCAATAATAGAGTTGAAGCCGGACGATTATATTCTGAAGCCATTCAGTCAGCAGCAATTACAAAGCAGATTGAAGTATGCGTTGCTTAAAAGGCGTCAGTATCGCGCCCTTTATGAGCTGGACCATCATAATGATGCCGCGGCTGGTATTGCACTATGTGATGATCTGCTCGGTAATGACAATGTTGATCAACTGCTGGTGAGTCAATTCAAAGGCCAGTTTTTACAATCATTACAGCAATATAATGAGGCAAAAAGTCTATATCTGGACCTCTATAATAAGCACACTGATGCCTGGATCAAAATTGAGCTTTGCAATGTGCTTGTCGAGTTGGGTGATTATGATGAAGTTGAATCCATCATGGCGCACATAAGTAATGAAAATGCCATGTCGGCACTCCCTGAGCTGAGTGTGATGAGTAAGCTTGAAATATATAAAAATAATATTCCAGAGGCTATTTCTCATCTCTCGCTGGCCTCCATTCTTGCCCCTGGAAATCCTGATCGAGAGCTGGTAATAGCAAATCTCTGTCTTTCCGAATATGACTACCCCAATGCTGAACGGAGATATTCTCTCTATCAAGCATGCTGCAAAGGTACTTTCAGAGACAATCTGACACCCTCTTTAAATATTGTCAGAGTCATGCTTTTCTCACTAGAGAAAGAAGGCTATGACTCTGCTCGGCTAGACAGTTTAAGAAAAATAGAATCTTTCATTTCTACACTATATGGCTCTGTTTCCGAACCAGATGAAAAGATAAGTGTAGAACTATTATATGTTCACTCTTGCATCCTGCGTGGTGAGTTGGGAAAAGCTATGTTGCTATTCTCTAAAGTGATGAAAGCCGATGTGAACATCGATTTTTATACTCGCTATCACTTATGCAGAATATGTAGTTTGTTGATGTTTGACTCTCTTTACAAGGAAAGTTTTCAGATTGCTTGCGAGATATCTTTAAATAAAGATGATCTGTTGGTATCTAAAAGTTGCATGATAATGCTGCACTCACTGGATGCAAGACATGCCAGCGAGAAACAGCTTTATCAGAGGAAATACGATGCCTCTCTATTATATCGCATGAATCACCCCCAAAAAGAGCTCATGATATTGATCCAGCTTCATCAGATAAATCCATATTTGCATCAGGTTTCGCTCAGAATCATTGAGCTGCTTGGGATGATATGGCCAAGAATGCTGAACAAGATGGAGGTATTAAGTCTCATAGAATCCTGTGACAACACCATCTCGTCCATAATGCCATTCTCACAGCAACAACATAAGAACTATCAAAACATGCTGATGGTCGCCAAGCAACATACAGCAAACAAAAGAGCATAAGCTATGACACTCTCTATTCAAAATAGAAAAATTATACTGCTTATAACATTGTTGCTGATGTTGATCATGTATGTTTATCCCTCGGATAATCCTCACTCAACAACAGTTCTTACGGAAAGTTATGACAAGGCTATGTTGAGTGAACAGATGCTGTTGATGACAGAGATATTTAATACGTTTAGTAGTAAAGTGAATGGTAACTGTGATCCATTGGTGAAGTCAGAACTGTTATCTACAGTGATGGATCATCCTCTGTTGTATAGCTTGACATTTCTCAAGCTCAATCAACCGTATTGTTCATCATATCATCATGATGACTCACATTCTTTGAGCTCCTCCATCCGTATGTCTGATAATAATGTTGACATGGTGCGGAACTATATCAATATTGATGAAGAATTCACAATTCAAGTTGAGATGAAGTCCCTCGCTCACCAGGCTTTGATGCATCAATATTTGTTGGCATTCATGGTCATGCAGCATGATGGAAATGAAAACCTCCATCATCATATCAATGTCAATCAGCACAATGGCCACACAGATTTAGTTAGTCCATATATTTCCATTCAGCTCGGCGAGGACTCCTCCCATAAGACCTTATCTGTAGGTTCAAGAATAGGGTTTTTAATTTTTGCAATGATGGTCAGCATATGCTTTTTCATGCGTGATGGTCAGCATCATATTACTGATCTCTTCAAGAAACATTTGTTGAAGAAAGCTATTGTTAATCATGAATTGAAGCCGTATATGCAGCCGGTCGTTTCATCAATAGATGGTCGAGTTATCGGTGGGGAGATTCTGCTGCGCTGGCTTCATCCCAAGAAAGGTATTGTTTATCCTGTTGATTTTATAGGCATTGCAGAGCGATCAGACCTCATCGTCACGATTACCCGGCAATTGTTTGTACGAGTGAAAGAGGAACTGCTTGAAATCGCCTCCCATTTACCAGCAGGCTTCAAGATTGGTTTTAATATTAGTCCCGGCCATCTGGGAGATCCGCGTCTAGTTCAGGACTGTGTCGAGTTCATTGGCTCGTTCAAGCCGGGGAGCATAGTCATGGTACTGGAAATAACAGAGCGAGAGGCGCTCGTCTATAGTGATAGGCTATATGAAAATATTCTCGCGTTGCGTCAGGCTGGTATCAAACTGGCGATAGATGATTATGGCACTGGCAATTCAACGTTGCTAAGCATTCTAAATATTCCTTTTGATTACATAAAGATAGATAAGAAATTCATTGATCTCGTTGTCACCGAAAAGAGGAGCTTTAATATATTGAAGAATATAATCTCTTTGGCGGAAAGTATCAATGCAAGGACAATTGCAGAGGGTGTTGAGACTGCCGAGCAAGCTAGCTTTCTTGCTTTTCATGGCGTGCACTTTCAGCAAGGCTGGCTGTGGAGCAAGGCCATGCCAATATCTGACATAATATCTTTGTCGAGGCAGCGTTCATGAATTTCAATTTCAAAGCGAGCTATGTTTTTGTCAGTTTTATTATCGCGACAGTGATATCTTCCTGGTTATCCTTTTTATATATAAAGACAATTTTCACCTCTCATGCCAAGTTCAATGTTGATGTGCTCGATGAGCTTTATTTTGATATTTCGTCACTTGATATCAATGCTATCTTATATGACGGTAAAACTAATGATTTTGATGCATATAAAAGCCAAAACTCCTTGTATAAAGAATTGGCAAGAATCAAAGGGAACTATCAGTATTTTGTCTATGACAATTATACTGGAGTGCTAAAGTCGAAGCAGAGTTTGCATATAAATGAGGCGAAATGGATTGCGCCATACGCTATATTATTGAATAGCAAACATGTCAGCAGTATTTACTTGATTACGAATGACTACAAGCTGATTGGAATGACAGAGCAACAATTATCCATTCCAGACCAGCTCCATCAACTGGATAAAGACTTCAAGGAATCTGAATATTGGAGGCATTTTAGTTCATGCTTTGATTCAGATCCAGGCTCCGTCTGTGATATCAATCCTTATGTGACTAACCAGTATACAGATACGTTTTCAAACGATGATGTCATCACATTGCTGTTTCCCTATCAATTAAGTAAAGAGAGTTTTGGGATAATTGGCTTTGATCTGAGGACAAAGATACTTTTCGAAAGCTTCTATGACAGCGAAGATGTTCTAAAACCAACAAAATTCAGGATAAACGATACGAATGGTAGCTGTGAAAATACCATGCTCTGTTTCGGAAAAGAGCTGTCGCTGTTCGATTCGAGACGTTTCAATCTGTTTTGGGAATATGATAGTTTTGATTTTATTCAGGCAATTGTATCAACCCATAGATTTATCTTTACGTTTCAAATTGTATTCATTCTGATGTTGGTTGTTTACATTTTGATCATGTTTTGGGGGGATAGGGAGTCCAGAGATGGATTGACGGGGGTCTATAGCAGAAAAGCCATTCACAGTACAAATGTTCATAAGAAATATTCATATGTGCTGATGATGGATATAGACAATTTTAAGTCAATCAATGATAACCATGGCCATGATATGGGTGACCAAGTATTGGTGGCATTTGTAAATCATCTTAAAAAGCATAGTAGAAAGGATGACATCATATGTCGATGGGGAGGGGAGGAGTTCGTGTTGCTGTATCGGACCGGTGTTGCAGAAAATGACATGCTGGATATTGTCAGACGATTATGGTCTTCCCCCGTTACTATCCCGAGTGTTGAGTTGAATGTCACCTTTTCCGGTGGTTTGGTCAGAATGGGCGACGATATTTCCAACACGGTCAATGCTGCGGACAAGTTGCTTTATCAGGTCAAGCAAAACGGCAAGAACAATGTCATGCAGGCGATCAACGGGGAGCCTACGTTATTGATGGCCAAGCCCCTTTACGGGTCACCGGTTTGCACTGACATCCACGCGGCGTGCAGTGCAGCCCGCTCTGCGAGATGTCTGCAACCAGAGCGAGCGGCTTAGCCGGCGCCCGATCTGCCGCTATACCAAAGGATGGTTTAGAACCTTAACCTGTGACTCTCCTGCTCTCTGCTTGCTCAGATCCCCTGCCAGATCGGCCAGCCGAGCCAGATCCCGAGCAGCAGCAACTGCCCCCAGACGATGGCCCAGAACCGCAGGCGATAGCTCCCTTTCTGGGTCTTGTGGCGCAGCCACTGGCGGGCTACCAGGGCGCCGGGCCAGCCGCCGCACAGCTCAAGCAGATGCAGACGGGCCTCGGGCACGCGCCAGCCACCACGAATGGCCTGGCGCTTGTCCCAGGCGTAGGCAGCCAGGGTCAGCAGGCTCATCAACAGGATCAGGGCCAGCGGCCACCAGTTCGCATCCCGCACCCCGAGCCAGCCGGCCCAACCCAGGGGCAGCAGGGCCAGCACCATCATGACAGCAGCGCCGGATCCCGGGTCTCGTCCGGGCTTAACGTGCGGATCACCCGGGCCGGATTGCCCACCGCCAGGGAGTCCGCCGGGATGTCCCGGGTGACCACGGCGCCAGCCCCTATGATGGAGCGGGGCCCTATGGTGACGCCTGGGCAGATGATGGCTCCGCCGCCAATCCAGCAGTCATCGCCTATCCACACCGGCTTGTTGTAGGCGGTCCAGTTGCGTCGCTCCAGATAGTCCATGGTGTGGGTGGCGGTGTAGATCTGCACGTTGGGGGCCAGCAGCACATGGTTGCCGATGTGCACCTCGCCCACGTCGAGTATGGTGACGTTGAAGTTGAAGAAGGTCTTCTCGCCGATGTGGATGTTGCGGCCGAATTCGCAGGTGAAGGGGGTGCTGATCCAGCAGGAGTCGGGGCAGTGGGCGAAGAGGTCACGGCAGATCTGCTGGCGCAGGGCGTGCTCTCCCGCCGGTGAGGCATTGAGTCGGCTCAGCAGCGCCTGGCCGCGAATGCGGTCGTTCGCTATCTCCTCGCTCTGGCTGTCCAGGGCGCCCCCCGCCAGTACCTTGTCCCAGTCGCTTGCCATGGTCATCTCCTCCTGCTGCAAGAGGGGGCAGTATACGCGACAAGGGGAGGGGGTGTCAGAGTGCCGGGCCCGTCAGGTGATCCCCGTCATCCTGTCACAGGACAAGGGGCAGGATGAGCAGGATGGAGACGAGGTAGGGGAGCAAGACCCGCCGCCCCAGGCTGCGTCCGCCAATCACCAGTGCCAGCACCCCTTTCACCAGGGAGTTGACCAGCCCGGCGAGCAGTATGCCCCTGGCCGCCACCTCCAGGGCCAGCTCCTTCTGGGCGAGCTGGGAGAGGGAGAGGGTGATGGCGTCCACGTCCGTGATGCCGGAGACCAGCGACAGCAGATAGACCCCGGAGTTGCCCACCTTGCTTTGCAGCAGGGTGGCCATGAAGCCGATGAGGGCGAGCAGCAGACCGAACTTGATGGCGGTGGCGAGATCCAGCGGGTTGCGGGTTTCGGGCTGTACCGGGCCGTCCGGCATCTCTTCCCGCTGGCGCCAGAACCAGAAGGCAAAGCCGTAGACGATGGCTGCCAGCAGCAGCAGGGGGACAGCCAGACGCAGCGCCAGCTCTCCGTGGATGATCAGTACCAGTGCCAGCAGCCTGAGCCACATGGTGGCCCCCGCCAGCAGGATGCCGGTGGCCAGCAGCCGCTCCAGCCCTCCCTGCTCCTTGTTGAGGCGGGCAAATTGCAGGGTGAGGGCGGTGGAGGAGGCGAGCCCCGCCAGCATGCTGGTGAGCACCAGCCCGGAGCGGGTGCCGAGCAGGCGCACCGCGAAGTGACCACAGAACGAGATGCCGGCGATCACCACCACCATGAGCCAGATCTTGAAGGGATTGAAGGCATTGAGGGGACCCATCTCGGTATCGGGGAGCACCGGCAGCAGCACCAGGGAGATGAGCAGAAAGCGCAGGGTGGCGTGAAACTCCATTTCGCTCAAGAACAGCATCCCCTGCTGGATCTTGCCCTTGAGCCCCATCAGGAGGGCCGCCAGCACGGCGCAGGCCACCGCCTCGCTCGGGCTCTGCAGCACCGACATCAGCCCCAGCAGGTAGGTTAGCACCATGGCTACCGAGCTGGTGAGGCCGAACTCCCCCTGCCAGCGCTGGGCCAGCCAGACCGAGAGGCCGCACCCCGTCACCACGGTCAGCAGACCGAGCAGGGCCAGCCAGGCGCCCAGGGTGGGCAGCAGCAGGGCGCAGACCCCGCCGAGCAGACCGATGAGGCCATAGGTGCGCATCCCAGCGATGCGCTGGTTGTCTCCGAGCTGGCGCACCTGCCAGCCCCGCTCCAGCCCGATGATGAGCCCGATGGCCAGGGACACCAGGGCGCCGTAGACGGGCTCGGCCTCTATCCACATGGGTTTCTCCTCCCGCTGCCGTTTCAGTGAGGATGGCACAGGGCATCCCGGGGCTGGGGGAGCTGGCTCACAGAGCGGGTGTCCCGCCTGCCGGGGTCTTGCAAACAAAAAAAAGGCGCCACCTGGAGGGGGCGCCTGGAAAGGTCAAACCTTGCGGTTTGCAGACCAACGGAACCAAAGATCACACACTTCACACTCAGCACTGCTGTGGGGGCAGGGCTCAACCCTGCCACTTGCCTCCTTCCACTATCACGTCGTTGGGATCGGTATCGGCGCTAAGCTTGTCGCGCACATACTGGTCGTAGAGTTTGAGCAGGTACTTCTCTTCCCCCAGCTTGGCTAGACGGTCGTTGACCCAGTCACGCAGCTCGATATTGCCCTTCTTCACCGCCGGCGCGATGGGGTCTTCCGAGCCCAGCTTCTCTGGCAGCACCCGATAGCCCGGGTTCTCCTTGGCCCAGCTGAACAGCACCAGGTTGTCCTGGGCATAGGCATCGCCACGGCCCTGGGCCAGCGCCTGCAGGGATTCGGTGTTCTTCTCGAACTTGAGCACCTTCCAGTCCGGGTGGTTGCGGGTCAGCCAGATGTCGGCCGTGGTGCCGGTGGTGACGATAAGCCGCTTGCCGGCCAGATCGTCGAGCTTCTTGGCGTCGCTGCCTTCCGGCACCAGCACCTGCACCGCGACCTTGAGGTTCGGGTTGGTGAAGTCCACCACCTGCCGCCGCTCCGGGGTCACCGTCATGTTGGCGAGGATGAGATCCACCTTGTCGCTCTGCAGGAAGGGGATGCGACTGGCGGGCTCCACCGCCACGAACTCGACCTTGTTCTCGTCCCCCAGCAGATCCTTGGCGAAGCGGCGGCCGAGATCGGTGTCAAAGCCGACGTAGTTGCCCTTCTCGTCCACATAGCCAAACGGCGGCTTGTCGGTGAAGACGCCGACGATGAGCTTGTCCCGCGCCTTGATCTTGGCGAGGGAACCGTCTTCTGCCTGGGCGGCGCCGCTGGCGAGGCCCAGGCCGATGAGGGCGCTAAACAGGACCGAGGTAATTATCTTCATGCTGACTCCTTTCGTTTGCTGACAGTTGTATAAGAAAACTTGGCTAGGAACTGGCGGGCACGCTGGCTCCTGGGATTGTCGAAAAATTGATGGGGGGCGGCCTGCTCCAGGATGTGGCCGCCGTCCATGAAGACGATGCGATCCGCCACCGCCTGGGCGAAGGCCAGCTCGTGGGTGACGATGAGCAGGGTCATGCCACTGCCGGCGAGATCCCGGATCACCTCCAGCACCTCCTGCACCATCTCGGGGTCCAGCGCAGCGGTCACTTCGTCAAACAGCATCACCTGGGGGTTCATGCACAGGGCCCGCACGATGGCGATGCGCTGCTGCTGGCCGCCGGAGAGCTGGCGTGGATAGTCGTGGCGCCGCTCCCACAGGCCGATGCGAGTCAGCAGCTGTTCCGCCTGCAGCAGGGCCTCCTGCCGCTCCCGCTTCTGCACCTGCACAGGGCCGAGCAGCACGTTCTCCAGCACCGTCAGGTTGGGGAAGAGGTGATAGCTCTGGAACACCATGCCGATGCGCTGGCGCAGCCGCTGCCAGTCGGTGCTGGCATCCAGCAACTCTCCGTCGAAGCGAATGTTGCCCCCCTGAATGGGTTCGAGCCCGTTGAGGGTGCGCAGCAAGGTGCTCTTGCCGCAGCCGCTCGGCCCCAGGATGACGATCACTTCCCCCGGGTTCACCGTGAGGCTGACCTCATCCAGTACCCGGTGTTGGCCGAATTGTTTGCTGACAGCATTGAGCTCAAGCAGAGGTGTCATACCGCGTTACCCCATTGTTGCTCCAGCCGGCGCGAGGCGAGCGAGAGCGGATAGCAGACCAGAAAAAAGAACAGGAACAGCAGACCGTAGATGAGCAGCGAGCCATAGGTGCGCTCGATGATCTGCTGGCCCACCTTGATCACCTCCACCACCCCGATCAGCACCGCCAGGGAGCTGGTCTTGATGATGCGGGTGTAGATGTTGATGGTCGGCGGCGTCAGCCGTTGCAACGCCTGGGGCAGCAGCACGTGGCGATAGAGCTGCCGGCGGGAGAGCCCGAGCGCCAGGCCAGCCTCCTGCTGGCCGCGGGCGAGGGATCCCAGGCCGCCGCGCACCACCTCCCCCACCTCACTGGCGCCCCACAGGGCCAGCACCAGCACGGCGCACCAGAAGGCCGGAATATCGAGGCCGAAAAAGATCGGCAACCCGAAGAAGAAGAGATAGAGCCACACCAGCACGGGCACCACCCGAAACAGCTCCAGATAAACCCGCAGTGCTCCCCGAGTCAGCCTTCCCCCTTGCTGGGCCAGCACGCCGTAACCGACCCCGCCCAGGGTGGCGAGCAGGATGGCGAGCAGGGAGATGGCGAGGGTCTGACCCGCGCCCACCGCCAGCAGCGGCAGCGGCAGCGCCTACGTCAGCTGTTAAGTGACTGGACTGGCCATAGTGATCCCTCCCTTCTTGTGTATGGGTGGCGAGTGACGGCAGCTGCAGGAAGATAAGTGCCCACATCGGGATCCTCGCCTGCATCAGCGATTCAGTGACCGAACTGGCCATAGTGATCCCTCCTTTCCTCTGCATGGGTGGCGAGTGACGGCGGCAGCTGGAAAATAGGTGCCTGCATCAGTTGCTCAATGACCGAACTGACCATGTTGCAGCCTCCTTTCAACGACGCGCAGGGCAAGGGAGAGCGGCAGAAAGATCAGCACGCACATCAAGGTCAGCACCGCCAGCATCTCGTAGGTCTTGTAGTAGAGGGCGATGTAGTTCTTGGTGGTGTAGAGGAGCTCGGGCACCGCCACCGCCGAAGCCACCGTGGTCTCTTTGAGCAGAAAGATGAAGTTGGCAAACAGCGCCGGCAGGCTGGCGAGCCAGGCCTGGGGCAGCTGGACGTGGCGCAGCAGCTGCCAACGGGAGAGGCCGATGGCCCGGCCTGCTTCCAGCTGGCTGGGGGGGATTGCCTGAACGCCTGCCCGCAGCGCCTCGGTGAGGTAACCGCCACCGAGGAAGGTCATGGCGATCACCGCCGTGGCAAAGCCGGAGAGCGAGATGCCGAGCGCCGGCAGCCCGAAGTAGAGAAAGAACAGCTGGATCAAGAGCGGCGTGTTGCGGGCCAGCTCCACATAGGCGCGGATCACCCCGTTCAGCCAGGGCTTGTGCAGGCTTTGCAGCGTCACGTTGAGTATCGCCACGGCGAGCGAGGTGAGGATCACGATGGCGCCGAGCTGCAAGGTGACCCAGACCGATTGGCCGAACGCCGGCAGGGTGGTGAGAACAAAGGACCAGTCGAAGCTCATGCCGGGATCCTCCCGTCGCGGCGCAGCCGCTGGGGCACGACCGTGATGGCGTCAGGGTACTTGATGCCGGCGCCGGTGTTGAGCACCACCACCCGCTCGCCCCCCCGTATCCAGCCCGCTTCCCGCAGCTGGCGGGCGGCGGCGAAGGCGGCCGCCCCTTCCGGGCAGACGAAGCTGCCTTCGCGCGCGGCGAGCTGTCGGATCTCGCGCTGGATGGCGCTATCGTCCACCGCGACGGCGCACCCCTCGGTGCGATAGAGGGCGTCCAGCACCAGAAAGTCCCCCAGCGCCTTGGGCACGTTGATGCCGAATGCCAGGGTCTGGGAGTCGGGCCAGAAGCGCGACTCGTGCTCCCCCTGCTGCCAGGCCTGGACGATGGGGGCGCAGCCGCTCGCCTGCACCGCCACCAGGCGCGGCAGCGGTCCCTGCACCCAGCCCAGCTCCTGCAACTCCCGCAGCGCCTTGTAGATGCCGATGAGGCCGACTCCGCCGCCGGTGGGGTAGAGGATCACATCCGGTAGGGTCCAGCCGAGCTGCTCGGCGATTTCAAACCCCATGGTCTTTTTGCCCTCGATGCGATAGGGCTCCTTGAGGGTGGAGGCATCGAACAGCCCCTGCTCGGCCACCGCCTCGGCCACCTGGCGACCGGCGTCGCTGATGAGGCCGTCCACCAGATAGAGGCGGGCACCGGCCAGGGCGCTCTCCAGTCTTGTGATGGCGGGGGCTGCTTGCGGCTGGACTATGGTGCTGCGCAAGCCAGCGCGGGCGCCGTAGAGTGCCCAGGCCGCGCCGGCGTTGCCGTTGGTGGGCATGGCGAAGTGGGTGACACCGAGTTCACGGGCGCGGGAGACGCCGACTGCGGCGCCACGAGCCTTGAAGGAACCGGTGGGGATGATGCTCTCATCCTTCATCCAGAGATCCGGAATGCCGACCTGCTTGCCGAGGCGCGGCAGCGGCAACAGAGGGGTGAAGCCTTCCCCCAGGGTGACCACCTGGGCGGGGTCGCGCACCGGCAGCAGCTCGTGGTAGCGCCACAGGCTGGCGGGGCGCCCCAGCAGGGCGGCCGGGTGCCAGGCCTGCTTCAGGGCCTCGAGGTCGTAGCTGGCCAGCAAGGGGGCGCCGACCGGGCTCAGCTGCTGGGGCTGATCGGCATCCACTATCTCGCCGGTCTTGCTGCAACGCAGATGTGATAGGTAGCTGTACGGCATGCTTTATCCTGAATGGCTCACGTTGGCTGGTGTCTTATTCCATCCTGTGACCCAAGGGCCGGATAACAAACAAAATAAAGCGGCAAACTTAAGCGAAAAAATTCATATGGCTCCCCCGTGTCGGCGGGCCATTCTCTGCCACCGGTCGGGGGGTTGGGCCATCCGGCGCGCTTTGTTAACCTGCCCGCTCACTCAAACCGCAGGGAGCCGCCTCGATGCGAGCCATTGTCAGCCTGCTGGCCCTGTCACTGCTCTGTGCGTGCAGCGGCCAGCCAACCAGAGAGGATGCCATGTCAGGGAATACGCGCCTTCACTACCCCGTCACCCGCCAGGGTGAGCAGGTGGATCACTATTTCGGCCAGGCCGTGGCCGACCCCTATCGCTGGCTGGAGGATGATCGCAGCCCCGAGACGGAGGCCTGGGTCAAGGCCCAGAACCGGGTGACTCAGGGTTACCTGGCGCAGATCCCGTATCGCGCCGCCATCAAGGAGAAGCTGGCCGCCTCCTGGAACTACGCCAAGGAGGGGGCGCCGTTTCGCGAGGGGCGCTACCACTACTTCTTCAAGAACGACGGCCTGCAGAACCAGAACGTGCTGTGGCGCCAGCTGGAGGGCAAGCCGGCGGAGGTGTTCCTCGATCCCAATACCCTCAGCCCCGACGGCACCACGGCGCTGGATCAGCTGAGCTTCTCCCGCGATGGCCGCATCCTAGCCTACTCCTTGTCACTGGCCGGCAGCGACTGGCGCGAGATCCACCTGATGGACGTAGAGAGCAAGCAGCCGCTGGAGGCGCCCCTCAAGGACGTGAAGTTCAGCGGCATCAGCTGGCTCGGCAACGAGGGCTTCTTCTACTCGAGCTACGACAAGCCCGACGGCAGCGAGCTGTCGGCCAAGACCGATCAGCACAAGGTCTATTTCCACCGGCTCGGCACGGCGCAGGAGGATGATCGGCTGGTGTTCGGCGCCATCCCGGCCCAGCACCACCGCTACGTGGGGGCGACCGTCACCGAGGATGACCGCTTCCTGCTCATCTCGGCGGCGAACTCCACCTCCGGCAACCGCCTCTATGTGAAGGATCTGAGCCAAGAGAACGCGCCGCTGCTGACGGTGCAGGGGGATCTGGAGGCGGACGTGAGCCTGGTGGACAACCAGGGCAGCACCCTTTACCTGCTGACCAACCGGGACGCCCCCAACGGTCGGCTGGTGACGGTGGATGCCGCCAACCCGGGCCCGGCGCGCTGGCGGGATCTCATCCCCGAGCGTCAGCAGGTGCTGACAGTGCACAGCGGCAGCGGCTATCTGTTCGCCGAGTACATGGTGGATGCCACCGCCCGGGTCGAGCAGTTCGACTACGAAGGCAAGCGAGTGCGCGAGGTGGCGCTGCCCGGCCTTGGCAGCGTCAGCGGCTTCAACGGCAAGCACGATGATCCCGCCCTCTACTTCGGCTTCGAGCACTATGCCCAGCCGCCGACCCTCTACCGGTTCGAGCCCAAGAGCGGCGCCATCAGCCTCTATCGCGCCTCGGCGGCGCCGTTCAAACCGGAGGATTACGTTTCCGAGCAGCGCTTCTACCAGAGCAAGGACGGCACCCGGGTGCCGCTCATCATCAGCTACCGCAAGGGGCTGAAACTCGATGGCAGCAACCCGACCATCCTCTATGGCTACGGTGGTTTCGACGTGAGCCTGACCCCGAGCTTCAGCGTGTCGGTGGCCAACTGGCTGGATCTGGGGGGCGTCTATGCGGTGGCCAACCTGCGCGGGGGCGGCGAGTACGGCCAGGCCTGGCACCTGGCGGGCACCAGGATGAACAAGCAGAACGTGTTCGACGATTTCATCGCGGCGGCCGAGTACCTCAAGGCCGAAGGCTACACCCGCACCGATCGGCTGGCGATCCGAGGTGGCTCCAACGGCGGTCTGCTGGTGGGGGCGGTCATGACCCAGCGGCCGGATCTGATGCGGGTCGCCCTGCCGGCGGTGGGGGTGCTCGACATGCTGCGCTACCACACCTTCACCGCCGGGGCGGGCTGGGCTTATGACTACGGCACCAGCGCCGACAGCGAGGCGATGTTCGACTACCTGAAGGGCTACTCGCCGCTGCACAACGTCCGGCCCGGGGTCAGCTACCCCTCGACCCTGGTGACCACGGCGGATCACGACGATCGGGTGGTGCCGGCCCACTCCTTCAAGTTTGCCGCCACCCTGCAGGCCGACAATGCCGGCCCCTATCCCCAGCTCATCCGCATCGAGACCAATGCCGGGCACGGGGCGGGCACGCCGGTGGCCAAACTTATCGAGCAGAGTGCGGACATCTATGCCTTCACCCTGTACGAGATGGGCTACAGGGAGCTGCCGCGTCAGCCTTGATCCGGGCGAGACGGGCGCCAGCCATCCACTATCATCAGGGCCCTGCGGGGCCCTTTTTATTGCCGCGCGTTGGAAGAGCTGCGCTGGCTGCACTAGCTGCGACCATCCCTGTCTCGCCGCTGGCCCGTTTTGGCAGACGGGCCCCATCTGTCATCCCCCCGGTGGTATAGTCAGCCACAAGATCCGCATTCAAGGAGTCCATCGTGAAGAAGATCATCTACATCCTGCTGGGGTTGGCGCTGGCGGCCGTGGTGGCCATCGCCGCCCTGGTGTCCCTCATCGATCCCAACCAGTTCAAGCCCCAGCTGGTGGAACAGGTGCGCAAGAGCACCGGCCGCGAGCTGGTGATACAAGGGGATATCGGTTGGCGTTTCTGGCCGAGCCTCGGCCTCTCCCTCGAGAAGGTGGCGCTGCGCAACCCCGCCGGTTTCGCCGAGCCCGACCTGGTGCGATTCGAGCAGGGTGAGGCCTCGGTAGGCTTGCTGCCGCTGCTCTCCCACCGGCTTGAGATCGGCAAGGTGACCCTGAGCGGCGCCCATCTCTTTATCCAGACCAAGGCTGACGGCAGTTCCAACCTGAGCGACCTGCTCAAGGCCTCCGCCGACCCCAAGGAGGAGGCGGCCTCCGAGCCTGCCGCAACGACGCCCCCAGCTGCCAGTGACAAGCAGCCCTGGCAGATCAGCCTGCAAGGCATCGCGCTGGTGGATGCCAGCGCCCTGGTGCGGGACGATCGCAGCGGTACCGTCTCCCGGCTCGACAGGCTGGATCTCGATCTGGGGCAGTTGACCCCGGGGGAGTGGGTACCGGTGACCCTGGCGGCCAAGGGGGCACAGGGGGATCTGGCCTTTGATCTCAAGGGGCAGGCCCAGCTCAAACCGGCCCGGGAGGCCATGAAGAGCGAGCTCAAGGATCTCAATCTCAGCGGCAGCCTGAACCAGCCGGTGCAGCGGCTCGATGCCTTCACCCTCAAGGCCGATCGGCTGGCATTGGGGGAGTGGAGCAGTCTGAGCCTTAGCCTCAGCGGGGCACAGGGGGCGGCGGACAAGCCGACCCTGGCCGGTACGCTGGAGGGGACCCTCAAGGCGCGCCTCGATGAAAACCGGCAACTGCTGGAGATATCGGATGCCGTGCTGGCCGCCAAGCTGAGCGGTGATGCCCTGCCGCGCCCGCAGATGCAGGTGAAGCTGGCGGGTTTTGCCCGCGCGGAGCTCGACAAGCAGAGCGTCGCCCTCAGCAACCTGGTGCTGGGAGCGGACGATGCCCTGCTGAGCGGCAGCGGCGCCGTTCGTCTGGGGGCCGTTCCCAAAGTGGACTTTGACCTCAAGGGGGCCAAGCTCGACCTGGACAGTTGGCTGGGTCAGCCAGCCAGGACGGCGTCCGCTGCGGCCACGTCGGGGGCGGCTGCACCGGCCGGAGCAAAGGATCAGGCTGCGGCACCCGCCGCCCAGGCGCTCTCCACGGCCGAACCGGATCTGACCGCCCTCAAGTCGGTGGACCTGGCTGGCCGCCTGCAACTGGGCAGCCTGCGCCTCAAGGGGCTGGATCTCAGCGCCGTGGATCTGCAACTGGCCCTGGCGGGTGGTCAGCTCACCCTCAAGCAGTTCAGTGCCGGGGTGGCCGGTGGCAAGGTGACCGCCAGCGGCGTGCTCGATGCCCGTCAGCAGCCGGCCCGCTATCAGGTGCACAAGCGGGTGCAAGGGGTCGATGTGCGGCCCCTGCTGCAGACCCTGGCCCAGACCGACCTGCTGGAAGGCAAGGGGGATCTGGAGGTCGAGGCGCAGGGCTCAGGACTCTCCGAGCAGGCGCTGCGCAGCCGGATGCAGGGCAAGGTAAACCTCAAGTTGAGCGATGGCGCCCTGCACGGCATCAACTTGGCGGAGATGATCCGCGAGGCGCGGGCCACCCTGACCGGCAAGGGGGCGGATCAGGTGAAGGAGGTGCGCAAGACCGACTTCAGCGCCCTCACCGCCAGCTTCCAGATTGCCAACGGGATTGCCAGGAGCGATGACATCCAGCTCTTTGCCCCCGCCCTGCGGGTGAAGGGGCAGGGCCAGACGGCCCTGGTGCCGGAGACCCTCGACTTCCTGTTCCTCACCTCCGTGGTGGAGAGCAGCAAGGGGCAGGGGGGCAAGACGGTGGACGAGCTCAAGGACATCACCATACCGGTGCGCATCGGCGGCCACTGGCAGGCGCCGAGCTACAAGCTTGACGTGAAGGCCTTGCTCAGCAACAACAAGGTGCTGGAGGAGAAGGCCCGCAAGGAGGCCGAGCGCGGTCTCAAGAAGCTGCTGGGTGACAAGGCCGACAACGAAGGGGTGAAAGGGGTGGCGGACCAGCTGCTCAAGGGCCTGTTCAAATAGCCACCCTCCCGTTGTTGTCATCAAGAGCCCGCCCCGTGCGGGCTCTTTGCTGTGGTGCCGGGCGTTACGGGACGAGGTGTGGTCGGCAACATGAGGTACTATGCGAAATAGTCTTCGAAACCGGGAACCAGGAGGGTTCATGAACAAACGGGTGCTGATCACCGGCGGCGGCAGAGGTATCGGGGCCGCGACAGCCCGCTATCTGGCGGCGCAGGGTTACCATCTCTGTCTCAACTATCGTCAGGACAGGGCGTCCGCCGAGGGGGTGGTGGCCGAGATCCTGGCCACCCATCCGGTCGAGTGCATCGCGGTGCAGGCCGATGTCAGCGTGGAGGCCGAGGTGGTGCGCCTGTTCGAGGAGATGGACGCGAGGCTCGGCCCCGTCACTCATCTGGTCAACAACGCCGGCAGGTTGCAGCCCCAGATGCGGGTGCTGGAGATGAGCGCAGAGCGCATCAACCAGACCCTGACCACCAATGTCACCAGCTGCTTTCTCTGCTGCCGCGAGGCAGTGCGCCGCATGACGGCAGGGGGCGCCATCGTCAACGTCTCTTCGGCCGCTGCCCGGCTGGGCTCCCCCGGGGAGTACGTGGATTATGCCGCCGCCAAGGGGGCCGTCGACGTGCTGACCAGAGGCTTGTCGCTGGAGCTGGCGGCCCAGGGGATCCGGGTCAACGGGGTGCGTCCGGGTTTCATCTACACCGACATGCATGCCGACGGCGGCGAGCCCGGCCGGGTGGACAGGATCAAGGGGGCCATTCCGCTGCAACGGGGCGGCGAACCCCGTGAGGTGGCGACCGCCATCGCCTGGCTGCTGTCGGACGAGGCCTCCTATGCCACCGGCACCTTTATCGATGTGGCAGGCGGGCGCTAGGTCATCTTCAACAAGCCTCCCGTCAACGAGAAGGGGCGCCATGGCGCCCCTTCTGCTTATTCTCCCAGCAGCTGTTGCCAGACCGCCAGCACATGGCCCCGCTCTCGCGGCAACTGATCGTCCCCCACCTTGCGGGAGATCTCCGAGAGATTGAGGCGATGGCCGAGGTTGCGGATCTCCAGATAGGCCTGCTTGAGCCCCTCTGCCTGCTCCAGTGTGAGTACTCCCGCCATCACGCACTCATCGAAGATGCGCACATTGTCTGACCAGCGGGTGAGGGCGTCCGGCTCACCGCAGGCATGGGCCAGCACCAGGTACTGGGCGATGAACTCGATGTCCACCATGCCGCCGGGGGACTGCTTGAGATCGAACTCTCCCTCTCCCGCCTTGAGCAGGTGATCCCGCATCTTCTGGCGCATCTCCCGCACTTCGCGGGCCAGGGTGGGCAGATCCCGCTCCTTGGCCAGCACGTCGCGGCGAATGCGGGCAAATTCGGCGACCACGGCATCATCGCCATAGATGGGACGGGCTCGCACCAGGGCCTGATGCTCCCAGGTCCAGGCTTCCTGCTGCTGGTACTGCTCATAGGCCGACAGCGATGAGACCAGCAGGCCTGAGTCGCCGGAGGGGCGCAGCCGCATGTCGATCTCGTAGAGGATGCCGGACGGAGTGCGGGTGCTGAACAGATGCAGGATCCGCTGGGCCAGGCGCAGGTAGAACTGGCGGCTGTCGATGGGCTTGCGGCCATCGGTGTAACTGTTGGGGTCGCCGCCGTGCAGGAACACCAGATCGAGATCCGAGCCGTAGCCGAGTTCGATGCCTCCCAGCTTGCCGTAGGCCACCACCGCAAAGCCGCGCTCACCGCTCACCGCCACCTCGGGCGGCACCCCGTAGCGTTCGCTCATCTGGGCCCAGGCCTGATTGACCACCTCCTCGGTGATCGCCTCCGCCAGCCAGGTGAGGTGGTCGCTCACCTTCATCAGCGGCAGGGCACCGGCGATGTCGGCGGCGACGATGCGCAGGAGCTGCACCTGCTTGAACTGGCGCAGCGCCTCCATCTGCTGCTCCACGTCCTCCTCGGGGATGCGCAGCAGGAACTGGCGCAACTGGGGCTTGTACTGATCCAGCGGGGTGGGGTGGTAGAGGTGTTGCGGGTCGAGCAACTCGTCCAGCAGGATGGGGTAGCGGGCCAGCTGCTCGCTCACCAGGTTGCTCTCGTCACACAGGCGTACCAGCTGGCGCAGGGCGGCGGGGTTTTCCGCCAGCAGCTGCAGATAGGCGCTGCGAGTGAAGATGCGAGTCAGCAGGGTGCAGACCCGCTCGAACAGGCGGGCGGGCTCGCGGCTCGCCACCACCAGGCGCAGCAGCTCCGGCATCAGCCAGTCCAGGGCGATGCGCCCCTGGGGCCCTACCTGACGGCGCTTGTACTCCTCCTTGAAACGCAGCAGGGCGGCGCAGAGGGGGGCGGGCTCCACCACTCCCTGCGTGGTCAGCAGTTTTTCCAGCTCGGCGGCATCAAGCTCGGTGCGCCAGAGATCGAGCCAGAGCTGTTCCAGGTGGGCGGGGGCCTCCTTCTCTTCCCCCACCACGGCGACGAACTCCTGATGGACGGCGGCCATCTCCTCATCGAGGTGGGCCATGAAGGCGTCCCAGTCGGTAAAGCCGAGGGTGGCGATGAGCCGCTGGCGATCCCGATCCTCGGTGGGCAGAGTCTGGGTCTGCTGATCGCCGATCTCCTGCAAGATGTTTTCCACCCGGCGCAGGAAGCGATAGGCGGTGAGCAGGCGTTCGCACTGGCTCCCCTCCAGGGCACCCCCCTGGGCGATGGCGGCCAGCGCCTCGGGCAGGTGGCGTACCCGCAGGGCGGGCTCGCGCCCGCCACGGATGAGTTGCAGCGCCTGGGCGATGAACTCCACCTCGCGAATGCCCCCGGCCCCCAGCTTGATGTTGCCCTCCAGTCCCTTGCGGCGCACCTCGGCGGCGATCATCGCCTTCATCTGGCGCAGGCCGTCGATGACGCCGAAGTCGATATAGCGGCGGAACACGAAGGGGCGCAGCAGTTCGGTCAGGGCCATGGCGTGTTCGCACTGGGGGCCCAGCACCCGTGCCTTGACCATGGCGTAGCGCTCCCAGTTGCGGCCGTGATGCTGGTAGTAGTCCTCCATGGCGGCGAAGGAGATGGCGAGCGGCCCCGCATCGCCAAAGGGGCGCAGCCGCATGTCGACCCGGAACACCTGACCATCCTGGGTGGGCTGGTGGAGGGCGTTGATGAGACGCTGCCCCAGCTTGATGAAGAACTGCTGGTTGGCGAGCTCCCGCCGACCGCCAACGGTGTAGCCGTTTTCGGGGAAGGTGAAGATAAGGTCGATGTCCGAGGAGAAGTTGAGCTCGCCGCCGCCGAGCTTGCCCATCCCGAGGATGAGCAGCGGCTGGGGGTTGCCATCGCCGTCCATGGGGGTGCCCAGCTCGCTGCACTGTTTGGCGTAGAGCCAGTCGCGGGCACCACAGATGAGGGCATCCGCCAGCTTGGTGAGATGGATAAAGCTCTCTTCGACCTCGGACTCCCCGAGCAGCTCGCGCCAGGCGATCACCAGCATGCGGCTGCGGCGGAACTGACGCAGGATGCGCTTGAGCGCCTCCTCGTCCGCGACCTCGGCGAGCAGCGCTGCGAGCTCAGGTTCATAGGCGGGCCAGCGCTCGGCCCGGGTCAGTGCGTCCGATGCCAGGGTCTCGGCCAGCAGCCCCGGCTGCTTGATAAGGGAGTCGGCGACAAAGTCGGAGAGGCCGAGCAGGGTCAGCAGGGTCTGGCGGGTGGGCTCGGGCAGTGCGTCATACTGGGGCGCCAGGGCGAGCAGCCGCTGCCAGTGGCGCAGGGCCTGCTCCTGCAACAAGGGAGAGAAGGCGGAGAAAGAGGGAGAGTGCTGGGCCACGGTTGCCATCCTTGTGGTTGACGAGTCTGCAGGGAGAGTGAAATGCCGGCTGCCAATCTAGCACTCCCGGGCGCTGGCGTCACAGCGCCGCTGCCCGGAAGGTGATCCGGCGACGGATCTGGCGATCGGCCGGGCTCAGGGACGCCGGTAGATCTCGGGATCGTAGATTTCCATCAGGCTGCCGGGGCTTCTCGGCGGCACAAAACCGAAGCCGGCGTAGAGGCCGTGGGCATCGGAGGTGACGAGGGAGAGACGGCGCAGCCCTTGCAGCTCCGGGTGGGCGAGGATGGCTGCCACCAGGGCCTTGCTGTGACCGCGCCCGCGATGTTCGGGCAGCACGAAGACGTCGGCGAGATAACCGAAGGTGGCCTTGTCGGTGATGACCCGGGCGAAGGCGACCTGCTGGCCGTCGAGATAGGCTCCGAAGCACAGGGAGTGGTTGATGGCCCGCTGCAGGGTGGCGAGGGGAATGCCGAGGCACCAGTAGGCCTCTTCACTGAGGAAACGGTGAATGAGCGGGACGTCGAGGCGTCCCTTGTCATCGCTTATCTCAAGCGCACGTTCTGTGGTCTGCATCCTGGCTCCTTGCCGTGATGAAAAAAGAAAGGCCCCTAAGGGGGCCTTCCAGTGTACTCAAATCACGACCTCAGGCCAGCCTGAAGGTTTGACGATGGGCGCCAGCATCAGGCCAGCTTGAAGGCCTGGATATGGCTGTCCAGCGTCTGGCTGTGGTGTTCCACCAGTTCGGAGGCATCTTTCAGCTCCCGCAGCACCACGACGGAGCCTTCCACCACCTGTTTGACCTGCTCCAGGTTGGCATTCATCTCCTCGGCGACCGAGCTCTGCTGCTCGGAGGCGGCGGCGATCTGGCGGTTCATGTCGGCCACTCCCTGCACCCGCTGCACTATGGTGTCGAGCTGGGTACCTGCCTGGGTCACCTGCTCCACCCCCTTGTCCGCCTGTTGCACGCTCTCGGCCATCAGGCCGACAGCCTGACGGGCGTTGCCCTGAAGCTGCTCGATCATCTTCTGGATCTCGACGGTGGCCGCCTGGGCACGGTTCGCGAGTTCGCGCACCTCGGAGGCGACCACGGCAAAACCGCGACCCGCCTCACCGGCGCGGGCGGCCTCGATGGCGGCGTTCAGGGCCAGCAGGTTGGTCTGCTCGGAGATGCTGCGGATGGTGTCCACCACGGAGCCGATGCGATCGACCCCGTGCTCCACTTCGTTGACCACGGTGGAGGAGCGCTGGATGTTGCCGGAGAGAGTGTCGATGGTGTTGACGGTAGCCGCCACGCAGCGGCTGCCCTCCTCGGCCAGCTGGCTGGTTTCGGCGGTGGCGTGGGACGCCTGCTCCGCGTGGTTGGCCACTTCTCGAATGGCACCCACCATCTGGCTCATGGCGCTGGCAAGCTGCTCAATCTGGGTGAACTCCTCGTTGATGGCCTCGTTCGCCTCATCCATGCAGAGAGTCACCTGGGAGGCGATCTCGTTGAGCTCCTTGCAGGCGGCACGCTGGGTCCCGAACACCTCCTTGAGGTTCTCCTGGGAGTGGGCCACCGCCTTGGCGATGTCGCCGAACTCGTCCCGGGACTTGAGCAGCACGCTGTGGCTGAGATCCTTGTTGGCGAAACGCTCCAGCAGCCCCACCAGGTAGTGGACCTGCTTGACCATGAGGCGGGAGCCGGTGAGCAGCAGCACCACGAAGACGACCCCCATGAGCGCCGTCTCCACCAGCCCGGTCCAGAGCAGGCGATCGGCGATGGTGTTGGCCATGGCGGCATCAATGCCCTCGCTGAGCAGGGTCGCTTCCAGGTTGCTGGCATCGAACCAGAGTTTGGCCAGCAGCAGCAGGGTGCTGAACACCATGAGCAGCACCACCTTGGGCACCAGTCGGATGTTGCTCATGCGCCTCTCCAGCGGGTTCAACTGCATAATTTTTCTCCTTTCAACGTCCATTATTCCTTTGCCGTCATAGCTATCGGCATTATCTTCCTTTTTATTAATTTGCACCGTGCTTAAAGTTGGAAAATGTATGCGACATCACTTAACTCATTTGCGTACCATGGATCTGCTGATGGGGTTTCTCTCCGTGATTTCGGTCTGCCTGGTGGCTGCTCGCTGGCTGGGGCACGGTGAACTGAGCCCCCAGACTTTGCAGCTCTTTTATGATGTCGACAGTCTGATCTGCTACTTCTTCCTCGCTCACTTCGCCTATGGCTGGGCGCGTGCCTCCGACAGGATGGCCTTCTTCAAGAGCAACTGGTTCTATCTGCCCGGCAGCCTGCCCATGGTGGAGCAACTGCGCTGGGCGCGGCTCATCCAGCTGTGGCGGGTCTACCAGTTGCTCCGGGACAGACCGGATCTGCTGGCCATGTTCCGTCGTGAACGCAACGAAACCACTCTCTCCGGCATTCTCTTCCTCTTCTTCCTGTTGCTGGGGGTCGGCTCCGGCGTCATGTACTGGCTGGAAACGGGGCAACCCGGCAGCCAGATCCAGACTCCTTACGATGCCTTCTGGTGGACGCTGGTGACCCTCTCTACCGTGGGGTACGGGGATCTGGTGCCCAAGACGGAGGAGGGGCGCTTCGTCGCCAGCCTGCTGATCCTCTTTGGAGTGGGGTTGTTTGGCGCCCTCAGCGGCTTCATGGCCAGCCTGTTCGTCCATCCCGGCAAGACCAACGACGACACCGCTGTGTGGCGACGCCAGCAGAGCGAGCAGCAGGCGCAACTGCTCAAAGAGCTCAAGGCCCTGCGCGCCGAGGTGCAGGCGCTGAAACAGAAGTAGGTGCGACGTCTGGAATGGTCGCGTCGTAAACCGGCGGCGCTGCGAGACAGCTCTCACTCGGGGAGATGGCGCTTTTCTTTGCTTGTCCTTTGACCCGCAGGCGGCTTAACATTCGGCCTGCAACCTAATCCAACGAAGAGAATCGATCGACCATGCGCGCCCTTCTCGGGATCCTGATCTGCTTGTGTGCCCAACAGGCACTGGCCGATACCCGCTATGTTTCAGACAACATCTTTACCTATATCCACAACGGTCCGGGTACCCAGTACCGGATCCTCGGCAGCGTCAAGGCCGGTGAGCCGCTGGAGGTCAAGGCGGTGAACCAGGAGGCCGGATTCACCCAGGTGGTGGACGGTCGTGGCCGCGAGGGCTGGATCAAGAACAGCGAGCTGCAGGGGGAGATCAGCCTGCGTGAACGCCTTCCCCAGGTTCAGAAAGAGCTGGACGAAGCCAAGGCCCGTCTGCTGAACCTCAATGGCGACAACGAGAAACGTTTCGCCGAGAAGGATGGCAAGATCGCCGAGCAGAGCAAGGAGATCGCCAGCCTCAAAGCCCGTCTGGACAGCCAGAGCGCCGAGATGAGCAGCCTCAAGGAACAGAACGACGCCTTGACCCAGAGCTATGACAACCGTGAGCACGACATGCAGATGGACTGGTTCATCCGCGGTGGTGCCATGGTGGGGGGCGGCATCCTGCTCGGGATCCTCCTGCCCATGCTCCCGCGCCGTCGCAAGAGCAGCGAGCGCTGGATGAACTGATCGCCCGGGCGGTCAACAGGATGAAAGGTCGCCAGAGGCGGCCTTTTTTCATGGTGTGCCTGGCGAGAAGAGGGCCATGTCGGGGGTCGCCATCGGCCCTTCCCGCTCGTAAGATGAGGCAACCGATCCTGTGCCGCGCGCATTCTCAACAAGAGCCTTCATCATATGTCATCAACTGAACAGGCCTTCTGGTTCGTGCTGGGGGGCGATCACCTCGTCCTGCTGGATGAACAGGGGCGCATTCCACAAGGGCCCCGTGCCGTTTTGCCCACCCATCTGCACACCGCCCCTTTCGAGCGCTTCGACGAGTGGGACGGCCTGCCTTGCCATCTGCTGGATCTGGGGGGCGAGGCGGAGACCGGGGCCATGGCCCCGCTGCGCCAGCTCATGGTGGCGGGGGACGAAGAGGGCTTTCGCCTCGCAGGGCGGGCCTGGCAGCTCGCCACTTTTCGCCGTACCCATCGTTTCTGCGGTGAGTGCGGCGTCCCCATGACCCCGAGGGAAGGGGAGTGGGCCCAGGGGTGTCATCACGGCCATGTCGTCTATCCGCGCATCTCCCCCTGCATCATCGTCGCGGTGCGCAAGGGGCCGGCCATCTTGCTGGCAGCCCACCGCCGTCACTATCAGGCGGATGATCCCATGTATACCGTGCTGGCCGGCTTCGTGGAGGCGGGGGAGAATCTGGAGCAGTGCGTGGCGCGGGAGGTGTTCGAGGAGAGCGGCATCCGGGTGACCAATGTGCGTTACGTGGCGAGCCAGCCCTGGCCCTTCCCCCACAGCCTGATGATGGGCTTCACCGCCGACTACGAGAGCGGCGAGATCCGGGTGCAGGATGACGAACTGGTGGCGGCAGGCTTCTTTGAGGCTGACCGGCTGCCGCGCTTGCCCCCTCATGGCACCATAGCGCGCCGGCTCATTGAACAGTGCCTC
Source organism: Aeromonas sp. R10-1 (assembly GCF_040908465.1). Lineage (NCBI taxonomy): Bacteria > Pseudomonadati > Pseudomonadota > Gammaproteobacteria > Aeromonadales > Aeromonadaceae > Aeromonas > Aeromonas sp. R10-1. The sequence continues at coordinate 211,636 of NZ_JBFODT010000039.1, forward strand.
GCCGAGGCGCGTTGAGGGAAAACAGGGGCGCTTGTATGCGCCCCCTCACATCTTTGCACTCCTGCGGCGATGTGCGGCGTCAGGGGCGCCCTCAGCCTTGCACAAAGTGGTATCATGTCCGCCATTTTATGCGTGACATGACTCAGGAACTGGGATGAAAGAGCTGAAAAACGATCGATACCTGCGTGCCCTGCTGCGCCAGGAAGTGGACATGACCCCGGTATGGATGATGCGTCAGGCTGGCCGTTATCTGCCGGAATACAAGGCGACCCGCGCCGTTGCGGGGGATTTCATGTCCCTGTGTCGCAACGCCGAGCTGGCCTGTGAAGTCACCTTGCAGCCCCTGCGCCGCTATCCACTCGATGCCGCCATTCTCTTCTCCGACATCCTGACCGTGCCCGATGCCATGGGGCTGGGCCTCTACTTCGAACAGGGGGAAGGCCCGCGCTTCGAGCGCCCGATCACCTCCATGGCCGACGTGCAGGCCCTGCCCATCCCGGATCCGGAAGACGAGCTCGGCTACGTGATGAATGCGGTGCGCACCATCCGCCGCGAGCTCAAGGGCGACGTGCCGCTCATCGGCTTCTCCGGCAGCCCCTGGACCCTGGCCACCTACATGGTGGAGGGGGGCAGCTCCAAGGCCTTCACCAAGATCAAGAAGATGATGTATGCAGAGCCGCAGACCCTGCACCTGCTGCTCGACAAGCTGGCGGACAGCGTGATTAGCTATCTCAACGCCCAGATCAGGGCGGGTGCCCAGGCGGTCATGGTATTCGACACCTGGGGCGGCGTGCTCACCCCGCGCGATTACCGCGACTTCTCCCTGCAGTACATGCACAAGATCGTCGATGGCCTGATCCGTGAACATGAGGGCCGCCGTGTGCCGGTCACCCTGTTCACCAAGAACGGCGGCCAGTGGCTGGAGCAGATCGCCGCCACCGGCTGTGATGCCCTGGGGCTGGACTGGACCACCGACATCGCGGACGCCAAACGCCGGGTCGGCGACAAGGTGGCGCTGCAAGGCAACATGGACCCCTCCATGCTCTACGCCACCCCGGAGCGGATCCGCGAAGAGGTCGCCACCATTCTGGCCGGTTTCGGTCATGGCAACGGTCATGTCTTCAACCTGGGGCACGGCATCCATCAGGATGTGGACCCGGAACATGCCGGCGTGTTCGTCAACGCGGTGCATGAGCTCTCCGCCCGGTACCACGGTCGCTGAGCGCGGCAAACAGCGTGATGAACGGGGCCTGCGGGCCCCGTTTTGCTGTCCGTGACACAGGGGGCTGCATCCTGGTTGCGGCTCGGGTTACACTGCACCCCCATGTTGGCAGTCGTGGCCGGGATGGGGTCGTTGAGGTGCAGGAGGCTGGATGGAGAAGCAGGCGTGGGATTGGGGGATCGACCTTGGCGGGACCAAGTGCGAGTGCGTGGTGCTCGATGGCGACGAGGTGTTGCTGCGCCACCGCATTCCCACTGAACGGCACGGCGGCTACCAGCACATGCTGGGCCAGATCGCCAAACTGGTGGACGAGTGTGCCGCCAAACTCGGTCAGCGTCCTGCACTCATCGGCATGGGGACGCCGGGGGCCCGGGACCCCCAGACCGGGCTGCTGAAAAACAGCAACACCACCGAGTTCAACGGCAAGCCGCTCAAGGAAGATCTGGAGCGCAGGCTGGGCGTCCCCGTGCTCATCGCCAACGACGCCAACTGTTTCGCCCTGGCGGAAACCCACCTGGGGGCGGTGCGCCAGCATCATCCCGATGCAAAAGTGGTGTTCGGCATCATCATGGGCACCGGGGTCGGGGCCGGCATCGTCATCAACGGCCAGATCCTCAACGGTCACCACGGCATCGCCGGGGAGTGGGGGCACAACGTCCTGCTGCCGGAGGGGCCAGAGTGCTACTGCGGCAAGCGCGGCTGCGTCGAAACCCTCATCAGCGGCCCGGCGCTGGAGGCCTGGTACGAGGCCAGGACCAAACGCCGTCTCTCGCTCGCCCAGATTGCTGCGGCCAGTGCCCATGATCATGTCGCCAGGCTCACCATCGACCGGCTGCATCTGCTGTTCGGCCAGGCCCTCGCCAACGTGATCAATATTCTCGATCCGGACGTCATCGTCATCGGTGGCGGCGTGGGCAATGTGCAGAGCCTCTATCGCGCCGGGCGCGAAACGGTATTGCCCTTCCTGTTCAACCCCCGCTTCGCCACCCCCATGGTAGCGCCGGCTCTGGGGGACAGCGCCGGGGTATTCGGTGCCGCACTGCTGGCCCGCGGCGTCTTTCGCGAGGCACTGCTCTCGTGAGTCGCCCCTTCCTCCCATCCCTTTGTCGCAGCTAAGGACACAACGTTTCCATGATCAAGATTGCCATCAACGGCTATGGCCGCATCGGCCGCAACGTGCTGCGGGCCCTCTACGAGAGCGGCCGCGACAAGACCATCAAGATAGTGGCCATCAACGAGCTGGCGGCCCCCGAGGCCATGGTGCACCTGACGCGCTTCGACACCAGCCACGGTCGCTTCCGCTATCCGGTACAACTGGCGGGCAACAGCATGCAGGTGGGGGAGGATCTCATCGCCCTGTTTGCCGAGAAGGATCCGTCCAGGCTGCCCTGGCGGGCGCTGGGGGTGGATGTGGTGCTGGACTGCACCGGGGTGTTCGGCTCCCGGGCCGATGCCGAGCTGCATCTGGGGGCGGGAGCGGGCAAGGTGCTCTTCTCCCATCCGGCGGACGCGGACGTGGACGCCACCATCGTCTACGGGGTCAACCACCAGGTGCTGAACGGGCGGGAGCGGATCGTCTCCAACGCCTCCTGCACCACCAACTGCGTGGTCCCCGTCATCGAAACATTGCATCGAGAATTCGAGATAAATTGTGGTACTATTACGACAATTCATTCGGCCATGCACGATCAGCAAGTCATCGATGCCTATCACGGCGACTTGCGCAGAACCCGGGCAGCCAGCCAGTCCATCATCCCGGTGGACACCAAGCTGGCAAAGGGGTTGGAACGTATCCTTCCCCACTTTGCCGGCAAGTTCGAGGCGATCGCGGTACGGGTACCGACCATCAATGTAACCGCCATGGATCTGAGCATTACTGTTCGTAAAAAAGTGACAGTTAGTGACGTAAATCAAGCCCTGCAACGGGCATCCAGAGGTACATTACACGGTATTCTGGACTACACGGAAGAGCCACTGGTCTCCGTAGACTTTAATCATGATGCACACTCCTGCATCATTGATGGTACCCAGACCCGGGTCAGCGATGCCAACCTCGTCAAGATGTTGATGTGGTGCGATAACGAATGGGGCTTCGCCAACCGCATGCTGGATACCACCCGGGCCATGATGGCCGCAGGCTGAAAGTCTGCACCGGGCGCAAGGTTACTGTTTTTTTAACATTACCTGAAAATATATAGAGGACTGAATATGTCTGTTATCAAGATGACCGACCTGGATCTGGCGGGCAAACGCGTTCTGATCCGTGCTGACCTGAACGTGCCGGTAAAAGACGGCAAGGTCACTTCCGATGCACGTATCGTTGCGACTCTGCCGACCATCAAGCTGGCTCTGGAAAAGGGCGCCAAGCTGATGATCACCTCCCACCTGGGTCGTCCGACCGAGGGTGAATACAACGAAGAATTCTCCCTGGCTCCGGTTGTCAACTATCTGAAAGACGCACTGTCCTGCCCGGTTCGTCTGGCCAAAGACTACCTGGATGGCGTAGACGTCGCCGCCGGTGAGCTGGTTGTGCTGGAAAACTGCCGCTTCAACAAAGGCGAGAAGAAGAACACCGAAGAGCTGGCCAAAAAATACGCCGCCCTGTGTGACGTCTTTGTAATGGATGCGTTCGGTACTGCTCACCGCGCCGAAGGTTCTACCTACGGTGTGGCCCAGTTCGCGCCGGTTGCCTGTGCAGGCCCCCTGCTGGCCGGTGAACTGGAAGCCCTGGGCAAAGCCATGCTGAAGCCCGAGCGCCCCATGGTTGCCATCGTGGGCGGCTCCAAGGTCTCCACCAAGCTGACCGTACTCGAATCCCTCTCCAAGATTGCTGACCAGCTGGTGGTCGGTGGTGGCATCGCCAACACCTTCATCGCTGCTGCCGGTCACAACGTCGGCAAGTCCCTGTGCGAGCACGACCTGATCGACACCGCCAAGAAACTGGCTGCCGAAACCAACATTCCGGTGACCACCGACGTGGTTGTGGGTGCCGAGTTCTCCGAATCCACCCCGGCCACCATCAAGTCCGTGTCCGACGTGACTGACGGCGACATGATCTTCGACATCGGTCCGGATTCCGCCAAGGCCCTGGCCGACATCATCATGAACGCCAAGACCATCCTGTGGAACGGCCCGGTCGGCGTGTTCGAGTTCGACCAGTTCGCTGAAGGCACCAAGGTGATCGCCGAAGCCATCGCCGCTTCCCCGGCCTTCTCCATCGCTGGCGGTGGTGACACCCTGGCTGCCATCGACAAGTTCGGCATCGCCGACAAGGTCTCCTACATCTCCACCGGCGGCGGCGCCTTCCTGGAGTTCGTAGAAGGCAAGGTACTGCCGGCTGTCGCGATTCTCGAAGAGCGCGCCAAAGCCTAATTGACCCGGGACGGGGGGCAAAAGCCTCCCGTTTCGTTTATCATGTGGCCGCTGTGCCGGTTCATGATGAACCCCCCACTTTTTATTAACGGCATACGAGACAGGACGATTAAACATGTCTAAGAAAATTTTCGACTTCGTAAAACCCGGCGTGATCACTGGTGATGACGTTCAGAAAGTGTTCGCCATCGCCAAGGAAAACGGCTTCGCTCTGCCGGCCGTCAACTGCGTCGGTACCGACTCCGTGAACGCCGTGCTGGAAGCTGCTGCCAAGGTCAAAGCCCCGGTTATCGTACAGTTCTCCAACGGTGGTGCCGTGTTCACCGCCGGCAAGGGTCTGAAGCTGGAAGGCCAGCAAGCTGCCATCCTGGGTGCCATCTCCGGTGCCAAGCACGTGCACGCCGTTGCCGAAGCCTACGGTGTTCCCGTGATCCTGCACACCGACCACGCCGCCAAGAAGCTGCTGCCGTGGATCGACGGTCTGCTGGACGCGGGCGAGAAGCACTTTGCCGAAACCGGCAAGCCGCTGTTCTCCTCCCACATGCTGGATCTGTCCGAAGAGTCTCTGGAAGAGAACATCGACATCTGCTGCGAGTACCTGACCCGCATGGCCAAGATGAACATGACTCTGGAGCTGGAACTGGGCTGCACCGGCGGTGAAGAAGACGGCGTGGACAACAGCCACCTGGACCAATCCTCCCTGTACACCCAGCCGGAAGACGTGGCCTACGCCTACGAGCGTCTGTCCAAGATCAGCCCGCGCTTCACCATCGCTGCCTCCTTCGGCAACGTGCACGGTGTGTACAAGCCGGGTAACGTCAAGCTGACTCCGAAGATCCTGGACAACTCCCAGAAGTACGTCTCCGAGAAGTTCGGTCTGCCTGCCAAGTCCCTGGACTTCGTGTTCCACGGTGGCTCCGGCTCTACCCTGGAAGAGATCCGCGAATCCATCTCCTACGGTGTGGTGAAGATGAACATCGACACCGACACCCAGTGGGCGACCTGGGAAGGCGTGCTGAACTTCTACAAGTCCAACGAAGCCTACCTGCAAGGCCAGCTGGGCAACCCGGAAGGTGCCGACAAGCCGAACAAGAAGTTCTACGATCCGCGCGTATGGCTGCGTGCCGGTCAGACTGCCATGATCGCGCGTCTGGAGAAGGCCTTCTCCGACCTGAACGCCATCGACGTACTGTAATTCGCAGCACCTTGATTGCATGAAAAGGCGCCCTTCGGGGCGCCTTTTGCATTTCTGTGATCCTGACGGGCTGGATTGGGGATGGGGGGCTGGGTATTATCGATGACACCCGTTTAATTTAGTAAACGAATGCAACCAGGCAGGATGCTGAGCATGCAGACAGGAAGACAGGGACATCAGGAACACACGGCCTCCTATTACGCGGCCACTCGCAACGACCATCGGCAGTGGCCCGAGCTCAGTGGTGAGCTGGATGCGGACGTCTGCGTTATCGGTGGCGGTTTCACCGGCCTCAACACCGCCATCAACCTGGCCGATGCCGGTTACAAGGTGGTGTTGCTGGAGGCCAACCGCATCGGCTGGGGAGCGTCGGGGCGCAACGGCGGCCAGCTGATCCGCGGCATCGGCCACGATACCAGCCAGTTTGCCCGCTGGATTGGCGAGGCGGGCGTGCGGGAGCTGGATCTGATGGGGATCGAAGCGGTGCAGCTGGTGCGCGAGCGGGTCGAGCGTTTCAATATCGAGTGCGATCTCACCTGGGGCTATTGCGATCTCGCCACCAAGGCGCGCCACCTGAAGGGGTTCGAGGAGGATGCCGAGCACTTGGCGAGCCTGGGTTACCGGCACGCACTGAAAATGGTGGCGCGGGAGGAGATGCACACCGTGGTCGGGTCGGATCGCTATATCGGCGGGATGATCGACATGGGTTCCGGTCACCTGCATCCTCTCAACCTGGCCCTCGGCGAAGCGCGTGCGGCAGCCAGTCTCGGGGTCTCCCTGTTCGAACACTCAAGGGTGACCCACATCGATTACGGCGAGCGGGTCGAGGTGACCACGGCCCACGGCCGGGTCAGCGCGGACTACCTGGTGATCGGCTGCAACGCTTATCTGGGCGACCTCCAGCCCGATCTCGGGGGCAAGGTGCTGCCGGCGGGTTCCTACATTCTCGCCACCCAGGTGCTGGAGAAGCGCCTGCGCCAGCGCTTGCTGCCACAGAACATGGCGGTGTGCGATCAGAACGTGGCCCTCGACTACTACCGCCTCTCCGCCGATGGTCGCCTGCTGTTCGGCGGTGCCTGCAACTACTCGGGCCGTGACCCCCGCGATATCAAGGCCTTCATGCTGCCCAAGCTGCTGCGGGTCTTCCCCGAGCTCGCGGGTACCGCCATCGAGTTCCAGTGGGGGGGCATGATAGGCATAGGCGCCAACCGGCTGCCCCAGATAGGCCGCCTCGAGCAGCATCCCAACGTCTTCTATGCCCAGGCCTATTCGGGCCATGGCCTCAATGCCACCCACATGGCGGGCAAGCTGGTGGCGGAGGCGATCAAGGGGGAGAGCCGGGGCTTCGATCTCTTCAGCCGCGTCCCCCACATGACTTTCCCGGGTGGCCCGGCGTTGCGCTCTCCGCTGCTGGCGCTCGGGATGCTCTGGTATCGGCTGAAGGATCTGCTCTAGGGGGAGGGGGGCTCGGGATTATCCCTGCTGCGTCGCGTCTGGCTCGGCCAGGCGCCAGCCCTGCTCCGTCTTCATCATCCAGACCTGGGTCTCCTGCGCCAGGGCCTGGCCTGCCTCGAAGTCGCCATATTTGCGCTCGAGCTCCATCAGCCCCATCTCCTGCTGGAAGGGGCCGACCCTGTCATAGACGAGATCCTCGTCGTGCAGCACCTGCAACTGATCCAGTCCCTGCTTGAAGTGGAGCTGGTAGCTCACCTTGACCAGATAGACCCCCTCCATCCGCTCCTCCTTGCCGAGGATGGTGAAGTCGCTGATATCGAACAGGTTGGCATCCGTTTCGGCCAGCAACTTGGCGGTGACCTGGCTCTGGATGGTCTCTTCACCGGGACCTGCGTTGCAGCCATAAAGCCAGAGGGCCAGCAGGGGGATGAACCACTTTTTCATCAAAACTCCGGACGAACGAGACGGGAAAGGGCAAATTCTGCCACGGCGTCGGTCATATACAAGGGATTGCCGGAAAAATGGCGGTCAAACCGGGGGCCCACACGGTTGCACGGGCCACCCGGTATCAGCGCAGCTTGTCCAGCTGGCCGAGAAATTCGACAGGCCCCATGAAGCCGGTCACCCGCTGGCCGTTCACCTCGTTGCCATCGCGATCGAAGAAGATGAGGGTCGGCAATCCCAGCACGTTGAGGCCGTTGAGCAGATCCACATCGGCGTCGTCGTTGGCGGTGACGTCCGCCTGCAGCAGCACCATCTCGCTGAAGCGCGCCTGCACATCGGGGTCGCTGAAGGTCTTGTGCTCGAACTCCTTGCAGGCCACGCACCAGTCGGCGTAGAGGTCCAGCAACACCGGCTTGCCGCGGGCGGCGGCAAGCTGCACCTTGAGATCGTCCAGGGTCTTGATGCGAATGAAGCGGGGGGCCTGGGTCTGGGCGGCGGCATTGGCCCCCTCGGGTGTCAGCAGCAGATCCTTGCCCACCACCACCAGACCCATCATTGCCAGCAGCAGGACGAAGCCGCCGAGGCTCTTGCCCACCGAATGGGCGCGATGCTGGTTGTGGTGATAGAGATAACCGCACAGCACCAGCCCCCAGCCGAGCCAGAGCAGGGTGGACATCTGGTCGCTCAGGAGCCTTGAGAGTAGCAGGATGGGTACCGCCAGCAGCGCAAAACCGAAGAGTTGCTTGATCACATCCATCCAGGCGCCGGCCCTGGGCAGCAGCTTGCCGCCAGAGGTGCCGAGCAAGAGCAGCGGCAGCCCCATGCCCAGGGAGAGGGCATAGAGGGCCGCACCGCCGAGCCAGAGGTCGCCACTCTGGGCCACGTAGATAAGGGCCCCGGAGAGCGGCGCCGTGGTGCAGGGGGAGCAGACCAGTCCCGAGATCATGCCCATGATGGCAACGCCGGCCACGGATCCGCCCTGCTGGCGGTTGGAGAAGCCCGAGAGACGGGTTTGCAGGCTGCTCGGCAGTTGCAGTGTGTAGAGCCCGAACATGGAGAGGGCGAGCAGCACGAACATCACCGAGAGGCCGATGAGCACATAGGGGTGCTGAAGGGCCGCCTGGAATTGCAGGCCCGCCGAGGCGACGACGAGCCCGAGCAGGGTATAGGTGACCGCCATCCCCTGCACATAGACGAAGGAGAGCAGGAAGGCGCGACGGGTGGAGAGGCGATGCCCGGCCCCGGCGATGATCCCGGTCAGGATGGGATACATGGGGAAGACGCAGGGGGTGAAGGCGAGGCCGAGACCCAGGGCGAAGAAGGCGGCGACGCTGATCCAGAACCCCTGGCTGCCAAGGGCGGCCGCCAGCCTGTCCTGCTGGCTGCCCGGCACGTCGGTGCCCTGAAGGCTGGCCGCCGCTTCCGCCTGGGCGGGGGCGGCGAGGGGCTCGACGACGATCCGCTTGTCGGTCGGTGGGTAGCAGAGTCCCTCGGTACAGCCCTGGTAACTCAGGGTGAGGCTGGCCGCGTCCCCGACCCGGGTCAGTGCCACGGGGATCTGCACCTCCTGGTAATAGACCCGGCTCTTGCCGAAGAAGTCATCCTCGTGCTCGGTGCCGGCGGGCAGGACGGGCTCGTCGAAGGCGAGGTTCTCTCCCTTCACACGGATACTGTGGCGATAGAGGTAGTAGCCGTCGGCGATGCGTATCCGGAGCAGCAGCCGATCACCCTGTTGTTCGCTCTCGAGGGCGAAGGCCTGATCCACCTTGAGGAATCTGGGCTGGGTCTCGATGCCGAGGCTGCCGAGCAGATCCTGGCTGCTGGCCCGGGCGGGGGCCGTCGTCAGGACGCAGAGCAGGCCCAGCAGCATCAGCAGGAAGGAGAGGGGGCGAGAGGCGGTCATGAGGTCTCCTGTGTCAACCAGTCGAGATAGGCAGGGTGGCCCTGGCTTGCCGGAAGCGCCAGGATCTCCGGTACCTCGTAGGGATGGTGGGCGAGAATGCACTGGCGCAGGGGTTCGAACAGCGCGGCCCGACTCTTGATGACGAGCTGGATCTCCCGGGTTCGCTCCGTCTTGCCCTGCCAGCGATAGACGGAGGTGACCCCGGGCAGCTGGTTGATGCAGGCGGCGAGGCGCTGGTCGAGCAGCTGCTCGCAGAGGCGGTCTGCACTGGTCTCGTCGGGGCAGGTGCAGAGCACCAGAATGGCGTCGGTCATAGGGATGGACGGTCTCGGCAACGGGGCGCACGGGCCCCCTGGATCAGCCGTTACTATACCGGGCCGGGGGGCAAATAGCACCCGGCCCCCCGCACCCGGAATAAGTCATGCGCCCGAGATGGACGCTGTGAAAAGGACAGGGCAGAATGAGCGTGCTTGTTCCAATTCTACGTAAGGAAATGTATGACCCAACAGAATGAGCAGCAGAGAAACCGCATGTTGAGCCTGTTGCGTGAAGGGGAGCGCCGCATGCTGGTGCAACTGGCCGGTCTGCTGCGTACCAGTGTCGACGAGATCAATGCGGAGCTGGAAAAAGAGGAGCTGTTGTCGGCGTTGGAGCAACCCATCACGGTGGAGTACCTCAACGGCGTGGTGCAGCATCATCTGTTCGAGCGCCTGCACAAGGGGGACATGGTGGCGGCCCAGCGCATGCTGAACCAGTACCAGAGCGACCTCGAAGCCATGATGCGCCAGGAAGCCAGGCAGGACGACACCCCGCCGGAAGAGGTCAAGGCCCAGGCCTGACCCCGCGAGGCCCTCTTCAGCACCATCATGCCATCGCATGATGGTGCCTCGCCCTTACCCCTCGAATCGCTTATCCCAGCGCCTTCTGCACCTGTCCCATGGGAATGGGGAACACCTTGTCGTAGCTCCAGTTGTAGACGAAGGCATAGACCAGGTAGAAGAGCACGAAGCCCATATCCAGCACCAGCGCCTCCAGCAGGCCGATGTCAAGCCACCAGGACATCACCGGCAGGGCCACGATCAGCAGGCCCCCCTCGAACCCCAGGGTATGCAGCACCCGCTGCCACAGCGCCTTGTGGGTGTGGCCCTGATAGCGCAGCAGCAGCTTGTCCACCCCGATGTTGTAGACATAGTTCCAGACGGTGGCGACCACCGAGAAGAACAGGGCCAGGGGGCCCATGTGGTTGAGCCCGACGCCGGTCACCCAGCTGGCCAGCGGAGCGGCGATCAGCAGGCCAATCAATTCGAAGCCGATGGCGTGGCGCAGGCGGTCACGGGTCGTACGCATGGTCTGTCTCTCTCTTTGGTCAGGGAATGGCGGCAATGTATCGCCAAAACCGGATAGATTCACGTTGGTATCTATCGCTAAAATAGATAGATGTGACGACACAACAGCACGGCGGAGCAGGCTCATGACCCCTTCACTGGAACACTTCAAGGCATTGCTGGCGACGGCCGAGACCGGGTCGTTCTCGGCGGCGGCGCGCAGGCTGGGCAAGGCCCAGTCGGTGGTGAGTGCCGCCATCGCCAACCTGGAGATCGATCTCGGCCTTGCGTTGTTCGATCGCAGCGGCCGCTATCCCGTGCTGACCGAGGCGGGTGCCCGCATCTGTCAGGAGGCGGGGGTGCTGCTGGCCCAGAGCGAGCGACTGCAGGCCATCGCCGGCGAACTGGCCAACGGCGTCGAGTCGCGCCTCACCCTGGCCATCGACGATGACTCCCACCTGCCCTGGCTTGGTTCCCTGCTGGAGGAGTTCGCCAGCCGTTACCCGGCGGTGGAGCTGGAGCTGCTGTTCCCGCTGATGGAGGACGTGACCGAGCTGCTCAAGAGCGGCCGTGCCCAGCTCGGCATCAGCTATCAGAAGGCGCACCCCGAGCGGGAGCTGGTCTCCCGCTCCCTGGGGACGGTCACCATGCCCCTGGTGGTCTCTCCGGATCACCCCCTGGCCCACAAGACGCCGTTGAAGGAGAGCGACCTGCAAGGGGCTCGCCAGTTGATGGTGACCGGACGGCGGGAGGGGACGGAGCGCCATCGCTTCCGCCTCTCGGCGCAAGTGTGGTGGGTGGAGGGGGATCTCGGGATCCTGGAGCTGGTGAAACTGGGGCTGGGATGGGCGGCGGTGCCCGAGTTTCTGCTGCACCGGCCCCTGGCGCGGGGGGAGCTGGTGGTGCTCAAGCCGGACTTCATCGCCGAGGCGGAACTGGCGCTGGAGTTGCAGTGGTATCGCGCCCGCCCGCTCGGGCAGGCGGGGCGCTGGCTGCAGGAGGCACTGCTGGCGCGGGTGCCTCGCTAGGGGGATTCAGTCGATCAACGCATAGGGCAGGGGTTGCAAACCGAGGCTGGAGCCCTCTTCCAGCTTGAGGCGGAAACGGGCGTCGGCCTCGGTGTCCTTGGGCAGCACGGCGGTGAGCCACACCTGACCCTGCTGCTGCCAGACGTTGAGCACCAGACCGCTGCGGCGCCAGTTGTCACCGAGCTGGATCTCCAGGGTGTCACCGCTGGCTACCTGCGTTGCGGCAGTGCCGCTCAGCACGAAGAGGGCGCGGTTGTTGGCGCCGCGATACTTGGCGCGAGCCACCGTCTCCTGCCCCATGTAGCAGCCCTTGTTGAAGCTGATGCCATCAAGGGCTTGCAGGTTCAGCATCTGGGGGATGTATTCCCCCTGATGGACCGCTTCCAGATGGGGGAGACCGGCTTTGATTTCCAGCCCCCACCAGAGTCCTTCGTCGCCCACCGGCAGGTTCAGGGCCAGCGGGGATGCGCTCGCCAGCAGCCAGCGGTCCGCCTCCACCCTGACTGCCATGCCGCCCTCCACTAGGCCGGTGCCGGTCAGCGCGAAGTGTTGTGCCATCCAGTCGTCTGTCCCCTGACCGGCCAGTCCGGCCAGGCTGCCCTGAAACTCGCCGATCTCGACCTTGGCAAAGATCGCAAACTTCTTGAGCTCCGGCAGTTGGCGGGCCAGCACCGAGGGCTTGGTCAGCATCAGCAGGCTGTCTTCCAGGCAGAGCAGGCGAAAATCGCTCCACAGCTTGCCCTTGGGATCGCAGTGGCCGCCGAGGGTGCTCTGGCCCGGTTGCAGGGCGTTGACGTCGCAGGTGACCTGACCTTGCAGATACTTGGCGCGATCCGGGCCGCCGAGGCGGGTGATGGCCAGGTTGGTCAGGGAAAACAGGGTCGGCTCGGCAGGAAGAAGAGGGGTCGGCAGGCTCACGATGGGATTCCAGAGACAGAAAGTATGTGACCTGCATGGTAAAGACGTAAGGAATGTTTGTCAGCCGGAAAATCCTGCTGCTACCATTCCCCGGTCTTTGTAAGGAGAGTTCCATGTTGAACCCAAGTGAGAAGTCCCGCCTGAAGTGGGCCTGCCGTCGCGGCATGCTCGAGCTGGATGTGATCTTTATGCCCTTCTTTGAGCACGAGTTCGATGGCCTCGGCGAGGCCGAACAGCGCACCTTCATCCGCCTGCTGGAGTGCGAGGATCCCGAGCTGTTCCGCTGGTGCATGGGTCACGGTGTGCCCGAGGATCCCGCTTTTGCCGCCATGATCCCCCTGATCCTCGAGCGCAACCAGGCCCGTCACGACAGCCTGCGCTGAGCCCGACTCGCGACCGCTACCCCTCATGGCCAGCCTCGCGTCTCCCCAGCGGGCAGTGATGCCCGTGATCGCCTCCCGCCAGCAGCGTCTGCTGCTGTGCATCCTGTTTCTGTTGCTGCTCTTGCCCGTCGCCAGCCTGATCCAGGGCTGGCAATGGGGGCTGTTCATCCCTGTCTGGGGGCTGGGCCTGTGGCGCGCGTTGCGTCGCCATCCGGCGGCGAGCGGCGTGCTCGTCTGGGACGGGGAGTGGCTCGAGTGGCAAGGGGCGCGCCATCGGCTGGATCCCCGCAGTCGCATCCTGCCCGGGGTGCTCTGGTTGCGGCTGAAGACGGTGGAGGGCTCCGAGGGGCAGCTCTGGCTCTTCTCCGATGCCCTGGCCCCTGCACACTACCGCGCCCTGGCCCGCGCCATCCACCTCGCTGTCCGCTAGGAGCGTCTCTCTCTACCTGCCACATCTGCCGCTCATAGCAGATGACCCCGCCTGGGCGGGGTCATCTGGGAGAGGGCATACGCCCGAATCGAACGCAACGGCCTTATTCCTGATCCGGCGTCATTCCCGATCCGGGGTCAGCACGGTCGGCTTGGAGTCCGGCTGCATGTCCGGATAATCCAGGTTGTAGTGCAAACCGCGAGACTCCTTGCGCTCCAGGGCGCAGTTGACGATGAGCTCGGCCACCTGCAACAGGTTGCGCAGCTCCAGCAGGTTGTTGGAGACCCGGAAGTTGGCGTAGTACTCCTGCACCTCCTGCTTGAGCAGATCGATGCGACGCTTGGCCCGGGCCAGGCGCTTGTTGGTGCGCACTATGCCCACGTAGTCCCACATCATCAGCCGCAGCTCGTGCCAGTTGTGCTGGATCACCACCTGCTCGTCCGAGTCATCCACCTGGCTCTCGTCCCAGGCCGGCAGGCTGGGGGGCGCCACGCTGGTGGGCAGCTTGGCCAGGATGTCGGCTCCCGCCTGGTGGGCATAGACCACGCATTCGAGCAGGGAGTTGGAGGCCATGCGATTGGCGCCGTGCAACCCGGTATAGGTCACCTCGCCGATGGCATAGAGGCCGGGGATGTCGGTCTGGCCGTTGTTGTCGATCATCACGCCGCCACAGGTGTAGTGGGCCGCCGGGACGATGGGCATCGCCTCCTTGGTGATGTCGATACCGACCGCGAGGCAGCGCTCATAAATGGTCGGGAAGTGCTTGATGATGAAATCCGCCGGCTTGTGGCTGATGTCCAGATACATGCAATCCGCCCCGAGGCGCTTCATCTCGTGGTCGATGGCGCGGGCGACGATGTCCCGCGGGGCCAGCTCGGCCCGCTCGTCAAACTCCGGCATGAAGCGGCTGCCGTCGGGACGGCGCAGGTAGGCCCCCTCGCCGCGCAGCGCCTCGGTCAGCAGGAAGTTGGGGTCGTCCGGGTGGAACAGGCTGGTGGGGTGGAACTGGTTGAACTCCAGGTTCGCCACCCGGCAGCCGGCGCGCCACGCCATGGCAATGCCGTCGCCGGAGCTCACATCGGGGTTGGAGGTGTACTGGTACACCTTGGAGGCCCCGCCGGTGGCCAGCGCCACGAAGCGGGCGCGGATCACCTCGACCTGCTCGGCGTTGCGATTCCAGACATAGGCTCCCAGTACCTTGTTGCCCGGCAGACCCAGCTTGCGGGTGGTGATGAGATCGACCGCGTTGAAGCGCTCCATCAGCTGGATGTTGGGGTGGGCGCGCACCTGGTCGATCAGGGTGAGCTGCACCGCCTTGCCGGTGGCATCGGCCGCGTGGAAGATGCGGCGATGGCTGTGGCCCCCTTCCCGGGTCAGGTGATAGTGGGATTCCCCCTCGGCATCCTCTTCCTGATCGAAGGGGACCCCTTGCTGAATGAGCCACTGGATGGAGTCGCGGGCGTTGCGGGCGGTGAACTCCACCACCGCCGGGTCGCACAACCCGGCGCCGGCGTTGAGCGTGTCGCTCACGTGGGATTCGATGCTGTCGGTCTCGTCGAACACGGCAGCGATGCCTCCTTGCGCATAGAGAGTGGCCCCCTCACTGATGGGCCCCTTGCTCAGAACCAGGACTTTGGCCTGGTCTGCCAATCGCAACGCGAGGGACAGACCGGCGGCACCGCTGCCAATGATGAGTACGTCGCAAAGGTATTCAACACTTGCTTTCATAAGTATCATTGGCCTGGATTAAGAACTGGCCCCATGGTAGCCCAAGGGGGGTTGTGATGCAGCCCGCATCACATTTTTTTCAATGCAAGCGAACTTTCCCTGATTCCTCCTGTCTGAACTTGTGCGCTTAGAAGGGGCCGGAAAAGAAAAACGATAACCTGATGGGGGTTTTACGGCTCTGATGAGCGACCAGAATCTACTGGACGAACAGCTGGTTGAACGGGTCCAGCGTGGCGATAAAAATGCATTCAACCTGTTGGTACGCAAGTACCAGCACAAGGTGGTCAACCTGGTGGCCAGGTATGTCAACAATCCGGGCGATGTACCGGATGTGGCGCAGGAGGCCTTCATCAAGGCCTACCGTGCGTTGCCGACATTCCGTGGCGAGAGCGCGTTTTACACCTGGTTGTACCGGATTGCCGTCAACACGGCCAAAAACTACCTGACGTCACAGGGGCGCAGACCGCCCAGCAGTGATGTTGAAGCGGACGAGGCTGAATATTATGGTGGTGGTGAAGCCCTGCAAGAGGTGGCCACCCCGGAAAACCTGGCGCTGACCGACGAGATCAAGCGTACCGTGTTTACCGCCATAGAAGCCTTGCCAGAAGATTTGAGAACGGCGATCACCCTTCGTGAAATGGAAGGGCTGAGCTACGAAGAGATTGCGGAGATCATGGATTGTCCGGTGGGTACGGTGAGATCCCGCATCTTCCGGGCGAGGGAAGCAATCGATAAAAAGCTGCAACCTCTGATCGAGCATTAACTGGGGAAAGACAGGCAAACTTATGGCAAATAAAGAGCAACTTTCAGCCCTGATGGATGGCGACCTCAGCGAAATCGAGGTACTGAACGAGCTGGGAACGGATCCCGCTCTGCAGGATACCTGGTCGCGTTACCATCTGATCGGTGATGCCATGCGGGGTGACCTGCCGGTCAATCTGCAACTGGATCTCAGCGACAGCATCATGCTGGCGCTGGAGGATGAACCCGCCATACTGGCGCCCAAGCCGGCACAGCCTGCTGCGCCCCAGGTGCAGCCCGCCGGCAAGGTGATCCCCTTCGTTCGCCGCTTTGGCCAGCAAGTGGGGCAGTATGCCATTGCCGCTTCCGTGGCTGCCGCCGTCATCTTCGGCGTGCAGCAGTACCAGGGCAAGGATGGTGTACCGACCAGTCCGGTGCTCAATACCATACCCGTGGGTGGCAGTGCTGCGCCGGTGAGCGTGCACTATCCCCAGGATGGCAGCCGGACCGGTGTGCGTCAGCAAGGTCTGAGCGAGCAGCAGATGCAGGAGCAGCGCGAGCGCATCAATGCCTTCCTGCGCGACCATCAACTGCAACAGCGTCTGCTGCAAGACAAGCAGATTCAGGAATAACGCATTTTTAGGGATCAGATCGTGCGCCAGTCCAGCCGTATCCTGCTGGCCTCTCTCCTGTTGATTTGTGCCAAGGCCTCGGCCGACGATCTGTCGGCCGAGGCCTTGTTGCAGCAGATGCAGAGTGCCGTTTCGCAACAAAACTTCGAATTGTCCATGGTCAAGGCCCGCCAGGGGCGCCTCGAGCCTATCCGTTTCAGCCACGGGATCATCGATGGCAAGGAGGTGGCTCACTTGAGCTATCTCGACGGCAAGGCCGTGGAGTTCCTGCAACGGCAGAACGAATACACCTTCTTCGAAAACACCCATGAACCCTACACCCTCAAGGGGGCGCGTTTCCCCGGGGTCTGGTCGAGCCTGGTGAGGATGCCGCTGCCCCGGGTGATGGAGAGTTATGACCCCGTGCTGGCGGGCCGCAGTCGGGTGGCCGGCCTGGTGGCACAAGTGGTACGGCTGGTGCCCAAGGAGGCGGACAAGTACGGCTTCGTGCTCTGGATTGACGAACAGAGCCATCTGCTGCTGCGGGTGGACATGGTGGATCGAGAGGGCAATCTGGTGGAGCAGGTGCTGGGGGTGGATCTGGACAGGCAATCTGCGCCGGCCCCCTGGCTGGTCACCCTGGCACGCAGCAAGCTGCCGGATGCGCTGGCGCTGGAAGATGCCTATCCCGCTCCCCAGCAGACCCTCAACTGGCACCTGACCTGGTTGCCCGATGGCTTCAAGGTGCTCTCTCAGGATCGGCATCAGCTGGTCAGCACCAGTCTGCCGGTGGATTACATGATGCTCTCCGACGGGCTGGTGGATCTCTCCGTCTACGTTTCCCGGGTCGATCCCAAGCAGGCGGTGCGCCAGCAGTTGATTCGCCAGGGGGCCACCTCGCTGGTGAGCTTCGTCAACGAGGTCGGGGTAGAGATCACCGTGGTGGGCGAGGTGCCCGCCGAAACCGCCAAGCGCATCGCCGAGGCCGTGCAGCCGCTGGCCCGCAACGAGGCGGTGCAGTGAGTCTTTGCCGTGAGACTTGCCCTGAGGGTGCCGCCGTGCTGAGATCCGGTGTATCCACCGCCCCCTGTGAGGAGTCATCAGGTGAGTAACATGAGTGAAGAGCTGGCCACAGTAGTGGCCATCGACGGCAATCACGCCTGGGTGGAGTGCGAGCGGCGATCCGCCTGCAGCGGTTGCCACCAACAATCCAGCTGCGGGACCGGCACCGTCGCCAAGGCCTTTCCCATGAAGGCGCAGCGGCTGCGGGTCGCCCTCACCGGCGATGTGGCGGTGGGCCAGCAGATCCGCCTGGGCATCCCTCAGGCCAGCATCCTGCGCGGTGCGGCCCTAGTGTACGTGCTGCCGCTCTTCTGTCTGCTGCTGGGCGCCCTGCTCGGCCAGCTCTGGCTGGTGCCGCTCTTGTCGGCGGGAGAGGGGGTGACCATCCTCTGCTGTCTGCTGGGCGGCGCCATCGGATTTTTACTGGTTCGTTACTTTTCTGACCGGCTCGAGCAGGGGGAATACGGTCCCCGCATGCTCGGGGTGGTGCTCAATACCCGTCATCTCTCTTGAGGGGCCGGGTCTGGCGGAGGGCATCCAGGTGCCCAACGCCCGCCAGACAAGGCGCTATTTGTGGGGCCCGCCGACTAAAGATTGGCCGTCGACCGGGTTATCCAGTAAAATCCTGCCCTCATATCCGACCCTAACTTAATTTTGAGTGATTCTTGCTCGATGAAACACATTCGTAACTTTTCGATTATTGCGCACATCGACCACGGTAAGTCGACCCTGTCGGACCGTCTGATCCAGACTTGCGGCGGCCTGTCCGATCGCGAGATGCAGGCCCAGGTGCTGGACTCCATGGATCTGGAGCGCGAGCGCGGCATTACCATCAAGGCACAGAGTGTGACCCTGAACTACCAGGCACAAGACGGTAACACCTATCAGCTGAACTTTATCGACACCCCGGGCCACGTGGATTTCTCCTACGAGGTTTCTCGCTCCCTGGCTGCCTGTGAAGGGGCACTGCTGGTGGTGGATGCCGGTCAGGGGGTTGAGGCACAGACTCTGGCCAACTGCTACACCGCCATGGAAATGGATCTGGAAGTGGTGCCGGTGCTGAACAAGATTGACCTGCCGGCCGCAGAGCCCGAGCGGGTTGCCGAGGAGATCGAGGACATCGTCGGCATCGACGCGGTGGACGCGGTGCGCTGCTCCGCCAAGACCGGCCTCGGTGTCGATCTGGTGCTGGAAGAGATCGTCGCCAAGATCCCGTCTCCGGAAGGGGATCCGGAGGCGCCGCTGCAGGCGCTGATCATCGACTCCTGGTTCGACTCCTATCTCGGGGTCGTGTCGCTCGTGCGGATCAAGAACGGTTCCCTGAAGAAGAACGACAAGATCAAGGTGATGAGCACCGGCCAGGTGTGGGGTGTGGATCGCATCGGTATCTTCACCCCCAAGCAGGTGGACACCGACGGCCTGGGTTGTGGCGAGGTAGGTTGGGTCGTCTGCGGCATCAAGGACATCCACGGTGCGCCAGTGGGGGATACCCTGACCCTGGCCAAGCACGGTGCCGAGAAGGCGCTGGCCGGCTTCAAGAAGGTGAAGCCCCAGGTCTATGCGGGCCTGTTCCCCATCTCCAGCGATGACTACGAGTCCTTCCGCGATGCGCTGGAGAAGCTCTCTCTCAACGATGCCTCCCTGTTCTACGAACCGGAGAGCTCCACGGCGCTGGGCTTCGGCTTCCGCTGCGGCTTCCTCGGGATGCTGCACATGGAGATCATCCAGGAGCGTCTGGAGCGTGAATACGATCTGGATCTCATCACCACCGCGCCGACCGTGGTCTACGAGATCGAGCTGAACGATGGCTCCACCATCCACATCGACAGCCCGGCCCAGATGCCCGCCATCAACAACATCAAGGAGATGCGCGAGCCCATCGCCGAGTGTCACATCCTGCTGCCGCAGGAGTACATGGGCAACGTCATCACCCTCTGCATCGAGAAGCGCGGTGTACAGACCAACATGGTCTACCACGGCAAGCAGGTGGCGCTGACCTACGAGATCCCGATGGCGGAAGTGGTGCTCGACTTCTTCGACCGTCTGAAGTCCACCAGTCGCGGCTACGCCTCCCTGGACTACGGCTTCAAGCGTTTCGAAACCTCCGACATGGTCCGTCTGGACATCATGATCAACGGCGAGCGGGTCGACGCCCTGGCCATCATCACCCACAAGGAGAACGCCCAGTATCGCGGTCGCCAGGTGGTGGAGAAGATGCGCGAGCTGATCCCGCGCCAGATGTTCGACATCGCCATTCAGGCCGCCATCGGCAACCAGATCATCGCCCGCAGCACCGTCAAGGCATTGCGTAAAGACGTCACCGCCAAGTGCTACGGTGGTGACGTGAGCCGGAAGAAGAAGCTCTTGAACAAGCAGAAAGAAGGCAAGAAGCGGATGAAGTCCCTGGGTCGTGTGGACGTGCCGCAAGAGGCCTTCCTCGCCATTCTCCACGTCGGAAAGGATTAATCGATGGCAAGCACCTTTTCCCTGATCCTCGTCGTCGTCACCCTGCTGACCGGCATCATCTGGACGCTCGACAAGCTGGTCTGGGCCAAGCAGCGGGCAGCCAAGATTGCCGCCGCCCGTGCCAATGCCGGTCCGGATGTGGACGAGAAGACACTGGCCAAGGTGGCCCCCATGCCGGTCTGGATCGAACAGACCGGCGGGGTTTTCCCGGTGATCGCGCTGGTGCTGATCCTGCGCTCCTTCATCTTCGAGCCATTCCAGATCCCGTCCGGCTCCATGATGCCGACCCTGCTGGTGGGCGACTTCATCCTGGTGGAGAAGTTTGCCTACGGCCTCAAGGACCCGGTGACCAACACCAAGTTCCTCGAGACCGGTGAGCCGAAGCGCGGTGATGTGGTGGTCTTCAAGTATCCGCTGGATACCCGGGTGGACTACATCAAGCGGGTGGTCGGCATGCCCGGCGATCGGGTCATCTATCGCAACAAGGAGCTGATGATCCGGCCCAAGTGCGATGAGCAGGAAGGGAAAACGTGCCCCGGCTTCCAGAAGCTGGACGTCAAGTTCGAGCAGCGCGGCGAGTTCAGCCAGATGGGGATCCCGCTGGATCGCTACACCGAACAGCTGGGTGATGTCTCCCACGAGACCTTGCGCAACCCGCTGATGCCGGACCTGGTGGACCGCTACTATCGCCAGCCCGGCACCTACCCCGACGAGTGGGTGGTGCCGGAAGGCCACTATTTCGTGATGGGTGACAACCGCGACAACAGCACCGACAGCCGTTTCTGGGGTTTCGTGCCCGAGCAGAACCTGGTGGGCAAGGCGGTCGCCATCTGGATCAGTTTCGAATTCGAGCGCGAGGAAGGATCCAGCTTGCCGAGCTGGGTGCCGACCGGTGTGCGCTTCAACCGCATTGGCGGAATCAAGTAAATGAATATCAAGATGAACAGACTGCAGTCCCGTCTCGGGCATGTCTTTCAGGATCCTGAGCTGCTGACCCGGGCACTGACCCATCGCAGCGCAGGGTCCCGTCACAACGAGCGCCTGGAATTTCTGGGGGACTCCATCCTGAGTTTGGTGATTGCCGATGATCTCTTCCACCGCTTCCCGCAGGCGGCGGAAGGGGATCTCAGCCGGATGCGCGCCACCCTGGTGCGCGAGAAGACGCTGGCCGAGCTGGGCCGGGAATTCGACCTCGGGGATCACCTGATCCTGGGGCCGGGGGAGCTGAAAAGCGGCGGTTTTCGCCGCGAGTCCATCCTGGCCGACACGGTCGAGGCGGTGATCGGCGCCATCTATCTGGACACGGATTTGGAGCGGGTGCGCAGCCTCCTGCTCGGCTGGTATGCCAGCCGCCTTGGCGAGATCAAGCCCGGGATCGAACAGAAGGATCCCAAGACCCGTCTGCAAGAGATCCTGCAGGGCAGCCGTAAATCCCTGCCGACCTACACGGTGACCAACGTCAAGGGCGAGGCCCACAACCAGGAGTTCACCGTCCAGTGCGAAGTGGATGGGCTGGATGGCCCCCTGGTCGGGATCGGCTCCAGCCGCCGCAAGGCCGAACAGGCCGCGGCGCAGCAAGCACTGGAACGGCTGTCATGAGCACCATGACGGATCCGGCACTGTGCGCTCATTTCACTCCATCAGCATTGGGAACGCGGTCATGACAGATACCACCTATTGCGGCTTTGTCGCCATCGTGGGCCGCCCCAACGTGGGCAAGTCCACCCTGCTCAACAAGTTGCTCGGCCAGAAGGTCAGCATCACCTCGAAGAAGCCCCAGACTACCCGTCACCGGATCCTGGGGATCGACACCGAGGAGAACCATCAGACCATCTATGTGGATACCCCGGGTCTGCACATCGAGGAGAAGCGGGCCATCAACCGTCTGATGAACCGCGCCGCCACCAGTTCCCTGGGGGACGTGGCCATGGTGGTGTTCGTGGTGGACGGCACCCACTGGACCAAGGATGACGAGATGGTGCTGGGCAAGCTGCGCCACCTCAAGTGCCCCGTGGTGCTGGCGGTCAACAAGATCGACAACGTCAAGGAGAAAGAGGATCTGCTGCCGCACCTCGAGTGGCTGGGTCAGCAGATGAACTTTGCCCACATCCTGCCCATCAGCGCCGAGAAGGGCACCAACGTGGAGAAGATCCGCGAGTGGGCCAAGGATCTGCTGCCGGAGAACGTCCACTTCTTCCCGGAAGATTACGTGACCGACCGCTCTTCCCGCTTCATGGCCTCCGAGATCATCCGCGAGAAGCTGATGCGCTTCACCGGCGAGGAGCTGCCCTATTCGGTGACGGTGGAGATCGAGCGCTTCAAGGTGGAGGAGACCGGTCTCTACCACATCCACGGGCTCATCCTGGTGGAGCGCGAAGGCCAGAAAAAGATGGTCATCGGCAACAAGGGCGAGAAGATCAAGACCATCGGCACAGAGGCGCGCATCGACATGGAACGGCTGTTCCAGAACAAGGTGCATCTCGAGCTGTGGGTCAAGGTCAAGTCCGGCTGGGCCGACGACGAGCGGGCCCTGCGCAGCCTCGGGTATGGCGACGACTGATTGCTGACCCCGGCTTTCGTCATCCACAGTCGGCCCTATCGGGAGACCAGCCAGCTGGTCGAGGTCTTCACCCAGGATAGCGGTCGATTCACCCTTGTGGCTCGCGGTTCCCGCGGGCCACGCTCCTCTCTGAAGGGGCTGCTTCAGCCCTTCACCCTGCTCACCATTGCCTGGCGCGGCAAGGGGGATCTCAAGAACCTCACCCAGGTGGAGTGCCCGGATCACTCGTTGCGCCTCGGGGGGGATCGTCTCTTCTACGGCCTCTATCTCAACGAGCTGGTCTACTACCTGCTGGAAGCGCACACCCCCTTCCCCGAGGTGTTCGACGCCTATGCCCGTGCCATCATGGCCCTGGCGGACGGCGAGACCCCGGAGCTGCCCCTGCGCCGCTTCGAGTTCCTGCTGCTGCAGGCCCTGGGCTACGCGGTGGACTTCGAATATGCCGCGGACGACGACTCCCCCATCGACCCCACCCTGCTCTACGGCTTCGAGCGGGAGCTCGGCTTTGTCGCTTGCGAGCGGGCGCCGGATCCCCGTACCCTGTTCCTCGGCGCCCACCTGCTGGCCTTCGCCGAGGGGCGTTTCGACACGCCTCCCTTGCTGCAGGCGGCCAAGCGTTTCAGCCGGCTGGCGCTGCAGCCCTATCTCGGCAAGCGTCAACTGAAGAGCAGGGAGCTCTTTTTGAAGCGAAAAGGCAGTGTTTCAAGCTGATTTTTATTATCTGGTGATGTTTTGTGTTTATGACATCGCCTTTCATGAACAATAATGCTGTCGCCGTGGCCAGAACCGGCCTGCGGCGGCACATGGACAGAGGAGCGGGCACCACCCGCTCCGGCATTCACAGATGACCTGTATCAAGGAGTAAGCAATGAGCGAGATCTACCTGGGTGTGAACATCGACCATATCGCCACCCTGCGCAACGCCCGCGGCACCCAGTATCCGGATCCGGTACAGGCCGCCTTCGTGGCCGAGCAGGCCGGTGCCGATGGCATCACGGTCCACCTGCGGGAAGATCGCCGCCACATCACCGACCGGGACGTGGAGATCCTGCGCCAGACCATCCAGACCAGGATGAACCTGGAGATGGCGGTGACCGAGGAGATGATCGGCATCGCCTGCCGCATCAAGCCCCACTTCGTCTGCCTGGTGCCGGAGAAGCGCACCGAGGTGACGACCGAGGGTGGCCTGGACGTGGCGGGCCAGCTGGACAAGGTGACCGATGCTGTGACCCGCCTGGCCGCCGTGGGCGCGCAGGTGTCGCTCTTCATCGATGCGGATCCGCTGCAGATCGATGCGGCCGCCGCGAGCGGTGCTCCCTTCATCGAGATCCACACCGGCCGCTACGCCGATGCCACCACGGATGCCGAGCGCAACGCCGAGTTCAAGCGTATCGCCGCCGGTGCTTCCTACGCCGCTGGCAAGGGCTTGAAGGTCAATGCGGGCCACGGCCTGCACTACCACAACGTCAAGGCTATCGCCGCCATCCCCGAGCTCTATGAGCTCAACATCGGTCACGCCATCATCGGTCGCGCCGCCTTCGACGGTCTGGCCAAGGCGGTCAGCGACATGCGTGCGCTGATGCAGGAAGCCCGTCAGGGGATCTGATGCCGCTGCGCAGGTATCGCAACCACAAGGGACGCTTCGGCGTCCCTTGTGGTTTTCAGGAGTGGAGGGCGGGATGAACCCCGTGCTCATCTGGCATGGGGCCGGGCATCCGTGTGCAGAGGGCGAAAGGGAAGGGGCGCCTCAGCCTGGTTCCGGGAAGTAGCGCTCCAGCAGGGCGGTGAGGATGGCCTGGCACTCGGCATCCGGCTCGCCGGTGACCAGGGCAGGGCGAAAGTGAAGCTGGAAGGCGCGCAGGACGGCGCGGCTCTGCTCATCCCAGGCGCCGTGCTGGGGTAGGCCGTAGCCGTAACGGGCAAGCTGCTGCTGCCATTGCAGCGCATCCCAGGGGATGAGCTGCGTCTGGCGCAGCTCGGCCACCCGGGCCTCGTCGGGCCAGGCGCCGACACCGTAGCGCAGGGCGAGCTCGCGCCAGGGGAACCGGGGGCCGGGATCCTGCTTGCGCTCGGGGGCGACATCGCTGTGGGCCAGCACCTGGGTGGGGGGGATCTGGTAGCGTTCGACCAGATCCCGGGCGAGGGCGCCGAGGGCGGCGATCTGGGCAGGAGGATAGGGTTGCCAGTGTCTCAGATGGGCGGGCAGGGCCGCGTCTTTCTCGTCATACCCGAGATTCACTATCTCGATACCGAGCGAACTGGCGTTGAGCCCGGCGTAGTGATGCCAGCGACTGCGTCCGGCGTGCCAGGCCCGCTGGCTGTCGGGCACCAGCTGGTAGACCGGGAACGGTTGCTCGTCGGTGTCGCGGGGGATCAGGTAGTGGGCGCTCACCTTGTGCTCCGGTTCGGTCAGCAGGCGCAGGGAGCGGGCATCCTCTTCATCCGTGTAGTGCAGGATGAGAAAGGCGATGCGTTCGTTCTGGCTGGCGCTCTGATGCTCCTGATTGAGACGATAGGGCGCAGGCTGGCAGGCGCCGAGCAGCAGGATGAGGGGCAGTGACCAGCGCCAGCGCGCCGCGAACCGGCACGCGCCGCCGCTCGTCGGGCGTGGAGCCAGCAGGCGGCGCCAGCTCATGGTCTAGCCTCGCACCTGGCCGGAGGCGGTCATCAGGGCCCGGGCCTGTATTTGGCGGTGAGGCCAATCAGGAAGTTGCGCAGGATCTGATCCCCGCAATCCTGATAGTGCTTGTGATCCCTGGCGCGGAACAGGGCGCTCAGCTCGGACTTGGAGAGGTTGAAGTTCGCGAGCTTGAGGGTGCCCAGCATCTCCTCTTCCTTGTAGTTGAGGCCGATGCGCAGCTTGCGCAGGATCAGGTTGTTGTTGATCCGGTTCGGGATCACCTGGGGCGGGGCATCTTCCCGCACACCGCGGCGCAGGGCGATGAAGCCGTCGAGGAACTGGCTCAGTGCCGAGTCCGGGCAGGCGGCGAAGCCCGCTTCCTGTGCCTCGCCCTCTTCGGCCTCTTTCATCAGCCAGCCGTGCAACTGGGCATGGGTGATGGCCAGATTGCCCTTGGCAAAGATCTCGACCATCTGGTCGTTACTGATGCTGAGGGCATAGCGCAGGCGGCGCAGAATATCGTTGTTGGTCATGTTGACTCCTGTGGAAACGGCGCAGATGTTACCACCTGCCGCCTGTCCAGTCAGAAAAAGCGCCTCAGTCGGTCAGGGCCAGGTAGCGGGGGGCCTCCTGCCTCACCTGCTCCAGGGCATCCTGCAGCTCCAGCAATTCGGGTTCCAGATCGCTCACGGCGACCCCGTCGCGCAGCTGCTGCTCGAGCTGGGAGAGCAGGCGTTGCAGACCCGGCACCCCGGAGTAGGCGCAGCCACCGTTGAGGCGGTGGAGCTGGGCCAGCACGTCTGCATCGTCGGCACTCCCTTCCAGCGCCGCCGCCAGGATGGGCTCCACCTCGTCGAAGCTGGCCAGCAGCATGGTCAGCATCTCCCGGGCGAGGGCTGGCTTGCCAGCGGCTTGACGCACGGCAAGGGGCCAGTCTATCTGCTGATCCCCGTGATTCTGGTGCCGTCGGTGGGCGAAGTCGGTGATGAGCTGCGCCAGCATCCCCTCGTCGATGGGTTTGGCCAGGTAGTCGTCCATGCCCTGGCGAATGAGGCGCTCCCGCTCACCGGGAATGGCATGGGCGGTGACCGCGACGATGGGGGTCTCGGTGTTGAGGGAGTGGTGGCGGATCGCCTGGGTGGCGCTGATGCCGTCCATGACGGGCATCTGGATATCCATGAAGATGATGTCGAACGGCTGGCTCTGGGCCAGGTTGACCGCCTCCTTGCCGTTCTTGCACACCACCACCACGGTCACCATCTCCTTGAGCATGGCGGCGATGAGCTTGAGGTTGGCGGCGTTGTCATCCACCGCCAGCACCTTGACCGCCTGCACGCTGCGCGGCGTCGGCGCGGGCAGGGGGGCACGGCGTACCGCCTCGGGGGAGAGCAGGGCGTGCAGCAACTTGCGATGGTTGATGGGCTTGGAGAGGCAGTGGACGGCGCCGTGGGCCAGCATGGCGTCGTAGAGGGCCGGCTCGTGGCTGCTGAGCAGCACTATGGTGTTCTGCTGGCCGTCCAGTCCGTCGAGACGGGCAATCACCTGCTGCGGGCTGTGCAGGGTGCTGCTGCCGATGAGCACCATGTCTTGGCTGCTCATCGGGGGCCACTCCTCGTCCACCGTCAGGGAGTGCACATCCAGGTGCCACTCTCCCAGCAGGGCGAGCAGGGAGGCGTGAGTGAAGGGATCCGGCTCCAGCAGCCAGACCCGCTTGCCCTGGATGCGATCCAGCGGAAGCCGCTCGCTCTGGGGCAGGGGCGAGACATCCAGATCGAGGTGGAACGAGAAGACCGACCCCTTGCCGAGTTCGGATTCGAAGCGGATCTGGCCCCCCATCTGCTGCACCAGCTTCTGGGTGATGACGAGCCCGAGCCCGGTGCCCCCATAGCGGCGGGAGATGGAGGAGTCTGCCTGGTTGAAGGCCTGGAACAACTGGCGCTGCTGCTCTTCCGAGATGCCGATGCCGGTATCGCGAATCAGCACCCGCAGGCGCACCTTGTTGCCGTTCGATTCCCCGGTCTGCTCGACACGCACGTCCACGTTGCCGCGCTCGGTGAACTTGATGGCGTTGCCGGTGAGGTTGGTGAGCACCTGCTGCAGGCGCATGGGGTCGCCGGTGAGGTAGTCCGGCACGGCGGCATCCACCTGGAGGGAGAGTTCGAGCTGCTTGTCGTGGGCGCTCGGCCCCAGCAGGTGCATGGTCTCGTTGAGGGTGTCCCGCAGGCTGAAGGGGATGTGCTCGAGCTGCAGCTTGCCCGCCTCCAGCTTGGAGAAGTCGAGGATGTCGTTGATGATTCCAAGGAGGTTGCGCGCCGACTTCTCGATGGTCTGCATGTAGTCGGTTTGGCTCGGGGTCAGGCTGGTCTTGAGCAGTTGGCGGGTGAAGCCGATGACCCCGTTGAGCGGGGTGCGCAGCTCGTGGGACATGTTGGCGAGGAACTCGGACTTGACCCTGGCCGCCTCCTGGGCGCGCTTCTTCGCCATGTCGAGCTCGACGTTCTGGATTTCGATCTGCTCGAGGGTCTCCCGCAGATCCGATGTCGCCTGATCGATGTTCTGCTGCATCTCCTCGTGATATTCGGAGAGCGCCTTGGCCATGGCGTTGATGCCGTTCTTGAGCATGTCCAGCTCGCCGGTGAGCTGACCGCTGACCCGGGTATCGAGTCGCCCCTCCCTGATCCGGTGCACCGCCTGCACCATGTCGGTGATGGGCTGGGTCACGCTCTTGACCAGACGGAAGCCGAACAGGGCGCTGATGGCCAGCCCGATGAGCACGATGATGACCGCGAAGAAGGCGTCGCGGTACTGCAGGACGATGGCCCTGTCCGTGGCGAGTTGCATGGAAATGTAGCCGATGACCGGCGGCTCCAGATCGCTTGGCAGCGGGAAGCCGTCCAGGCTGGTCTCTGCCTGGATGGGGGTGCGCAGTATGATGTCATCGCCGTTGACGGAGACGCTGGTCAGGGCCGGGATGACGCTGCCGTCCGGCAGACGAAGCTGGCTGAAGTCCCTGTGGTAGTTGGACGTCACGAACAGCTGGTTCTCCTGGGTGAAGACGGCGATGGACTTGATGAAGGGCGAGTTTTTGCGATGGGTGAGCCCGATCAGCCGCTTGAGGGATTCGCGGCTGTGCTGTGTCATGCCGTATTCGCTGGCGATGGCCAGGGGCTCGATGATGTTGATGCCCTGATCGATGAGGTTGTTTTCCAGCTGCTGATAGCGGTGGAAGGTGAAATAGCCGGCGATGAGGCCGCCGATGATGAGGGTCGGCAAGATGGTGAAGGCCAGCACCCGGGCCCTGAGACCGTACTTGGTCATGCCGCCGACCCGCCTTTCGCAAGAGAAGCCATGACCCGGGGCGCATGCAGGCACCGGGGTCGGGCAGGCAATACAGTCAATGTCGCTGTACGGGGTCTCAGGCCGTATCCGGTCATATCAATGGGCCACTTTTGGTCAGAATGGACGATGGGGCGGATGCCGCGGCTGGGGCCCTCAGGCCGTATTTGGTCATACGATTATTCTTGTGGGACAATGGTCTGCCGCAGATTCCACAATCATGACATAGCCACCTATAGGCACCAAGTTTTATGGCCCAGTTTTTCAAGCCCCAAAAGAAATCCACCCAGCCCCAACGTATTGAATTTACGGTAGACAGTCTGGATCACCACTGTGTCGGCATCGGCCGTCATCAGGGCAAGGCCATCTTCGTCGAAGGGGCGCTGCCCGGCGAGGCCATCAAGGCCCGCATCATCGACGACAAGAAGCACTATGCCCACGCCGCCCTGCAACAGGTGGTGACCCCGGCGGCCAACCGGGTCGCCCCCTTCTGCGACCACTATCGCGAGTGTGGCGGTTGCAGTGCCCAGCACCTGGGAGAGGGAGATCAACTGGCGGCCAAGGAGGCGGGGCTGGTCAGCCTGTTCGAGCGCCTTGGCAACATCCAGGCGCCAGCGTTGGCACCTGCGCTGACGGGGGAGTCTCGCGCCTACCGCCGGGTCTGCCGTCTGGCCATCAAGTTTGACAAGAACGGTCGCTGCACCCGGGTGGGCTTTCGTCGTCGCCAGTCGAACGATCTGGTAGAGATTGCCGGTTGTCCTGTGCTGGCCGAGCCCCTCTCCGCCCTTATCGCCCCTCTGCGCGAATGCCTCAACCGGCTGAAGAGCCAGCGCGAACTGGGCCATGCGGAACTCATTCAGGGGGAGCAGGGCATTCTGATGCTGCTGCGCCACACCGGTCGCCCCACCGAGGCGGATCGGGCGCACTTGACTGAGTTTGCCACCGCCCAGGGGATAGACCTCTATCTGCAGGCGGCGGACGAGCAGATCGAACCTCTGCGTCAACAGTCTCAGCCAAGTTACACGCTGGATGGCCTGTCTCTTGCATTCGCTCCCGGCGACTTCATCCAGGTCAACGGGCCCGTCAACCAGCGCATGGTGGAGCAGGCATTGAGCTGGCTCGACGCGGGCAAGGATGACAAGGTGCTGGACCTCTTCTGCGGCATCGGCAACTTCACCCTGCCGCTGGCCCGTCAGGCCCGCGAAGTGGTGGGGGTGGAAGGGGAGCTCGCCATGGTGACGCGTGCACAGGAGAATGCCCGCCGCAACGGCATCGACAACGCCCGCTTCTACAAGGCGGACTTGAGCGGCGACATCGTGGGCATGTCCTGGGCCCGGGAAGGGTTCGATCTGGTACTGCTGGATCCGGCCAGACCGGGGGCGCTGGAGGTGATGAGCCACGTGGCTGCACTTTCCCCCAAACGGGTGGTCTATGTTTCCTGTAACCCGGTCACCCTGGCCCGTGACAGTCAGGTGCTGGTGCAGGGGGGCTACAAGCTGACCCGTCTGGGGATGCTGGACATGTTCCCCCACACCGGTCATCTGGAGTCCATGGCGCTGTTCGAACGGGGCTGAGTCGAGGCGACCGCATTATTCTGGATGAATCAAGATGCGGTCGTGATGATTTTTCGATGTGCATGATGCTGCCAGAGTGAGGTAAAACAGGTGTTTTTCGCTGCCTTCAACGGGCAGGGCAGAATGCGGTTATCTTGGTTTTCCAGCGGCGGCAGCGCTGTTTGAGCGGGAGTGATTAGGGTAATCTAGGTCGTCGATAGTGGATCGGATGCGGGGACGAGCCCTGTCACCTTGCGCGGTGACATGCCTTGAAAACTCTTTCATGCATCCCCATTTGAGGCAGTCATCAGTTGATGAGGGGATGAGGAGAGCATCGGCTTTCGACCCCACACTTTTAAGGATTGATACCATGGTTGCGGTGCGCGATATTCATTTGAAAGACAATTTCACTCTGGATGAGTGGGTCAGTTCCCTTACCCTGAGTGAAAGTGACAAGAATCAGTTGCGAACCGTCTACCAGTATTGCCTGACCCTGGGTGACGAAGCGCTCACCAACCGCCTGCTGGTGCGCGGGGTCGAGATGGTGGGCATCCTGCTGATGCTCAGCATGGATCTCGCCACCCTCAAGGCCGCCATTCTCTATCCCTTCGTCGAAGCCGGTCTCATCAGCCAGGAAAAGGTGAATGAGGACTTCGGCCCCAAGATCGCCAAGCTGGTGGAAGGGGTGCTGGAGATGGAGGCCATCCGCTCCCTGCAAACCCTTCACCGCAGCGAAACCTCGCCGGAGCAGGTGGACAACGTGCGCCGCATGCTGCTCGCCATGGTCGAGGACGTGCGCGCCGTGGTCATCAAGCTGGCGGAGCGCATCGCCTGCCTGCGTGAGGCGAAGAAGGCGGATGAGGAGACCCGGGTGCTGATGGCCCAGGAGATCACCAACATCTATGCTCCCCTTGCGAACCGCCTCGGTATCGGTCAGCTCAAGTGGGAGCTCGAGGATCTCGCCTTCCGCTACCTGCACCCGGACACCTACAAGCAGATCGCCAAGCAACTGGACGAGAAACGGCTCGACCGCGAGCGCTACATCCGCGAATTCGTGCAGTCCCTGCGCGATGCCCTGGCCGAGGCCGGCGTCGAGGCCGAGGTCTATGGCCGACCGAAACACATCTACAGCATCTGGCGCAAGATGCAGAAGAAGCACCTCGAATTCAACGAGCTGTTCGATGTGCGCGCGGTGCGGGTGATCACCAAGCGGCTGCAGGATTGCTACGCGGCGCTCGGTATCGTTCACACCCATTTCCACCATATTCCCCGCGAATTTGACGACTATGTCGCCAACCCCAAGCCCAATGGCTACCAGTCCATCCACACCGTGGTGGTGGGGGAGGAGGGCAAGACAGTGGAGATCCAGATCCGTACCGAGCAGATGCATCAGGATGCGGAGCTCGGTGTGGCTGCGCACTGGCGCTACAAGGAAGGGGCCCAGGCCGCTGCCAAGACCAGCACCTTCGAAGACAAGATCGAATGGCTGCGCAAACTCCTCGCCTGGCAGGAGGACCTCTCGGAGAGCGGCTCCTTGCTGGACGATCTGCGCAGTCAGGTGTTCGAGGACAGGGTTTATGTCTTCACTCCCAAGGGCGATGTCATCGACCTGCCGGCAGGGGCGACGCCGCTCGACTTCGCCTATCACGTGCACAGCATGATCGGTCACCGCTGCATCGGCACCAAGATCGACGGTCGTATCGTGCCCTTCACCTATACGCTGCAAACCGGTGATCAGGTGGAGGTGATCACCCAGAAGGAGCCGAACCCGAGCCGCGACTGGATGAACCCGAACGCCGGCTTCCTGCGCTCCAGCCGGGCGCGGGCCAAGGTGGCCACCTGGTTCAGAAAGCTGGACCGGGACAAGAACATCGCCGCCGGCAAGGAGCTGCTGGAGAAAGAGCTGGACAGACACAACCTCACCCTCTCCAAGGTGGACAAGGTAGTGCTGGAGCGCTTCCATGCGGAGGAGCTGGAAGATTTGCTGGCCGGTATCGGCAGCGGCGACATCCGCATCAACCAGCTGCTCAATTATCTGGATACCCGTTACAACAAGCCGACGGCGGAAGAAGAAGATCGCCGTCTGCTGGAGAAGCTGGAGCAGAAGGCCAATGTGCCCTTCCGCCCCAAACCCAAGGATCACATCGTGGTGGAAGGGGTGGGCAACCTGATGACTCACATCGCCCGCTGTTGCCAGCCCATCCCGGGGGACGCCATCCAGGGCTTCATCACCATGGGACGGGGGGTTTCCATCCACCGGGAGGATTGCGAGCAGCTCAAGGAGCTGTCGCGTCGCAACCCGGAGCGCCTGATCGATGCGGTCTGGGGGGAGAACTACTCCGGCGGTTACGGTCTCACCATCCGCATTCTCTCCAACGACAGATCCGGCCTGCTGCGCGACATCACCACCGTGCTCGCCAACGAGAAGATCAACGTGATGGGAGTGCGTTCGCGCTCCAACGTGCGCGAGCAGACCGCCGAAATAGACATGGAGCTGGAGATTTACAACATCAACGCCTTCAACCGGGCGTTGGCCAAGCTCAGTCAGCTCAACGACGTGATCAGCGCCAAGCGGCTGTAATGCTCAACCGACCGGCCCCAGTGGCCGGTCTGCATTTTCTCCCTCCTTGCAGAGCATTGAAGACGGATATCACGCGCCCCATCTCCGGCCGCCATGGCTCCACATCATGTGGAGCAGTGGCGTGAGCGGATATTCATGAACCCCATTTACCGAATCGAAAGTGAGTTGCCCATGTCCCAACGCTACGACCTTCCCCAACTGCTCGACATCATGGCTAGATTGCGTGACCCGAACGGGGGCTGTCCCTGGGATCTCAAGCAGAGCTTCCAGACCATAGTGCCGCACACCCTGGAGGAGGCCTACGAGGTGGCGGATGCCATCGAGAGCGAAGATTGGCAAGGGCTGAAGGGGGAGCTCGGTGATCTGCTGTTCCAGGTCGTGTTCTATGCCCAGCTCGGCAAGGAGCAGGGATTGTTCGACTTTGCCGACATCGTCGATACCGTGAGCGAGAAGCTCATTCGCCGCCACCCCCATGTTTTCTCCGATGCCGATCTCGGTGACGAGCAGGCGGTCAAAGCGAACTGGGAGGCGGAAAAGGCGAAAGAGCGTGCGGC
This sequence comes from Aeromonas sp. R10-1, assembly GCF_040908465.1. Lineage (NCBI taxonomy): Bacteria > Pseudomonadati > Pseudomonadota > Gammaproteobacteria > Aeromonadales > Aeromonadaceae > Aeromonas > Aeromonas sp. R10-1. The sequence continues at coordinate 245,123 of NZ_JBFODT010000039.1, forward strand.
GCTCGACAAGGAGAGCGTGCTGGACGATATCCCCCTCTCCCTGCCTGCCCTGACCCGGGCAGCCAAGATCCAGAAGCGCTGCGCCACCGTCGGTTTTGACTGGAAGACCCTGGGGCCCGTGGTGGACAAGATCCACGAGGAGATCGAGGAGGTGATGGAAGAGGCGCTGATGGTAGACGTGGACGAGACTCGGGTGAGCGACGAGCTCGGCGATCTCTTGTTTGCCACCGTCAACCTGGTGCGCCATCTGGGCAAGGATCCCGAGCAGGTGCTGCGGGCTGCCAACACCAAGTTTGAGCGTCGTTTTCGTCAGGTTGAACACTTTATTGCCGCAGAAGGTCTGAAAATGACGGATTGCTCCCTGGAGAAGCTGGACGAGGCCTGGAACAAGGCCAAGGAAACCGAGCAAAGTTGATTTGGCGCAAGACGGGGCGGCGGGGAGCCTGATAGATTTTTGTTCATTGTTTGGGAGTGGGGGTTTTGGTATACTGTTTCCCCGTCCTGCTTCATCCCCGAAGCACCCCTTAAAATTCCCTAAACTTCTTTCAGGTTCAGCATGACGACCAAATATATTTTTGTGACTGGTGGCGTTGTTTCATCCCTCGGCAAAGGCATTGCCGCAGCTTCTCTGGCAGCCATTCTGGAAGCCCGTGGTCTGGATGTGACCATCATGAAACTGGACCCGTACATCAACGTGGATCCGGGCACCATGAGCCCGACCCAGCATGGTGAAGTGTTCGTAACCGAGGACGGGGCCGAAACCGATCTGGATTTGGGCCACTACGAGCGTTTCATCCGCACCAAGATGACCCGCCGCAACAACTTCACCACCGGCCGCATCTATGCAGACGTGCTGCGCAAGGAGCGTCGTGGTGACTATCTGGGCGCCACCATCCAGGTGATCCCGCACATCACCAACGCCATCAAGGAGCGGGTGATTGCCGGTGCCGAAGGTCATCAGGTTGCCATCGTCGAAGTGGGCGGTACCGTGGGCGACATCGAGTCCCTGCCGTTCCTTGAAGCCATTCGTCAGCTGGCGGCCATCGTGGGTCGCAACAATGCCATGTTCATGCACCTGACCCTGGTTCCTTACCTGGCCGCCGCCGGCGAGGTGAAGACCAAGCCGACCCAGCACTCTGTGAAGGAGCTGCTCTCCATCGGTATCCAGCCGGATGTGCTGATCTGCCGCTCCGACCGCGCCATTCCGGCCAACGAGCGTGCCAAGATCGCCCTGTTCTGCAATGTGCCCGAGCGCGCCGTCATCTCTATGAAGGATGTCGACTCCATCTACAAAATCCCGGCGCTGCTGAAATCCCAGGGTCTGGACGGCTACATCACCGAGCGCTTCGGCATCGAGTGCAAAGAAGCCGACCTGGCCGAGTGGGAACAGGTCATCTATGAAGAGGCCAACCCGACTGCCGAAGTCACCATCGGTATGGTGGGCAAGTATGTCTCCCTGCCGGATGCCTACAAGTCCGTCAACGAAGCACTCAAGCACGGTGGCCTGAAGACCCGTCTCTCCGTCAACATCAAGTACATCGACTCCCAGGACATCGAGACCCGTGGCGCCGAGCTGCTGGAAGGTCTGGATGCGATCCTGGTACCGGGTGGCTTCGGCGAACGCGGCGTGGAAGGCAAGATCCTGGCCGCCAAATATGCCCGCGAGAACAAGATCCCGTACCTCGGTATCTGTCTGGGCATGCAGGTTGCCTTGATCGAATACGCCCGCAACGTGGCGGGCATGGAAGGGGCTCACTCCTCCGAGTTCAAGAAAGACAGCCCTTACCCCGTGGTCGGTCTCATCACCGAGTGGGTGGATGACGAAGGCAACGTCGAGACCCGGACCGAGAAGTCCGATCTGGGTGGCACCATGCGTCTGGGTTCCCAGCTCTGCCACCTGGTGGAAGATTCCAAGGTGCGTCAGATGTACGGCAGCCCGACCATTTACGAGCGCCACCGTCACCGTTATGAAGTGAACAACAAGCTGCTGCCACAGATTGAAGCGGCAGGTCTGAAGGTGACCGGTCTCTCCGCCGACAAAAAACTGGTGGAAATCATCGAGATCCCGGATCACCCCTGGTTCGTGGCCGCGCAGTTCCACCCGGAGTTCACCTCGACTCCCCGTGATGGCCACGCCCTGTTCGCCGGTTTTGTGAAGGCGGCGGGCGAGTATCAGAAGCGTAATTTGAAGTAATTGAAAATAAATGCGGTTGGGGCTCTGTGCCACAGCCGCTTTTTTTGGCATATTTTTGTTGTTTTTTTACGAAACCTGAGGAAATACACATGTCCAAGATCGTTAAAGTGATCGGTCGTGAAATCATCGACTCCCGTGGTAACCCGACCGTTGAGGCCGAAGTTCACCTGGAAGGTGGTTTTGTTGGTATGGCAGCCGCTCCGTCTGGCGCGTCCACCGGTTCCCGCGAAGCGCTGGAACTGCGTGACGGCGACAAGAGCCGTTTCCTGGGTAAAGGCGTGCTGAAAGCCATCGAAGCCGTCAACGGCCCGATCGCTCAGGCTCTGCTGGGTAAAGATGCCAAGGACCAGGCCACTGTCGACCAGATCATGATCGACCTCGACGGTACCGAGAACAAATCCAAGTTCGGCGCCAACGCCATCCTGGCTGTTTCCCTGGCCAACGCCAAAGCTGCCGCTGCTGCCAAAGGCATGCCGCTGTACGCCCACATCGCCGAGCTGAATGGCACCCCGGGTGTCTACTCCATGCCGCTGCCCATGATGAACATCATCAACGGTGGTGAGCACGCCGACAACAACGTCGACATCCAGGAGTTCATGATCCAGCCGGTTGGCGCCAAGACCCTGAAAGAAGCCGTTCGCATGGGCGCAGAAGTGTTCCACAACCTGGCCAAAGTGCTGAAGTCCAAGGGCTACAACACTGCCGTCGGTGACGAAGGTGGTTTCGCTCCGAACCTGAAATCCAACGCCGAAGCGCTGGAAGTTATCGCTGAAGCCGTTGCCGCTGCCGGTTACAAACTGGGCACCGACATCACCCTGGCTATGGACTGCGCTGCTTCCGAGTTCTACGACGCAGAGAAGAAAGAGTACAACCTGAAGGGCGAAGGTCGTGTCTTCACCTCCAACGGTTTCTCCGACTTCCTGGCTGACCTGACCACCAAGTTCCCGATCGTCTCCATCGAAGATGGCCTGGACGAATCTGACTGGGAAGGTTTCGCCTACCAGACTGCTGAACTGGGCAAGAAAATCCAGATCGTTGGTGACGACCTGTTCGTAACCAACACCAAGATCCTGAAGCGCGGTATCGACAACGGCATCGCCAACTCCATCCTGATCAAGTTCAACCAGATCGGTTCCCTGACCGAAACTCTGGCTGCCATCAAGATGGCCAAAGACGCTGGCTACACTGCCGTCATCTCCCACCGCTCCGGTGAGACCGAAGACGCGACCATCGCCGACCTGGCTGTGGGTACCGCTGCTGGCCAGATCAAGACCGGTTCCATGAGCCGTTCTGACCGTGTTGCCAAGTACAACCAGCTGATCCGTATCGAAGAAGCCCTGGGTGCCAAGGCTCCGTTCCGTGGTCTGAAAGAAGTGAAGAACCAGGCTTAATTTTCGCCTGCGTTCATGCTTCACAAAGCCCCGCCACCTGGCGGGGCTTTTTCGTTCTGCGCTTATGGGCGTGTGCGACCTGCATTTTTTATTCCGACCAACCCATCCGGCACACAGGCTTTCTTTTGTCTTGCCTGTGAATATGGGAAACTAGGCCGCTTGAAGGAGACTCAGTGCATGCGGCTACTCACTCTTATCCTGCTCCTCCTGTTGGGAGGGCTGCAATATGACCTCTGGCTGGGGAAAAACGGCCTCTCCGACTATCGGGAACTCTCCACCGCCATCGAGCGGCAGCAACAGGACAACCTGGTACTCAAGGACCGCAACAGCCTGATTTACCGGGAAATCGACGATCTTACCTCTGGCCTTGAGGCCATCGAGGAGTTGTCGCGCAACGATCTTGGCTACATCAAGCAGGGCGAGACCTTCTACCGAATCATTCCCAAAGAAAAGGATCAGGTGACGGAGCCTGATGGTGCCCCCTACGATGACTGATAGCCTGAGCGGCCTGACCGCCATCGTCCCGGCTGCCGGTATTGGCAGTCGCATGGGGGCCAGTTGCCCCAAGCAGTACCTGTCCCTGGCAGGGAAATGCATTCTGGAGCACACCCTGGAGCGTCTGCTCTCCCATCCCGCCATCGCCCGTGTGATCGTGGCGCTGGCGCCCCACGACCGCTGGTTTGAGACCTTGACCGTGGCCACTGACCCGCGGGTGCTGCGAGTGGAAGGGGGAAGCGAGCGCGCCTTCTCCGTGCTCAATGCGTTGCACGTGGCAGAAGGGGAGTGGGCACTGGTGCATGACGCCGCCCGGCCCTGTCTGACCCACGAGGATCTCGATGCGCTCATTGCTGCCGCCATGGCCTCTGGCGGTGCCATCCTCGGCAGCCGGGTGCGCGATACCATGAAGCGCACCGATGCGGCCGGCAATATCCTCGCCACCGTGGATCGCGAGCAGCTCTGGCATGCCCTGACGCCCCAGATGTTTTTGGTCCGCCCCCTCAAGCGGGCGCTGGAGGAGGGGCTGGCGCTCGGCGCTGCCATCACCGATGAAGCCTCCGCCATGGAACGCGCCGGTTTCCCCGTGCGCATGGTGGAAGGGCGGGCCGACAACATCAAGGTGACCCGGCCGGAAGATCTCTCCCTGGCCGGGCTCTATTTACAGCAACAACGTGCGTGCCGGTCGGCACGACCCGATTCATCCCCAGAGGAGTAGGCATGATCCGCACCGGACATGGTTTTGATGAGACAGATTTCCGTGTATTGAGGAGGGCGCAAGCATGATGCGGATCGGACATGGTTTTGATGTTCACAAGTTTGGCGGGGTCGGTCCCTGCATGCTGGGCGGGGTGGCGGTGCCCTATGAACAGGGCCTGCTGGCCCACTCCGATGGTGACGTGGTGCTGCATGCGGTGAGCGATGCCCTGCTGGGGGCCATCGGCGCTGGCGACATCGGCCGCCACTTCCCCGATACCGCCGCCGAATTCAAGGGCATCGACAGCCGCATCCTGCTGCGGGATGTCTTTGCCCGCGTGCAGCGCGCAGGTTATGCCATCGGCAACCTGGATGTGACCATCATCGCCCAGGCCCCCAAGATGGCCCCCCATATCGACGCCATGTGCGCCGTGCTGGCCGCGGATCTGCAATGTGATTTGAACCGGGTGAACGTCAAGGCGACCACCACCGAACAACTCGGATTCACGGGGCGCAAGGAAGGGATCGCCACCGAAGCCGTCGTCTTGCTGGTGAACAATGATGCTTGAACAACTTGCCTATCTGCACGGGACGCCCACTGCTCGCGGCATCCTCAAGGCCGAGGCCGCCGACTTCGTGGTCAATGAAGATCTCGGGTTCGAACCTTGCGGCGAGGGTGAACACATCTTCGTCCGGGTACGCAAAACCGGCGAGAATACCGCCTGGGTGGCTGGCCTGCTGGCCGATGCGGCCGGGGTTGCCCGCAATGCAGTGACCTGGGCTGGTCTGAAAGATCGCCATGCGGTGACCGAACAGTGGTTCGGCATCCATCTGCCGGGCAAGGGCGAGCCGGATCTCTCGGTCATCGAGAACGACAACATCCGGATCCTTGAGGTGAAGCGCCACAACAAGAAGCTGCGGGTCGGCTATCTCAAGGGCAACCACTTCACCCTGCGTCTCACCGGGCTGGAGCAGGCCGACGGGCTGGAATCCCGTTTGCAGGCGATAGCAACCCAGGGGGTGCCCAACTACTACGGCGAGCAGCGTTTCGGCCGAGGTGGCAACAACCTGGAGGCCGCCAAGGCGATGTTCGCCGGCAAACGGATCAAGGATCGCAACAAGCGCTCCCTCTATCTGTCCGCCGCCCGCAGCATGCTGTTCAATGCCATCGTCAGTGCCCGCATCGAGCAGGGACTGGCCCATCAGCTGCTGGCCGGGGACTGCGTGATGCTCAAGGGCAGCCACTCCATCTTCAGCGAAGAGAGCGTGACGCCCGAGCTGGAGGCACGCCTTGCCTCCGGAGACGTGCAGCTGACCGCTCCCCAGTGGGGCCGTGGCCGTCTGGCGAGCCAAGGCGCTGCTGCCGAGTTCGAGCAAGAAGTGCTGGCTCCTTATGGTGACTGGTGCGAAGGACTGGAGAAAGCCGGGCTGGATCAGGACAGGCGCCCGCTGCTGCTCAAGCCGGAGCAGATGAGCTGGCAACGGGAGGACGAGGTGCTGACCCTGTCGTTCTTCCTGCCTGCCGGCGCCTTTGCCACCAGCGTGGTACGAGAGTTAATGCAGGCCGAAGAGGCCGATCACGGTTTCAGGAACTCAACCGATGCGAATTCTGGTCAGTAATGACGATGGGGTACACGCCGAGGGCATTCGCGCCCTCAGCGAGGCGTTGCGTGCCTGTGGCGAGGTCGTGGTGGTGGCACCGGATCGCAACCGCAGCGGTGCCAGCCACTCCCTGACGCTGGAAGTACCGCTGCGGGTCACCCGCCTCGATGCGTCCAGTTTTCACGGCATCAAGAGTTATGCGGTCAAGGGGACGCCGACCGACTGCGTTCATCTGGCGGTCAACGAACTGCTGCGCCCTGAGCCCGACATGGTGGTGGCCGGTATCAATCACGGGGCCAACCTGGGGGATGACGTCATCTACTCGGGGACGGTGGCGGCCGCGACGGAAGGGCGTCATCTGGGTTTCCCCTCCATCGCCGTATCGCTGGTGGGCAAGACTCATTTCGCCAGTGCGGCCCACTACGCCGCCCAGCTGGTGCGGGGGCTGATGGTGCATCCGTTGCCTGCGGATCAGATCCTCAACGTGAATGTGCCGGATCTGCCGCTCGAGCAGATCAAGGGGATCAGGGTGACGCGTCTTGGCAATCGCCACCGGGCGGAGTCGGTGATCCGCACCGAGGATCCCCGTGGTCAGCCCGTCTACTGGATTGGCCCCCCCGGCAACCAGCAGGATGCGGGAGAGGGAACGGACTTTGCCGCCATCGAGCAGGGTTATGTCTCCATCACTCCCCTGACCATCGACATGACGGCCTACGGCAGTCTGTCGACCCTGGGCGCGTGGCTGGATCTGCAGGGATGACGTTGTGATAGTACAGCGCCTGTTGAATCAACTGATTGCCCAGGATGTCCGCGATTTCCGCGTATTGGCGGCGATTGCGAAGGTGCCGCGCCAGCTGTTCGTGGATGAAGCCATGGCCCACAAGGCCTGGGACAATACGGCCCTGCCCATCGGCCATGGGCAGACCATCTCCCAGCCTTACATCGTGGCGCGCATGACCGAGCTGCTGATCCAGAACGATCCGGCCCATGTGCTGGAGATCGGGACGGGATCGGGCTACCAGACGGCGGTACTGGCCCACTTGGTGGAGCATGTCTACACCATGGAGCGGATCAAGTCGCTGCAGTTTCAGGCCCGGCGCAGATTGCGCCAGCTCGATCTGCACAATGTGTCGGCCAAGCACGGTAATGGGTGGCTAGGTTGGCCCAACAAGGGCCCTTTCGACGCCATTCTGGTGACGGCGGCGGCCAGTGAGGTCCCCAAGGCCCTGACCGATCAGCTGGCTGACGGTGGTCGTCTGGTGTTGCCGGTGGGTGATGGCCAGCAGACCCTGCAGCTCATCGAGCGATCGGGCTCCCAGCTCACCAGCCGGATCCTGGAGCCGGTACGTTTCGTTCCCCTGATTGACGGAGATGTCGAGTGAAGTTGTTTTCCCGCCTTTATGTTCTGGTGATGCAGTGGGCACGCCACAAGTATGCCCCCTGGTATCTGGCCATCACCGCCTTTATTGAATCCATCTTCTGGCCCATCCCGGTGGATGTGATGCTGGCGCCCATGGCGCTCGGCAAACCTCATCGCGCCTGGCACTATGCCGCGCTGGCCACCCTCTTTTCGGTGTTGGGCGCCCTGTTTGGTTATCTGCTCGGCTATGCCCTGTGGGAGCCTGTGGTGCAGCCGCTGGTGACCTCGGTTGGCTATGAGGACAAGATTGCCCTGGCCGAGCAGTGGTTCGCGCAGTGGGGCATCTGGGTTATTTTTATTGCCAGCTTCACGCCGATCCCCTACAAGGTGTTTACCGTCACGGCTGGCTTGCTCCACATGGCACTGTTGCCTTTCATCCTGACCTCGCTGATCGGTCGTGGCATGCGCTTCTTCCTGGTTGCAGGTCTGATGCGCTGGGGCGGTGAGAAGATGGAGCGCAAGCTGATGCACTATGTGGATGTGCTGGGCTGGCTCTGTATTGGTTTGGCCGTTGCGGCCTATTTCTGGTTTAGTCGTTAAGGATCCACTATGTGTTCGCGTGTTTGGCAAGGTAGCGGTGTCGTCGTGTTGTCATGGCTGCTGCTTGCCTGTTCCTCCAGCAAGACTGCGGCTCCGGTGCACAGCCTGGGCAATGATCAGGTCGCTTCGACCATCCCCGTGCGTCAAGGTATGACCAAGCCCGGCATTGCAGGCAACGGGTACACCGTGGTCAAAGGAGACACTCTCTACTCCATTGCATTTCGTTCTGGCATGGATGTGGCTTCGCTTATCAGCATCAATGGCATCACTCCCCCCTATAACATTTATCCCGGCCAGCAGCTCAGGCTCGATGGGGCTTCCGCCCCCATGGCGGTGGCAACCGTCGGCAGCCCTGTCAGTCGTGGCAGTGTGACGGGGTCTGGCAGTTACGAGGTGCGCCGTGGCGATACCTTGAGCAGCATAGGTCGCCAGTTCGGTCTCTCCAACCAGGCCTTGGCCCAGCGCAACAACCTTCAGGCTCCTTATGCATTGCACGTGGGTCAGGTGCTCAATGTGGGGGGCGCGGGTTCCTCGGGTGGTCAGATGGTGGCAGCAACCACACCGGTTGTGACCAGCACGGGCCCCAAACCCCTGGCCACGGCTCCGGCAGGTACGACCACACCATTTATTGCTCAGAAAACGATTGCTCCTGCCTCGTCAACAGCATACGCTCAGGCGAAAGAACAAAAAACCGTCAGTTCCTCGTCAACACTCTCCTGGCATTGGCCGACCAAAGGGCGGATCGTTGAAGGCTTCTCCGTTGCGGAACAAGGCAACAAGGGCATCGACATTTCCGGCCAGAAGGGCCAACCCATTTACGCTGCGAGCAGCGGCAAAGTGGTCTATGCGGGCAGTGCACTGCGAGGTTATGGCAAGCTGATAATTCTCAAGCACAACGATGACTACCTCTCCGCCTACGCTCACAACGATGAGTTGAGGGTCAAGGAGGGAGACACCGTGAAGGGCGGAGCGGTTATCGCCAATATGGGTAGCACGGATGCGCCGGATGTGCGCTTGCACTTTGAAATCCGGTACAAAGGCAAGTCGATCAACCCGATGGGCTATTTGCCAAAGCGTTAACTCAGAGAGCTGAGTCTTACTCTGGTGTAGGTCAGGGAGAGATATCATGAGCCAAGAACAACTGGTAATGCAGGATGCAGAGTTAGAGTTCGACGAGGAGCTGGAGGTTCAGGAGGAAGAAGAGGTTCAGGAAGTGGCGGCCGAAGCCGAAGAGACCATTTCCGATGAACTGATGGCGCCCGAGCTGAACAAGGTAATGGACGCCACCCAGCTCTATCTGGGGGAGATAGGCTTCTCCCCCTTGCTCACGGCCGAAGAGGAAGTCTACTACGCCCGCCGTGCCCTGCGTGGCGACAAAGCGGCGCGCAAGCGCATGATCGAATCCAACCTGCGCCTGGTGGTCAAGATTGCCCGGCGCTACAACAACCGCGGCCTGGTGCTGCTGGATCTCATCGAAGAGGGCAACCTCGGTCTTATCCGCGCCGTCGAGAAGTTCGACCCAGAGCGCGGTTTCCGCTTCTCCACCTATGCCACCTGGTGGATCCGCCAGACCATAGAGCGGGCCATCATGAACCAGACCCGTACCATTCGTCTGCCCATCCATGTGGTCAAGGAGCTGAACGTCTATCTGCGCACTGCACGTGAGCTTTCTCATCGTCTCGACCATGAGCCGACCGCCGAGGATATCGCCTCTGCACTGGATCGCTCTGTGGACGATGTGAATCGCATGCTCAAGCTCAACGAGAAGATCACCTCGGTGGATACTCCCATCGGTGGCGATCGCGACAAGGCGCTGCTGGATGTGCTTTCCGACGAGCGCGGAATGGGGCCCGAGCTGGAGTCCCAGGAAGATGACATGCGCAGCAGCATAGTGCACTGGCTGGAGGAGCTGAATCCCAAGCAGCGCGAAGTGCTGGCCCGCCGTTTCGGTCTGCTTGGCTATGAACCGGCCACCCTGGAAGACGTGGGCGCCGAGATTGGTTTGACCCGCGAGCGGGTGCGCCAGATCCAGGTGGAAGGGTTGCGCCGTCTGCGGGAAATTCTGCTGGGGCAGGGGCTGTCCATTGAGGCGCTGTTCCGCACCAACTAAACGGGTATGAATACCGTCATCAAGATGAAAAAGGGGCCGCAGGCCCCTTTCTTTTTGTCGTGGATCGTCAGGATCACACCGGATCCAGAGTGTCCAGCGGCCAGCGCGGCACGGCCTTGACGACGAGGGGTTCGAAGATTCCCGCCTTCAGGCGTTGCATGCCGGCATAGGCGATCATGGCGCCGTTGTCGGTGCAGTATTCGGTGCGCGGGTAGAAGACTTCACCTTTGAGGCTCTCCATCAGCTCGGCCAGCTGGACGCGCAGATGACGGTTGGCACTGACGCCGCCTGCCACGACCAGACGATTGAGACCGGTCTCTTTCAGGGCACGGCGGCACTTGATGGCCAGGGTGTCGACCACCGCATCCTCAAACGCCCGGGCGATGTCGGCACGGGTCTGCTCGTCGTCGCCATTGGCTGCTATGGTATTGGCGGCAAAGGTCTTGAGGCCGGAGAAGCTCATGTCGAGCCCGGGACGGTCGGTCATGGGACGCGGGAAGGTAAAGCGTCCAGTGGTGCCCTTTTCTGCCAGCCGGGAGAGCAGCGGACCACCGGGGTAGTCCAGACCCATCAGCTTGGCGGTCTTGTCGAACGCCTCACCGGCGGCATCGTCGATCGATTCGCCCAGTAGCTGATAGCTGCCGATACCGTCGACCCGGACCAGCATGGAGTGGCCGCCGGAAACCAAGAGCGCCACGAAGGGGAACTCGGGGGCCTTCTCTTCCAGCATGGGGGCCAGCAGGTGGCCTTCCATGTGGTGTACGGCGATGGCCGGCTTGTCCCATGCCATGGCCAACGAGCGGCCTATGGTCGCCCCGACCAGGATGGCACCAACCAGACCTGGCCCCGCGGTATAGGCGATGCCATCGATGTCATCCTTGCCAAGTCCAGCCTCTTTCAAGGCGGCCTGGATCAAGGGGATCGTCTTGCGTACATGGTCCCGGCTGGCGAGCTCGGGAACGACGCCGCCGTAGTCCGCATGCAGCTTGACCTGGCTGTACAACTGGTGGGAAAGGATCCCTTTTTGATCATCGAAGATCGCGATCCCGGTTTCGTCACAGGATGTCTCTATGCCCAATACACGCATTGCTAAAAAATTTCACTGCTAAAATGAGACGGCTATGGTAACCTTCGCGGGTTTTTTAAACCAGAGCGATCTCTGCGGGTTTACTTTCATTCCCTGTCCAGAGTATAATTTCGCACCATTTTAAGACATGCTGATCGATTGAAGGTCAGCTAACAATTTATCACTGAGGTGAAAGGCACATGCCAGTAATCAAAGTCCGTGAAAATGAGCCGTTTGACGTTGCTCTGCGTCGCTTCAAGCGTTCTTGCGAAAAGGCCGGTATCCTGTCCGAAGTTCGTAGCCGTGAGTTCTACGAGAAGCCGACTACCATTCGCAAGCGCGCCAAAGCGTCCGCTGTCAAGCGTCACGCCAAGAAGCTGTCCCGCGAAAACGCACGTCGTATCCGCCTGTACTAATCAAGGGATCATGCCGTGTCTCTGAAGGATCAACTCAAGGATCAGCAAAAGCTCGCCATGCTTGCCAAAGACAAGCCTCGGTTGGGTGCTATCCGCTTGTTGATGGCAGAAATCAAGCAGCGTGAAGTCGATACCCGTGTCGAGCTCAACGATGAAGAGATCCTCGCTGTCGTGACCAAAATGGTCAAACAGCGTCGCGATTCCATCAGCCAGTTTGAAGCTGCCGGTCGCCAGGATCTCGCCGACAAAGAGTCCGCCGAGATCGTTGTGCTGCAGGAGTTCCTGCCACAACAGCTGACCGCAGACGAAATTGCCGCACTGATCGAGCAAGCCATCACTGAAAGTGGTGCTGCCGTCATGGCTGACATGGGTAAAGTCATGGCTGTCTTGAAGCCAAAAATTCAGGGGCGTGCCGATGTCGGCGCCGTCAGTGCTCAGGTGAAAACCCGCTTGGCGTAACAGGCAACTCTCTTGTTTGGTCGAAGAAGCCGTGCTTCCCATTGGAATGCGCGGCTTTTTTATTTTCTATGCAATGAAACAGGACGGTTATGGCTGGCAGGATCCCGCAATCCTTTATCGATGATCTGCTCGTACGCACGGACATAGTCGAGTTGATCGACTCCCGTGTGCGGTTGAAGAAAGCCGGTAAGAACTACCAGGCTTGCTGCCCTTTTCATAACGAAAAAAGCCCCTCCTTTACCGTCAGCCAGGAGAAGCAGTTCTATCACTGTTTCGGTTGTGGTGCCCACGGCAATGCCATCGGCTTTGTCATGGAGTACGACGGCCTGGAATTCCCCGATGCCATCGAAGAGCTGGCAAGCCTGCACGGTATGCAGGTCCCCCGTGAGCAAACGGCGGGTGGATCAAGCCATAGCCAACCAGCTGTCAGCAAGGATCTGTTCGAGCTGATGAACCAGATTGCGCGCTTCTACGAGAGCAATCTCAAGAACGCGCCTCAGGCGGTGGAGTATCTGAAAGGCCGGGGCCTGACTGGCGAGGTGGTCAAGCGCTTCAACATCGGTTATGCCCCTGGGGACTGGGATCAGGTGCGTCGCCGCTTTGGCGCCAGTCGGGATCACGAACAACTGCTGATTTCGGGCGGTATGCTGATCCCCCGTGACAGCGGCCCGGGCAGCTACGATCGTTTCCGCGATCGCATCATGTTTCCGATCCGGGACAAACGCGGCCGGGTCATCGGCTTCGGTGGCCGAGTGCTGGGGGATGGCACGCCCAAGTACTTGAACTCCCCCGAAACCCCCATCTTCCACAAGGGGCGAGAGCTGTTCGGCCTTTATGAGGTCAAGCAGGCACACAAGGATCCACGCCGGATCCTGGTGGTGGAAGGCTACATGGATGTGGTGGCGCTCGGCCAGTACGACATCGACTATGCGGTGGCGGCACTGGGGACTGCGACCACCAGCGATCACATCCACACCCTGTTCCGTACCACGGCAGAGGTGGTCTGTTGCTACGACGGCGACAACGCCGGTCGGGAAGCGGCCTGGCGGGCGCTGGATAACGCGCTCTCCCACCTGCAGGACGGCCGTGAACTCAAGTTCGTCTTTTTGCCGGATGGCGAGGATCCCGACTCGTTGGTACGCCAGATCGGCAAGGAGGGGTTCGAAGCGCTGCTCGACAAGGCCCAGTCGTTTGCGGATTTCATGTTCGAACGCCTCGGGCGCGATGCGGCTCTTTCCGGTGAGGCTGGCAAGTTTGAAGTGGCCAACAAGGCCGCCGAGCTGATTCGTCGGGTACCGGAAGGTTTCACTCGCGAGGGGTTGATTACCCGACTTTCCAGCATGATGCGCTGGGGAGAAAACAAGCAGCGGATTGCCGAGCTGTTTGCCCGCAACAGCCAGCCCAAGGCGGAAGTCAACAAACCCAAGGCGACCAAACTGACGCCGATCCGCAGGGCTCTGGCCCTGATGGTGCAGTATCCGGCGATCACTGCCGAGCTGCCGGCCATGCCCGAGTTGGCCGGGCTGCGCCTGCAGGGGATCCCTTTCCTGCTGCAACTGCACCAGCAGATCCTGACCCAGCCGGGAGTGACAACGGGTATCCTGCTGGAGCATTGGCGCGGCACAAAAGAGGGAGAAATACTTGCCCAACTGGCGATGCATGACCTGTTTGAAGAGGTAAAGCTCGACCAGGAGCCCGATATTCTGGGAGAATTGCAGGATACCTTTGTCGGTTTCATCAACCTTTTCCTGAAGCAACGGATCGAAGAATTGCAGGCCAAGGTGGCGCAGGAAGGGCTAAGCTCTGAGGAAACTCAGGAGCTGATGATGCTGATCAGAGAGGTGCAGATTGATAAAAGAAATGAGAGTGGGGCTTGATATTTGAGTGAGCAGTCCCAATATGAATAGCGTTGCCCGAATCGACGGGATTGAAAGCAAACACTTTATAACCACCTGGCCCCGACAACACTGCGGGCAGGGGTTTCTCATGACCGACGCCGCAACCAGACATAGCATGTCTGGCGGTTTTCTATTAGAATTGGCTATTTGCGCAGCAGCGCACTGTACGCGCAACCTAGCAACACCAACCGGATGAGTTCTATGGAGCAAACCCCGCAGTCTCAGCTTAAACTCCTCGTTGCCAAAGGTAAAGAACAGGGCTACCTGACCTATGCCGAGGTGAACGATCACCTCCCGCAAGACATTGTCGATTCAGACCAGATCGAAGACATCATTCAGATGATCAACGATATGGGCATTCAAGTGGTTGAAAACGCTCCGGATGCCGATGACCTTATCATGGCTGAAGGTGGTACCGCCGATGAGGACGCTGCCGAAGCAGCGGCCCAGGCTCTGGCATCTGTTGAATCTGAGATTGGTCGCACGACCGATCCCGTCCGCATGTACATGCGGGAAATGGGTACCGTCGAACTGCTGACCCGCGAAGGCGAGATCGACATCGCCAAGCGGATCGAAGACGGTATCAACCAGGTACAAAGCTCCGTCGCCGAGTACCCTGAAGCCATCACCTATCTGCTCGAACAGTACGACAAGTACGAAGCCGAGCAGCTTCGCCTGTCCGACATCATCTCCGGCTTCATCGATCCGAACGAAGTGGATGACGTGGCGCCGACCGCCACTCATATCGGCTCCGAGCTCAGCGAGGACGACCTCGCCGACGAAGACGAAGATGAGGACGAAGACGAAGACGAAGACGGTGACAACTCCGACGATGACGGCGACGGTGGCCCGGATCCGGAAGTCGCTCGCGAGAAATTCGGCGAACTGCGTGCCCAGTACGAGGTGACTCGTCTCTCCATTCAGCAGAATGGTCGTGCCCACGACGACACCCAGAATGCCATCGCCCAGCTGGCCGATGTCTTCCGTCAATTCCGCCTGATGCCCAAGCAGTTCGATCGCTTGGTCAACAATATGCGGGAGATGATGGAGCGTGTCCGCGTGCAGGAACGCATCATCATGAAGCTCTGCGTTGAGCAGGCCAAGATGCCGAAGAAGACCTTCGTCGCGGCCTTCACCAACAACGAGTGCGAAACTGCCTGGTTCGAATACCAGAAGCAGGCCGGCAAGGCGTGGTCTCCCCGCCTGCTCGAGATGGACGAAGAAGTACTGCGTTCTATCGGCAAGCTGCAGCAGATCGAAGAAGAGACCGGTCTGTCCATCGCCCAGATCAAGGACATCAACCGCCGCATGAGCATTGGTGAGGCCAAAGCCCGCCGTGCCAAGAAAGAGATGGTCGAGGCCAACCTGCGTCTGGTTATCTCCATCGCCAAGAAGTACACCAACCGCGGTCTGCAGTTCCTGGATCTGATCCAGGAGGGCAACATCGGTCTGATGAAGGCGGTCGACAAGTTCGAATATCGTCGCGGCTACAAGTTCTCGACCTATGCCACCTGGTGGATCCGTCAGGCCATTACCCGCTCCATCGCGGATCAGGCCCGTACCATCCGTATCCCGGTGCACATGATCGAGACCATCAACAAGCTCAACCGTATCTCCCGCCAGATGCTGCAGGAGATGGGTCGTGAACCGAACCCGGAAGAGCTGGCCATGCGCATGGGCATGCCGGAAGACAAGATCCGCAAGGTACTGAAAATCGCCAAGGAGCCCATCTCCATGGAGACGCCCATCGGTGATGATGAAGACTCCCACTTGGGCGACTTCATCGAAGATACCACCCTGGCTCTGCCAGCGGATGCGGCCACCAGCGAGAGCCTGCGCAACGCGACCCGCGAAGTGCTGGCCGGGCTGACCGCACGGGAAGCCAAGGTACTGCGCATGCGCTTCGGTATCGACATGAACACCGACCACACCCTCGAGGAAGTGGGCAAGCAGTTCGACGTCACCCGTGAGCGTATCCGTCAGATCGAAGCCAAGGCCCTGCGCAAACTGCGCCATCCGAGCCGCTCGGAAGTGCTGCGCAGCTTCCTGGACGAGTAGTCCCGGGTTCTGTCAGCCTGACATAGCAACAAAAAGCCCCGCCATGCGGGGCTTTGTTTTATCCGTGCTGGCATGGGCGTGAAGAGGGGTCATGGAACCGCTTGAATATGGATGAAATCTCGCCAAGTGGTTGATCTGACTATGGACGGGGTATCCGCCATCCCCTATAATCCACGCCGCTAACCAGCATCAATGGCCCCTTAGCTCAGTTGGTCAGAGCAGTCGACTCATAATCGATTGGTCGTGGGTTCAAGTCCCCCAGGGGCCACCATTTTCAGAAAAAGCCGCTCTTTTGAGCGGCTTTGTCGTTTCTGGCGTTCACCAGCGTCTGTCCAGATCCTCGGCATAGAGTGCCATGGCGCGCCGGTAGGGAAGCAGGGCGGGATCCGTGGTGGTGGTCGCGAGGATCCCCAGCAGCGTCTCCATCCCCTCCTTGCTGCGCCCCAGGTTGTAGCAGGTCATGGCACGAAACACCTTGAACTCCACGGCATCGGGGAAGCGGGACAGGGCCTCGTCAAAGGTGGCCAGCGCCTCGGCATGACGGCCCGTGGTGCGATAGGAGCTGCCAAGTCCAAGCAGGGCTCCGCGCAGCGACGACTCGCCAAGCCCCAGCGACACGGCCTTCTGATAGAGGGGAATGGCCTCGGCCTCTCGCCCCAGCATGTCGTGCAGTCCGGCCACTTCGTAATGCAGCTCGGCGTGGGCCGGGTACGCGATGAGTTGCAGCAGACCGTGCTGACGTGCTTCCTCGATCCGTCCCTCGGCCTTGAGGGTGTTCAACTGTTTCATATGCGCTCCTGCATGGGGATGAAGGATCAGTATGCCTGCCAACAGGCTGGCGGGGAACGGGTCATGGGGCCATGAAAAAGGCCTCCCGCCGATGGCGGGAGGCCTGGTTCGGCGCCGGGGCGCAATGGCCCTGGCGTGTGTCCAGCCTTACTGGGCGCTCAGGCTGTAGGCCAGGGTCTGGTCGTTGAAGCGCACCACATAGGCACCGACGACTGCCGTGGTAATGTCTGCCCCGGCCAGCTCGGCCACGCCATCCTTGTTGGTGTCGCCGTAGTTCTGGGTCCAGTCCCCCTTGACGTCGAACTTGAAGCGCTGGCTGCCGTTGCCATCACCGCTGCCGGTGAAGGTGACGCTGGCCTGCCAGAGGTGATCCCCGACCAGGGACATGGGGGTGATGCCCCAGTTGTTGGTGGTGCCGCGAATGTTGAGGCTGGCGACATTCTTGGCATAGGTGACGCTCACCGGAGTCAGGCTGTATTGCAGGGTCTGATCGTTGAAACGTACCCGGTACTGGCCGATGACCGGGGTGAGGATGTCACTGCCAGTCAGTTCGGCCACGCCGTCCTTGTTGGTGTCGCCGTAGTTCTGGGTCCAGTCCCCCTTGACGTCGAACTTGAAGCGCTGGTTGGTCTGACCGTCGAAGGTGACCAGGGCTTCCCACTGATTGTCGGCGACCAGCGTCATGGCAAGGGAGCCCCAGGCATTGGGGGTGCCGCGGAAGTTCAGGGTGGGCAGTACGCTGGCGTAGGTGCCGTTGTCATCGGTGACGGTCACGGTGGCGCTGGCACTGGCGGTCAACCCTTCCGCATCGGTCACGGTGACCGTCACGGTATGGGTACCCGGGGTATCGAACCGGACCGTCTCCGTGGTGGCGGTGCCCCCGCTGGACCAGCTGTAGCTCACCACGCCGCCATCATCGCTGGAAGCGGAGGCGTCGAACACCACGCTCTCCCCCGCCTTGACGCTGAGGTTTTTGGGAGAGAGGGCGGCGACCGGTGCCTGGTTGCTGGTGAGGGGGGTGACCGTGTAGCGCAGATCGCTCTCGCTCAGGGTGATGCGGTAGGTGCCCGCCCCGCTGACCAGGATATCCTTGCTGCTGCCCTTGTCGGCGATGCCATCCCCTTCGTTGTCGCCGTAGTTCTCGGCCCAGTTGCCGAAGACGTCGAACTTGAAGCGCTGGGCACCGGTGGCGTCACCGTTGCCGGTCAGGGTGAGGGTGGCGGACCAGACACGGTTGGCATCGACGGTCATGGGGGTGTTGCCCCAGGCGTTGTGGGTGCCGCGCAGGTTCATGCTGCTGAACTTGTTGCCCGGCAGGACGGAACCGCCGCAGGGGCTGGCCTTGGTGCAACCGGCGATGATGGCGGCCGCCTTCATGCCGGGGACGTTCAGGCTGGCCTTGCCGCTGCCATCGACGGTGACATAACCGCCGCTGCAGTAGTCATTGCCCCCCAGGAGGTTGCAGTACTCGCCGGCCGGCAGGCCGGTCTGCACCGAGGCCACCAGGCTGCCGCTCTCGTTGTTGATGGCGACGAAGCCCTTGTCACCGCGGCTGAAGGCTATCTGGTTGTTGCCGTTGTCCCACCAGTTGCTGACGGGCTGGCCCTCGGTCCGGTTGTGGAACAGGGCCATGTTCATGATGGTCGGTCGGCGCTGTTCGCAGTTCCACTGGCTGTCCGTGCAGGGCGTGCTGCCCGGCGCCCCCTTGTCGGTTTCATAGGTGCCCATGTTTTCAAAGCGATAGCCCGACATCACCTGCTTCCAGCCATAGGGCCAGGCCATCATGAAGGTGTTGGCCAGATCGTAGCGGGCACCGCTCATGAAGGTGAGCATGCCGCCACCGCCGTGGCCGCGTTCGCGGTCGTGGTTGACCACGAAGACGAAGGCCTTGTTGGAGGGGAGCAGGCCCCAGCTCTCGCCCAGGGTCTTGAGGTTCTTGATCTGGCCATTGAAGTTGGCGGCGAGATCGGTGCCGTATTTGAAGTCGGTGACGGTGTCGATGTAGGTGTAGCGGCCCGGCTGGATGTCGGGGGACTCCCCGCCTGCGCCGATCACCTCCAGGTAGGCCCTGGGGCTGCCTGCCTTGTCGAGGATGGCCTTCACATCGGCCGGCGCCATGTGCTTGGCCGCATCGATGCGAAAGCCCGCCACGCCCCAGCCGAGCAGGGTCTTCATGTAGGTGGCGATCTGATCCTGGACGTAGGATGAGCCGGTATTGAGGTCCGGCATGCCGTAGAGGGCGCCGTTCCAGACGTTGTTGCTGTCGCCGTAGTTGGTGATGTCGCCGCTGTGATGGAAGTCGTTGTAGCCGAACTGGGGATATTGGTATTGCCCCGAGTTGTAGCTGCCGCCGCCGGTGGCGGTGCCCGAACCCGATGCCAGCTGGTTGAAGACGGCGTCGGCATAGACCTTGACCCCGGCCGCGTTGCAGCGGGCGATCATGCTTCTGAGCTCTGCCTCGCTACCACCGAAGCTGTTGAAATTCTTGAAGCTGACCGGTTGATAGACGGTCCACCAGACCTGGCTGCCCTGCTTGTGCTCGGCGGGTGGGGTGATCTGGACGCCACCGAACCCCTTGGGCCCGAGCACGGTCTCGCACTCGTTGGCGATGTCGTTGAACTTCCATTGGAACAGGTGAACCATGACTCCTTCGGCGCTGGCAGTGTGGCTGAAAGAGCCGAGTGCCGCCGCCAGCAGGGCGGTTCGAAACAGTGTGTTGTGCATGACGATTTTCCCTTCGATCTTGTTATTGACGTATCACTGTCGTGTAGTCGAACGGACAACAAACAACCTCGTTCAGCTCCGTAGCATTCATGAAATCGACGTGGTTGAAAATCGAACAAGCTGAATTAATTAAGAAATGTGAATGAAAATGCTTTCATGCCATTCGGTGGCAGCAGGAGGGGGCAGAGGGGGGCAGATCGGTGCGAGATCCCGTCAAGCAGGTAGCGAGGGGGATGAACAGGGGCCCCGCTGGGCCCCGTGAACGTTCAGACGTTGGGTTCCTGCTGCCCGGCACTGGCCCGGGCACGACGCCCTGGCAGCATGCGGGTGACCAGGTTGCTGCGCTGGCGCCAAGAGGTGTAGGCGATGGCGCACAGGTGCAGGGCGATCATGCCCTGCAGTGCCCAGGTGCACCACTCGTGCCAGTCGTCCGCCCCCAGATCGAAGCCGGTCTCGGTGTTCTGGAACCAGCCGGTCCCTGCGGTGGCGAGTACCAGCAGCCAGAGTGCCCAGACCGCCAGCTTGCCGCTGCCGTGATGGCCCGGGGTGGGCGGGGTCCGTTCGCGCAGGGCGTCGGCCTGATGGCGAAAATCCTCCCGGCTCGGGATGAGGGCGCGCAGGCGGGCGTGGCCGCGAGCGAAGGTGAGCCCCCACAGCAGGCGTATGCCGATGAGCACCATGACGGCGTATCCCATCCGCTCGTGCCACTCCTCGCCTGCCTCGTTGAGCCAGAGGTTGCCGATACAGATGGCCGCCACACCCCAGTGGGTGAGGCGCACCAGAGCATCCCAGTGGAAGGGATCAGCCTTTTTGCTTGGCATAGTTGTGGTACTCCTTCTTCAGGTCGTTGACCTTGGCCAGGTGCTCGCGCGCCTTGGCTTCGTCACCGGCCTTGAGGGCTGCCAGGCTGGCATCCAGCTCGGTCTGCACTTCGGTCATGCCTTCCAGGAACTTCTCTTTCTTGGCGGCGGGCATGTTCTTGCCCTTGGCGACGTCCAGCTGGGCCTTCATCTCCTTGATGTATTTCTCCATGGTGGCCGCGTCGTCGGCCTTGACGGCCTGCTTGTAGTTGAAGCCGATCTTCTTCATCGGCTGCTCCAGATCGCCGGCCATGGCAGGCAGGGCCATCAGGCCGAACATCAGGGGCAGCAGCAGGGGACGCACAGTTTTCAGCATGGGATTTCCTTATGAGACGACGAGATTGCAGGTTGTTATAGCACTCATTTGAGTGCGGTTTCACGCATCATGATGCCATGAAAGGGCGATCATTGTATGAAGAAAGTGCGACCAATTGTGACGAATTGTGCAGGGGATTGCTGTGGGAATGTAGCCGAAAGAGAACGGCCACCGGATCTCGCCTCCGGCAGGTGATACAAGGCCGCGCATCTGGCCCGGGAAGGGGCCCGCAGGCAGTGCATCATGCTGCCATTTTTTATCACACATCGGTTTTTTAAAGTCAGGTGAGTTTTTCAGGTGTTTTTGTTTTTTAAAGCCACCACCCATGGACGATTCCGCTGCCTGCGCTGGCGCTGTGCAACAAAAAAAGGGCCCGCAGGCCCTTTGAGTGATCGGGATCCGGCCCTTATTCGGCCTGCTCGCGCTCGATGGCACGCCAGCCGATGTCCTTGCGATAGAAGATGCCGTCCCACTGGATGCGGCCAGCCAGGGCATAGGCCCGCTGCTGGGCTTCCTGCACCGTGTGGCCGAGGGCGGTGGCGCACAGCACGCGGCCACCCTGGGTCAGGCTGGTGTGCCCTTCCAGGCGGGTGCCTGCATGGAAAACCTTCTCCCCTGCCACTTCGTCCACCGGCAGACCGCTGATGGGGTGGTTGCTGGTGTAGTCGCCGGGATAGCCACCAGCCGCCAGCACCACGCCAATGGCGGCACGGGGGTCATAGACGGCTTCCTTCTGATCCAGCTGGCCGGCGCAGGCGGCGAGGCAGAGATCCACCAGATCGGACTGCATCCGCAGCATGATGGGCTGGGTTTCGGGGTCGCCGAAGCGGCAGTTGAACTCGATCACCTTGGGGTTGCCCTCGGCATCGATCATCAGGCCGGCGTAGAGGAAGCCGGTGTAGACGTTGCCCTCGGCCGCCATGCCGCGCACGGTCGGCATGATCACCCGTTCCATCACGCGCTGGTGCACTTCGTCGGTCACCACGGGGGCCGGGGAGTAAGCCCCCATGCCGCCGGTGTTGGGGCCGGTGTCGCCGTCGAAGGCGCGCTTGTGATCCTGGCTGGTGGCCATGGGCAGCACGTGCTCGCCGTCCACCATGACGATGAAGCTCGCCTCTTCCCCGTCCAGGAACTCTTCGATCACCACCCGGGCGCCAGCATCGCCGAAGGCATTGCCGGAGAGCATGTCACGCACCGCAGCTTCCGCCTCGTCGAGGGTCATGGCGACGATCACCCCTTTGCCGGCGGCCAGACCGTCGGCCTTGATGACGATGGGGGCGCCCTTCTCGCGCAGATAGGCCAGCGCCGGCTCCACCTCGGTGAAGTTCTGGTAATCGGCGGTGGGAATGGCGTGGCGGGCCAGGAAGTCCTTGGTGAAGGCCTTGGAGCCTTCCAGCTGGGCAGCGGCGGCGGTCGGGCCGAAGATGGTCTGATCGGCGGCGCGGAAGGCATCGACCACCCCTTTCACCAGGGGGGCTTCCGGTCCGACGATGGTGAGGCCGATCTGGTTCGCCTTGGCGAAGGCCAGCAGGCCCTCGATGTCGGTGGCCTGGATGGCGACGTTCTCGATGCCCGGCTCAAGCTGGGTGCCCGCATTGCCCGGTGCCACGAAGACCTGGGTCACCAGGGGGGAGTGTTTGGCCTTCCAGGCCAGGGCGTGTTCACGGCCGCCGTTGCCAATGATCAGTACTTTCATCGTCTCGCTCGCTTCTGTCTGAGTTCACTGGCGCTGCGGTGGCAACCTGCCAGTGGAAAGGATCCGGTGCTAAAGAGGCAGGGCCGCCATCGGCGGCCCTGGGCTGTCAGTGACGGAAATGACGCATGTTGGTGAACACCATGCACATGCCGTGTTCGTTGGCGGCGTCGATCACCTCCTGGTCGCGCATCGAGCCACCTGGCTGGATGACGCAGGAGATGCCCGCGGCAGCGGCGGCATCGATGCCGTCGCGGAACGGGAAGAAGGCGTCGGAGGCCATGACGGAGCCCGCCACGGTCAGCCCTTCATCCTCGGCCTTGATGCCGGCGATCTTGGCAGAGTAGACGCGGCTCATCTGGCCGGCGCCGACGCCGATGGTCTGGCCGTTCTTGGCGTAGACGATGGCGTTGGATTTGACGAACTTGGCGACCTTCCAGCAGAACAGCAGATCCTGCAGCTCGGCCTCGGTGGGTTGACGCTGGCTGACCACGGTCAGATCCCCGAGCGTCACCATGCCCAGATCGCGCTCCTGCACCAGCAGGCCGCCGTTGACGCGCTTGAAGTCAAAGCCTTGCGCCGGGGCAGTCCACTGGCCGCATTCCAGCAGGCGCACGTTCTGCTTGGCGGCGACCGCCTCGCGGGCTGCCTGGCTGATGCTGGGGGCGATGATCACTTCCACGAACTGGCGGGCGACGATGGCCGCGGCGGTCTCGCCGTCCAGTTCGCGGTTGAAGGCGATGATGCCGCCAAAGGCCGAGGTGGGGTCGGTCTGGTAGGCGCGATCGTAGGCTGCCAGCAGGTCGTCACCGATGGCGACGCCGCAGGGGTTGGCATGCTTGACGATGACGCAGGCCGGTTCGCTGAACTCCTTCACGCACTCCAGCGCCGCATCGGTGTCGGCAATGTTGTTGTAGGAGAGGGCTTTGCCCTGCAGCTGGATGGCGCTTGCCACCGAGCCCGGCGCGGCCTGCTCTTCGGCGTAGAAGGCGGCAGCCTGGTGGCTGTTCTCGCCATAGCGCATGTCCTGCTTCTTGATGAACTGGCTGTTGAAGGTGCGGGGGAAGCGGGACTCTTCGTCGCCTTCCTTGTTTTCGCCGTAGGAGGGCACCAGGGTGCCGAAGTAGTTGGCGATCATGCCATCGTAGGCGGCGGTGTGCTCGAAGGCGGCGATGGCCAGATCGAAGCGGGTGGAGAGGGTCAGGCTGTTGCCGTTGCCATCCATCTCGGCGATGACGCGGTCATAGTCGGAGGCCTTGACGACGATGGTGACGTCCTTGTGGTTCTTGGCAGCGGAGCGGACCATGGTCGGGCCGCCGATGTCGATGTTCTCGACGGCGTCTTCCAGGGTGCAACCGGCTTTGGCCACGGTGGCGGCGAAGGGATAGAGGTTGACGACGACCATGTCGATGGGGGAGATAGCGTGCTCGGCCATGATGGCGTCATCCCGGTCGCGACGGCCGAGAATGCCGCCGTGTACCTTGGGATGCAGGGTCTTGACCCGGCCGTCCATCATCTCGGGGAATCCGGTGTAGTCGGACACCTCGGTCACCGGCAGGCCCGCATCGGCCAGCAGCTTGGCGGTACCACCGGTGGAGAGCAGGGCCACACCACGCGCGTCGAGTGCCTTGGCAAATTCCAGGATGCCAGTCTTGTCAGACACACTCAGCAGTGCACGGCGAATGGGTCGAGCTTGTTCCATCACACTATCGTCCTCAGCATAACGGGGACCGTTCCATGGGAGGCGAGGCTCAACACACAGAGAGTCCCCAAATAAATGGAAGTGGGGGATTTCGCAAACCACTCTCGCCCGGGGCGGCCGTTGGCAAAAGCGTTTTAGGAAATGCCCGCTTGACGCGACGCTCTCTTGTGGGCGCGTATTCTACACAAAAAATGTGACCTGTGGTGGATTTTTTAAAGAGACAAACCCTTGTGGGATGCGGCGTTAAACGTTTTCTGGTGAATTTTTGTGAAACGTTTGTCTTTTCAGTGTTTTGGGGATAAATGGCCGGCAAGTGAGGGGTTAGCTGCTGCTTTCCTGCCTTTGACTGGCAATCGCCGGGCAAAGAGGTGATAGTGGAGGCCGGTTTATATTGAGTACCATGTCGGGAATGTCATGCGGGGGGAGAGGACCATGTATCGGATCGGTGAACTGGCCAAGGCGTGCGGGGTGAAGGCCGACACCCTGCGCTTTTACGAGAAGAACGGCCTCATCTCGCCGGGCATTCGCAACGAATCCGGCTATCGCCTCTACGGGGAGCAGGACAGGCGGCGGCTGGAATTCATCATCCGCGCCAAGTCGGTGGGCTTTTCCCTCGCGGACATCGGCGAGCTGCTCACCCTGGACACCAACAAGGCCAAGGTCACCTGCCAGGAGGTGAAGGCGGTGGCTGACACCAAGCTCGAACAGGTGGAGCAGAAGCTCCTGGAGCTGACCCGTTTTCGCGAGAACCTGAAGGCCCTCTCCGACATCTGCTGCGGCGGCCCGCGCTCGGCGGAGCACTGCGCCATCCTCGAGACCCTGGAGTCCGGCGCCCCTTCCCGCCACGAGCATCACGACCATGAGCACTGAGCTGCGCCGGCCCCGGGTCTCCGCCTTTCTCGCCCTCTCCCTCGACGGTTTCATCGCCGGGGAGGGGGGCGATCTGGCATGGCTGGCCCCCTATGGTGGCGACGGGCCGGAGGAGACCGGCTACAGCGCCCTGATGGCGAGCGCGGACACCCTGCTGATGGGGCGCAACACCTACGATATCGTGAGCGCCTTTCCCGAGTGGCCCTACGGGGACAAGCCGCTGGTGGTACTGACCCACAGGCCCGCCGACCCCCGTCCTCGAGTCGCGTTCAGGCAGGGGGCGCTGGCGCAGGTGCTGGACGAGTTGTGGCAGGGGGGAAGCCGTCACCTCTATCTGGATGGCGGAGAGCTGGTGAGGCAGGGTCTGCAGGGTGCCCTGGTGGACGAGCTGACCCTGTTCTGGGTACCGGTCACCCTGGGGGGCGGGATCCCGCTCTTTACCGGGCCTCTCCCCGCAGGGTTGAGACCGGTGTCGAGCGCCGTGCTGCCAAGCGGCCTGGTGCGGGTTATCTATCACCCCGCCTGACAGCTTGCACGGGGGAGGCAAGAGGTGCACAATCGGCGCGTTTTTCGCCACCAGCCCTTCCAGACAGGGACGATAGGCAAACACGACAACCCCATCAAGGAGCCCATATGGCCAAGAAGAAGGTGACCTGTGTCACCGCCGAACCCGCCTGCGAACATCAGCGCGGCATCATTCAGGACAACCACCTCAAGGCACTGGTGACCTCCCCCCTGTTCCAGGCCCGGGTCGAGCCGAGCAAGAAGGGCAAGGGCAGCTATCAGCGCAAGGCCAAGCACGGCAAGCGGTGGGAGCCCGGCCAGCAGCAGATGGCAAGCGTCTGCTGCTGAGCGGGTTTCTGCCGCAAGGCATCAGCTAACACAATCAGGGCGCCAATGGCGCCCTGATTGTTTTTCTATTCGCTGGTGCTGACTTGCGGTCTTGACGCAAGAGAGTGAACCCGTGCTCACTCGTCCATAAAGAGTTCGAGCAGCACGTTGAGGTAGCGATGGCCCAGGGACGTGAGCTGCCAGCTGTCGCCGAGATCCTCGATCAGCTCCTTGGTCCGGGCGATGGCGAGCATGGTCTCTACCCGCTCCAGCGGTAGCCCCGTGAAGGCCTCGAACTCCGCCTTGGGGGCGGGTTCAAACAATCTGAACCGGTTCATGAAGTACTCGAGCGGCAGATCGTCAGCGCTCACCTGCCATTGGCTGTCCAGATAGGGGCGGCTCGGATCCAGATAACCTTTCGGATGCTTCACCTTGGCGGTGCGCAGGATCTGCTGGTTGGCGAGATCCGTCACCTTGCCGTGGGCGCCGCAGCCGATCCCCAGATAGTCGCCAAAGCGCCAGTAGTTGAGGTTGTGGCGGCACTGATACCCCTCTTTGGCATAGGCCGAGATTTCGTACTGCTGATAGCCCTGGGCGGTCAGCATGGCGTGGCCCTGCTCGTAGATGTCCCACAGGGTGTCATCTTCCGGCAACGTGGGAGGCTTGGAGGCGAACGCCGTGTTCGGCTCTATGGTGAGCTGATACCAGGAGAGGTGCGGCGGCGCGCAGTCGATGGCCTGCTGCAGGTCGTAGAGCGCATCGTCCAGGCTCTGATCCGGCAGGCCGTGCATCAGATCCAGGTTGAAGGTGGGAAGCGCGATGGCGTGGGCCAGTTCGGCGGCCTTGCGCGCCTCCTCGGGGCCGTGGATGCGGCCGAGCCGGGTCAATTTCTCCTGCTGGAAGCTCTGCACCCCGATGGAGATGCGGTTGATGCCGGCCCGCTGGAAGCCGGCGAACTTGTCCGCCTCCACCGTGCCCGGGTTGGCCTCCATGGTGATCTCGCAGTCCGGGGTCAGTGCGATGCGTGCGCGCACCCCGTCCAGCAGCGCCTGCATGGCGTCGACGGAGAGCAGGCTCGGCGTGCCGCCACCGATAAAGATGGAGGAGAGGGGGCGCCCCTGGGCCCAGTGCAGATCCTGCTCCAGATCCTCCAGCAGGGCTGCCACGTACTCGAGGTGGGGCAGCTCCCCCTTCTGGGCGTGGGAATTGAAGTCGCAGTAGGGGCACTTCTGGACGCACCAGGGCACGTGGATATAGAGGGAGAGGGGCGGCAGTTGCAGCATGGGGTTTCCAGTATTCAAAAAATCATCAGGGGTCGGGTTGCCCTTGTCGTCGATGACAACGGGCGGGGCGCCGCGAACGAAACGGGGGCCGACGGCCCCCATTGTAGATGACAACGCGGCGGGAGACAGCGCTTTAGTTGACCGCCGCCAGGGCCGCTTTGAGCTTGGCCAGGGCCTGGCCACGGTGGCTGAGCTGGTTCTTGAGCTCCGCCGGCATCTGGGCCGAGGTGCAGTCGTGGTCGGGGACGAAGAACACGGGGTCGTAGCCGAAGCCGTGCTGGCCGCGGGGTTCGTCGATGATCATCCCCTCCCAGCTCGCCTGGCAGATAATGGGGGTGGGATCGTCGGCGTGGCGCATGTAGACCAGCACGCACCAGAAACGGGCGCTTTTCAGGTAATCCGGCGCGCCCTTGAGCTCGGCCAGCAGCTTGTCGATGTTCTCCTTGTCGCTGGCACCGCTACCTGCAAAACGGGCGGAGTAGACGCCGGGGCGGCCGTGCAGCAGATCCACTTCCAGGCCGGAGTCGTCGGCCACGGCGGGCAGGCCGGTGACGCGGGCGGCGTGGCGGGCCTTGATGATGGCATTCTCGACGAAGGTGGTGCCGGTCTCGTCGGCATCGGAGACTGCAAACTCGCTCTGCGGGATCACCTGGATCTTCATATCGGCCAGCATGGCGGCCAATTCCTTCACCTTTTTCTGGTTCCCTGTTGCCAGGACAAGCTTGTTCATCACACACCTCCGCAAAAATAATCTGCGCATTCTATGCGGGGGAGGGGTTTAGTAAAAGCGCCAATTACCCGGGATCCGGTGCCAACGGGGGATCCTGGTTCCACCCCCTGAGAGGTAGAAGAGATACATGTTTCCAGCAGGGAATAACCGAAGTGATTAAATACCATTTCAATTCATTACTCTGAGTCAGTAGACTCGCGGCCCAATCGATATTCCTAGGGCTTGAGGTGACTGATGCCATTGATTCTTTTGCTTGTACTCCTGGTGTTGTTCAGCCCGCTGGCCATCGACATCTATCTGCCTGCCATCCCCCAGATGGCCGAGCAGCTGGGGGCCGAAGTGACCCTGATGCAGGGCACCATTACCTGGTTCCTGTTCAGCATGGGGCTGGGGCAACTGCTGGTGGGGCCGCTGGCCGATCGCTACGGGCGTAAACCCATTGCCCTGGGGGGCGTGCTGCTCTACGGACTGAGCGCTCTGGCAGCCGGCTTTGCCGCCAGCCTGGGCGAGCTGATGCTGGCGCGAGTGCTGCAAGGCTTCGGGGCCTGCGCCACCTCGGTGGCCGCCTTCTCGGTGGTCCGTGACAGCTATGGCCCCAAGAAGAGCGGTCAGATGATCTCCTATCTGAACGGTGCCATCTGCTTTATTCCGGCACTGGCGCCCCTGCTGGGTGGCTGGCTCACCGCCAAGGCGGGCTGGTCGGCGAACTTCTGGTTCATGGCGGGTTACGCCGTCGTGGTCGGCAGCTGGCTGCTGTGGCGGATGCCGGAAACCCGCCCTGAGGAGACCAGCAGTGCTGGCCCGCTCATCAGCTGGTCCCGCTACAGCCCGGTGCTGCGCTCCCCGAGCTTCCTGTTCAACGCGGCGCTGTGCATGCTGGCGATGGCGGTGATCCTCGCCTACGTGACGGCGGCGCCGGTACAACTGATGGTGACCCTGGGGCTGGACATGAGTGGCTTCAGCTACTGGTTTACCGCCAATGCGGCCCTCAACATCCTGGCCTGCTTCCTGGCCCCGCGCTTCATCGCCCGGGTAGGGCCAAGACGGACCCTGCGCATCGGCCTGCTGGTGGTGCTGCTCTCCGCCATCACCCTGACCCTGGCCATGCACATCCCGCACCCGCTGGCCATGATGGGCCCGGTGTTCCTCTCCAGCATCGGCTTTGCGATGATCCTGGGCGCCGCCGCCGGCATGGCGCTGGCCCCCTTCGGCCACTGTGCCGGCACTGCTGCCGCCCTGCTCGGCCTGTTCCAGATGAGCGGCTCCGGCGCCCTGGTGGGGATCACCGGTTGGCTGATGCCGGATCCCCTGAGCCAGCTGGCCCTGCACATGTGGTTGCTGCTGCCCCCGCTGGTGATGCTGATGACCCGCCAGGGTCGCCGCTTGTGTTTGCAATAAATCCTGTGCTCTGATGAGCACACTCAGGGGGCCTTGAGCCCCCTTCTCTTTTTCAGGCGACCCGCCTGCCTCGCATGATCACAGACCCGTGGAGAAAACCGGATGAGCCACACAATCAACGCCGCCCTGGTGGGATACGGCTTCGCAGGACAGACCTTTCACGCCCCCTTCCTGGCCACGACCCCGGGCCTGACCCTGCGCTGGGTGGTGAGCCGGGATGCCGCCAAGGTACAGGCCGCGTTGCCCGGCACCCGGGTCGGCACCCTGGAGCAGGTGCTGGCCGATGACAGCCTCGATCTGGTGGTGATCGCCACCCCCAACGACACCCATGCCCCCATCGCTCGCGAGGCCCTGCTGGCGGGCAAGCACGTGGTGATCGACAAGCCGTTCGCCCTGGATCTGGCCGAAGCGAAGGCGCTGGTCGAGTTGGCGGAGAAGCAGCAACGGCTGCTCAGCATCTTCCACAACCGGCGCTGGGACGGGGACTTCCTCACTGTGCGCCGTCTGCTGGCGGAGGGGGCGCTGGGGCAAGTCGCCCAGTTCGAATCCCACTTCGACCGTTATCGCCCCGAGGTGCGCCAGCGCTGGCGCGAGGCGGGCGGCCCGGGCTCCGGTCTCTGGTTCGATCTCGGCCCTCATATCCTGGATCAGTCGCTCCAGCTGTTCGGTCAGCCGGACTGGTTGCAGGCGGATCTGGGCAAGCAGCGCCCCGGGGCCCTGGCGGACGACTACTTCCATGTGGTGCTGGGTTACGGCGAGATGCGGGTCATTCTGCACGGCAGTTGTCTGGTGTCGGCCGTGATGCCCCGCTTCGTGGTGCACGGCAGTCAGGGCTCCTTCATCAAGTTCGGCATGGACGTGCAGGAAGAGCAGCTCAAGGAGGGCAAGCGGCCTCCGGCGGCGGACTGGGGCGTGGATCCCGCCCCCGGCCAGCTCAGCCAGATCCGGGACGGTCAGCTCGTGCAGCAGACCGTGGCTGGCGAAGCGGGGGACTACGGCGCCTACTATCGCGGTGTCTGCGCCGCCATCCGGGGAGAAGGGGAGAACCCGGTGCCGGCCGACGAGGCCCTGGCGGTGATGGCCTTGCTGGACCTGGCCCGGGAGAGCGACCAGCAGGGGCGGCGCCTGCCTTGTCAGAAGCTGTCTGACTGACGGCGTAATCCGGCAGCGCGGAGAGCCTGACAGAAAGACAATGGCTGACTGGCAATCGTCAGGTAATTGGCGATTTGTTGTGCGAATCTGGTGATGAATGGGTGTTTTATATTAATATTTGTCGTTGCAGCAGTGTTTCTTATCATGCCAACGAGAAAATATCATTGTGATACGCGTTTTCATCGGCCGCATATGGGGATATATTTCGCGCGCCTTCGGGCTCCAGCGGCCGGTGTGCCGACAGGAGCCGGGGCGTACAGTGATGGTCCCTGCACCATCTCTCCATCTTTTTTTGAGGGTATGCACATGAACAAAGTACTGGTAGCCGGTATCCTGGGTCTGATGTTGACCGCCTGTGGTCAGAAAGAAGAAGCTGCCGCTCCGGCTGCGACCCCGGCCGCAGACGTTGCTGCCACTGTCGAGAAAGCCGCTAGCGAAGCGTCTGCTACCGTCGAGAAGGCTGCTTCCGAAGCTTCCGCTACTGTCGAGAAGGCTGCCGCTGACGTGGCCACCAAGGCTGAAGCTGCCGTGAGCGATGCCAAGGCCAACTAAGCCAGCACCTCATTGAAAAACGGGCCCGGCGCACTCGCGCCGGGCCCGTTTTTTTATGGCCATGGCGGGGCGTTGCCCGGTCAGCCGAGGGGTTCCACCAGCAGGATGTGGGAGTCGGCCCCCACCACCTTGACCCGGCTGCCAGCAGGCAGCGGCGCGTTGCAGCGCACCGTCCAGACGGTGTCGTCCAGATGCACCCGGCTCATCCCCTGGCTGACCTCGTCCAGCAGGGTCAGCTCGCGGCCCATGTAGCTTTGCATCCGCTCGTTGATGGGAGCGGCGGCATCCAGCCCGGAGCGATCCCGGCGATGCTGCCAGCGCCACCAGGCCCAGGTGGTGAGCAGGGATTGCAGGGCGAAGAGCAGCAACTGCGCCTGCCAGCCGAAGGGCCAGACCAGCAGCAAGAGCCCCACCTCCAGGGCGGCGATGCCGGTCCAGAGCAGAAAGCCCACCGACCCCATCACCTCGATGGCCAGCAGCACGAAGCCGAGTCCCAGCCAGTGCCAGTGGGTCAGCCCCTCGAACAGGGCTGTCATGATTTGCCCGCCTTGCCGTCTTTGTTGAACAGCTCGGCCATGCCCGCCACCGAGCCTATCAGGCTGCCCGCTTCCAGGGGCATCATGATGATCTTGCTGTTGGGGCCTTCACCGATGCGGGCCAGGGCCTCGGTGTATTTCTGGGCCACGAAGTAGTTGATGGCCTGCATGTCGCCCTCGGCGATCGCCTGGGAGACCATGTGGGTCGCCTTGGCTTCCGCCTCGGCGGCCCGCTCCCGCGCTTCGGCGGCGAGGAAGGCGGCCTGACGTTCACCCTCGGCTTTCAGGATCTGGGACTGCTTCTCCCCCTCGGCCTTCAAGATCTTGGACTGGCGCACCCCTTCGGCCTCCAGCACCTCGGCCCGCTTCTGGCGCTCGGCCTTCATCTGGGCGTTCATGGCTTCCACCAGGGCGAGGGGCGGTCGCACATCCTTGATCTCGATCCGGGTCACCTTGATGCCCCAGGGGGCGGTGGCGGCATCCATGGTGCGCAGCAGCTTCTCGTTGATGGTGTCGCGCTGGGAGAGCATCTCGTCCAGCTCCATGGCGCCGAGCACGGTCCGCATGTTGGTCATGGTGAGATTGCGGATGGCGCTGGTGAGATCGTTGACCTCGTAGCCCGCCTTGCGGGCATCCACTACCTGCACGAAGCTGATGGCGTCGATGGTGACGTTGGCGTTGTCCCGGGAGATCACCTCCTGGGCCGGGATGTCCAGCACCTGCTCCATCATGATGATCTTGTGACCGATGCGGTCGATGTAGGGGATCAGCAGGTTGAGGCCCGGGGAGAGGGTGCGGGTGTAGCGGCCGAAGCGCTCCACGGTCCAGTTGTAACCCTGGGGCACTATCTTGATGCCGGCACTCAGGGTGGCGAGTACCAGGAATATGAAGATCCCCAATACAATCAATGACTCATTCATGATTAAGCTCCTTATGAAACACTTTCACTAGCCTAGGGTCTGGTGCCATCCACCACAAGCAGATTCGCTTCTCTATTGCCGCTACACGGCTTTACTAATTACCAAAACGCATTAAAGAGCATTTTTTATTATTTTGAGGGATAAGCGCTCCTGCCTATAGTCGCCCCAGATGTCGCGATGCCGAGGAGCGGGCCCTGATGGATTATTTACCTATGTTTGCCAGGTTGGAAGGCCGCCCGGTACTGCTGGTGGGCGGGGGCGAGGTTGCCCTGCGCAAGGCGCGCCTGCTGCTGGCGGCAGGTGCCCGGATCACCCTGGTCTCTCCCGCGCTCGAGCCCGAATTCCATGAATTTGCCGGTCGCTTCACCCATGTGGCGGCGCGTTTCGACCCGGCCCACCTGGCAGGGCAGATCCTGGTGGTGGCCGCGACCGACGATCTCGAGGTCAACGCCCTGGTCTACCAGAGCGCCACCGAGCGCGGTCTGTTCGTCAACCTGGTGGATGACCCCGAGCGCTCCAGCTTTATCTTCCCCTCCATCATCGATCGCAGCCCCATCGTGGTGGCCGTCTCCAGCGGCGGCAAGGCCCCCGTGCTGGTGCGCCTGTTGCGCGAGCGGCTCGAGAGCCTGCTGCCCCGCCATCTTGGCGGTCTGGCGGAGCTCTCCGGCCGGGTGCGCCGCCGGGCCAAGCAGGTGCTGGCCTCCCTCTCCGATCGCCGCCGCTTCTGGGAGCGCGCCTTTGCCTCCAACACCCTGGCCGGTCTGATTGAGAAAGCCGATTGGCAGGGGGCCGAGCAGTGGCTGAACGAGGGACTGGACAAAGCCCGTACCGAAGTGGGAGAAGTGGTGCTGGTGGGGGCGGGCCCGGGAGATCCTGGCCTGCTGACCCTCAAGGCGCTGCAACAGATCCAGCAGGCCGAAGTGGTGCTCTATGACCAGCTGGTCTCCCCCGAGATCCTGGACCTGGTGCGCCGCGACGCCACCCTGGTGTCGGTCGGCAAGAAGGCGGGTGCCCACAGCGTGCCCCAGGAAGAGACCAATCGCCTGCTGGTGGAATATGCCAAAGCGGGTAACCGGGTGGTGCGCCTCAAGGGGGGCGATCCCTTCATGTTCGGCCGTGGCGGCGAGGAGCTGGAAGTGCTGGCCGAGGAGGGCATTCCCTTCTCCGTGGTGCCCGGCATCACCGCCGCCGCCGGTGCCACCGCCTATGCGGGCATTCCGCTCACCCACCGCGACCATGCCCAGAGCGCCGTCTTCATCACCGGCCACTGCCAGAAGGAGGGCAAGGAGCCCGACTGGCAGCAGCTTGCGGCCACCAACCAGACCCTGGTCATCTACATGGGGCTGATGCGCTCCGAGCATATCCAGCAGCAACTGGTAAGCCATGGCCGACGCGCCGCCACCCCTATCGCCATCATCGAGCGGGGCACCACGGCCCGCCAGCGGGTGCTGACCGGCACCTTGGCGGATCTGGCCGAACTGGCCCAGCAGGCGGTGAGCCCGTCCCTCATCGTCATCGGTGAAGTGGTGGCCCTGCGCCAGCAACTCGCCTGGTTTGGCGAACAGGGGCAGGAGGCAGAAAGCGGCCACGAACTCAAGCTGGTGAGCCTGGCCTGAGAGACGAGACCCGAATCGATTTGACGGTGCGGCCAAGGCGGCACCGAACTGAACCAACACCGCGCCCCGAGCAGGTGCGATAGCAATGAACCGAGGACCCAGACATGGACCGTGAAAGACTGACCCAACTGCAGCCATCCGATGCACAGAGCATCCGTGCAGGTGTCACCCGCGAGCGACTGACTCACCTGCAGCAACTGGAAGCCGAGAGCATCCATATCATCCGCGAGGTGGCCGCCGAATTTGAAAACCCGGTGATGATGTACTCCATCGGCAAGGACTCCTCCGTCATGCTGCACCTGGCCCGCAAGGCCTTCTATCCGGGCAAGATCCCCTTCCCCATGCTCCACGTGGACACCAACTGGAAGTTCAAGGAGATGATCAAGTTCCGGGACGAGACCGCCAAAAAGTTCGGGCTGGATCTCATCGTCCACAAGAACCCGGACGGTCTGGCCATGGACATCAACCCCTTCGTGCACGGCAGCAGCAAGCACACCGACATCATGAAGACCGAGGGGCTCAAGCAGGCGCTCAACAAATACGGCTTCGACGCCGCCTTCGGTGGTGCCCGTCGCGACGAGGAGAAATCCCGCGCCAAGGAGCGCGTCTACTCCTTCCGTGACAAGTCCCACCGCTGGGATCCGAAGAACCAGCGCCCGGAGCTGTGGCGCGTCTACAACAGCCAGGTCAACAAGGGGGAGAGCATCCGTGTCTTCCCGCTCTCCAACTGGACCGAGCTGGACATCTGGCAATACATCTATCTCGAGAACATCGACATAGTCCCGCTCTACTTCGCGGCCATGCGCCCCGTGGTGGATCGCGGCGGCATCAAGATCATGGTGGATGACGATCGCATGCCCATCGGCCCGGAAGACGAAGTGAAGCAGGAGCTGGTGCGCTTCCGTACCCTCGGCTGCTACCCGCTGACCGGGGCCATCGAATCCAATGCCACCACCCTGCCGGAGATCATCGAAGAGATGCTGATCACCACCTCAAGCGAGCGGCAAGGGCGGCTCATCGACCACGATCAGGCCGGCTCCATGGAGCAGAAGAAGCGTCAGGGCTATTTCTAAAAAAATGTTCTAAGGAATCGCAACATGAACAACCACATTCAGACCGCCATCAGCGAACAGGGCATTGAAGCCTACCTGCACGCCCAGCAGCACAAGAGCCTGCTGCGTTTTCTCACCTGCGGCAGCGTGGACGACGGCAAGAGCACCCTCATCGGCCGGCTGCTGCACGACTCCCAGCAGATCTATGAAGATCAACTGAAGGCACTGGAGTCCGACAGCCAGAAGCTCGGCACCACCGGCGAGAAGCTGGACCTGGCCCTGCTGGTGGACGGCCTGCAGGCGGAGCGCGAGCAGGGCATCACCATCGACGTGGCCTACCGCTATTTCTCCACCGCCAAGCGCAAATTTATCATCTCGGACACCCCGGGCCATGAGCAGTACACCCGCAACATGGCCACCGGCGCCTCCACCTGCGATCTGGCCATCATCCTGATCGACGCCCGCAAAGGGGTGCTGGATCAGACCCGCCGCCACAGCTTTATCGCGAGCCTGCTCGGCATCAAGCAGTTCGTGGTGGCAGTGAACAAGATGGACCTGGTGGAGTTCAGCCAGGAGGTGTTCGATCGCATCAGCGCCGATTACCGCGAATTCGCCAAGAAACTCAGCGTCGACACCATCCACATCGTGCCGGTCTCGGCCCTGGACGGCGACAACGTGGTGAACCCGAGCGACAAGCTGGCCTGGTACCAGGGCGAGACCCTGCTCTCCTTGCTGGAGTCTGCCGAAGTGGAGCGCGAGCTGGAGCGTCACCCGGTGCGCCTGCCGGTGCAGTACGTCAACCGCCCCAACCTCGATTTTCGCGGCTTCGCGGGCACCCTGGCCTCCGGCATCCTGCGGGTGGGCGACAAGCTTGCCGTGCTGCCCTCCGGCAAGGAGAGCACGGTGACCCGCATCGTCACCTTCGACGGGGATCTGGAGTACGCCCTGCCGGGTCAGGCCATCACGGTCACCTTCGCAGACGAAATCGACATCAGCCGGGGCGACCTGCTGGTGGATGCGGCGAAAAAGCCCCAGGTGACCCAGAACGTGCTGGCTCACATCGTCTGGATGGGGGAAGAGTCCCTGCAACCGGGCCGGGTCTATGACGTCAAGCTGGCCACCAAGAAGAGTCGTGGCCAGGTGGAGGCCATCCGCCACCGCATCGAGATCAACAAGCTCGACGAGCTGCCCGCCTCCGAGCTCAAGCTCAACGAGATCGGCCTGTGCGAATTCAGCCTGACCGACCCGGTGGCGTTCGACCCCTACAAGGAGATCCGCGACACCGGCAGCTTCATCCTCATCGACCGGCTGACCAACGTCACCGTGGGCGCCGGCATGATAGTGGAAGGGCTGGCGGCCAAGGTGATGGCAGGGCAATACAGCGAGTTCGAAGTGGAGCTCAACGCCCTGGTGCGCAAGCACTTCCCCCACTGGCAGGCGCTGACCATCAGCAACGATTCCGGCAAGGAGTAAGCCCATGACCTGGCAACAATCCCTGGTGCTGGGTCTGCTGGCTGCCCTCGTCGCCCTGCTGATCCAGGGCAAACTCCGGCCGGCGCTGCTCTTCTCGGGCGCCGTGCTCATCACCTACCTGAGTGGCCTGGCGGACATCAACGCCGTGGTGGCGGGCTACACCAACAGCGCCCTGCTGACCCTGGTGTTGCTGCTGCTGGTGTCGCTCGCGGTGGAGAAGACCCGGGTCATGAGCTGGTTTGCCAACCTGGTGGGCACCGGCTCCTTCAACAAGGTGCTGGTGAAGGTGTGGTTTTCCACCGCCTTCCTGTCGGCGTTCGTCAACAACACCGCCGTGGTGGCGTCCATGCTGGGGGCGGTCAAACGCAACCCCAACCATGCGCCCTCCCGGCTGCTGTTGCCCATGTGCTTCGCGGCGACCTTTGGCGGCGTGCTGACCCTGATCGGCACCTCCACCAACCTCATCGTCAACAGCTTCCTCATCAAGATGGGGGCCAAGCCGCTTGGCATGTTCGACTTCTTCATGGTGGGGGCGGGGACCCTGCTGACCGGCCTCATCGCCGTGCTGCTGTTTGCCCGCCACCTGCCGGAGCAGGACACCGAGATGAGCCGGGAATCCGGCTATTTTCTCGAGGCCAAGGTGGGCCCCGGCTCGCCGATGGCCGGGCGCAGCGTCAAGGAGAACGGCCTGCGCAGCCTGAAAAGCCTCTATCTTGCCGAGATCATCCGGGGCAACCAGGTGATCTGCCCGGTGCAGCCGGAACACGAGCTGCACGAGGGGGACATGCTGCTGTTCTGCGGCGACGTGGAGAGCGTCGGCGTGTTGCAGGAGCTCAAGGGGCTGGATCTCTACGGCCAGCACCGCCTCAACGGCCAGCACTTGGTGGAGGTGATCGTCAGCCACAGCTCGCGCCTGGTGGGTCAGACCATCAAGGATGCGGAGTTTCGCACCCACTTCGATGCGGTGGTGCTGGCGGTGCGCCGGGGCGAGACCCAGCTCACCGGCGGCCTCGGCCAGATTGAACTGCACGCAGGGGATACCCTGCTGCTGGCCCCCGGCCCCAAGTTTGCGGGCAACAAGTCCCTCTCCCGGGAGTTCGTGGTGGTGAGCGGGCTGGAGGCCTCCACCCGGCTTGATGCCACACGCAGCGCCGCCGTGGTGGCGGGGTTCCTCGGGGTGCTGACCCTGTCGGTGCTCGACCTGGTGCCGCTCTTCAAGGGGCTGCTGGTGATGCTGGTGGTGCTGCTCTTCTCCCGCATCCTGACCCTGGACGAGATCCGCCGCCGCTTTCCGCTGGATATCTGGCTGGTGGTGGGCGGGGCGCTCGCCATCGCCGATCAGCTGGAGAAGAGCGGCCTGGCCAAGCTCATCGCCGACTGGCTGATGGGGGAGTTCAACGGGGCCAGTCCCTTTATCGCCTTCGTGGGGATCTATCTGTTTACCCTGGTGCTGACGGAGTTGATGAGCAACAACGCAGCGGCGGCGCTGGCCTTCCCCATGGGATTCCAGCTGGCGCTCAGCATGGACGTCTCCACCATGCCGTTCATTCTGGCGGTGCTGTTCGGGGCGAGTTCCAGCTTTATCCTGCCCTACGGCTACCAGACCAACCTGATGGTCTATGCGGCGGGCAACTACAAGATGCCGGATTATCTCAAGCTGGCCCTGCCTGTCTCCCTCGCCTACAGCATCGGGGTGATCGTCATGGTGCCCCTGCTGTTTCCGTTTTAAGGTCTGATACCGGGGAATGTGTTAAGGGCTGCTTATGTTAACGCGGCTTTTATCAAGGCTGCTTATGATACAGGGGAGTGCCAGGGCACTGGTATCCAGGCGTGAGCGCCAATCAGGGGGTGCTGCATGCGCAATAGCAGGGCATCAGCACCTTGCCGCCTCATGGTGCGAGGCGGCTCCCCGCTGTAGCGGACAGTTTTCAGTATTGCGGCGTGAGCGCCAATCAAGGAGTGTTGGATGAGCAATATCGTGTGGCATGCCCATGCCGTCGACAAACAGAGCCGGGCCGAGCAGAAGGGGCAAAAGCCCCTGGTGATCTGGTTCACCGGGCTCTCCGGGGCGGGCAAGTCCACCCTGGCGGGGGCACTGGAGCAGGCGCTGGCCGCCTCGGGCAAGCACACCTACCTGCTGGATGGGGACAATGTGCGCCACGGCCTGTGCGGCGATCTCGGCTTCGATGACGCCGCCCGCCAGGAGAATATCCGCCGGGTCGGCGAGGTGGCAAAACTCATGGTGGATGCGGGTCTTATCGTGCTCACCGCCTTTATCTCGCCGTTCCGTGCCGAGCGGGATCTGGTGCGCAATCTCCTGGGTGCCGACGAGTTCGTCGAGGTATTCGTGGATGCGCCGCTCGCCGTCTGTGAAGAGCGCGACCCCAAGGGGCTCTACAAGAAGGCGCGGGCGGGGGAAATTCGCAACTTTACCGGCATCGACTCCGCCTACGAGGCCCCGGAGCAACCCGAGGTCCATCTGCTGAACGCCGGCAAGCCGGTGGAAGCCTTGGTGGATGAGCTGCTGACGGCTCTGCGGCAGCGGGGGTTAATCGATTAAGGTCGATTGTCTGCGTTGAGTGTTGATAAACAAGGGGGGCGTTTGCCCCCTTGTTTATTGTCTACCAACTATGTAGTGGTCTAACCATCACGGACACCATTTTAGGTGGTACAGTCGCCACCATGACCTAACGTTGAGTTAATCGGCGCACGGAATACCGCGAAGCGATATGTAGGGCGTCGGTGTTGAGCGCAGTGTTCGGCGTCATAGGCGATGTGGGCCAGTGGCTAATCAAAAGGTCACCCTTGCGGGTCGCGTGATTTCAGGGTTTCCCAATTCCCGGCATGAAAGTGGGAGCCAACCTGTTTTCTGATCGCGGGAGAGAGGCGTTTGATAATGTCGGTAGCCTTTCGCTTGGCGGTGCTAAGACGGTCCTCTTCCGCTGTAGCGATCGGGACAGCTTCCCATGCTTGCGTCAGCACTCGTTCAATGCCAGCTTTGACTCGATCCTCAAAACTACTAGAAAGCTGCGCCAGTACGTGCCCCGCCTCAGCGATTGATCGGGCTTGTGGAGCAGGTGTCGGTACGTATGGCTTAGCGCGCGGTCTAGGCGGCGGGGCGGGGTTGAGGAATTCGCGGAGCATGTTGAAGGAGACTTGCTCAGGCCTGAGCAGGGCCTTCAGGAACGGGTCTTGTAGTTCGCGACCTGCTTGGACGACAGCGGTCGTCAGCCAAACGACAGCTTCTTCGAAGTTCTTCGGATGAGGCGTGCCGATCTTGTCGGCCTCGCGGTCATACTTTTCGAAGTAGCCGAGGGCTTTGGAGTCAGAGGTTGTGAGCCGGCCAAGATACGCAGCGGCACGCCGGGCGCGGGCAAACGGACAGTCGGGCAGAGGTTTCGAGAGCTTGCCGAAGGCGACACCGAGGCCCGCACAACTCAACTTGGTTTGCTCGGTGGTGATTGGCGCTGTCTTTAGGTGATCCGCGAGTGACAAGCCCTGTAGCCATGCATCAGCGGCGCGGCGTGTGGCATCGTTCCCGGCTGAGCCTTCAGCCACGCCCCACTCATACCAATAGCCTCGCACATCGGACTGAAAATCGACCTTGGACGAGAGGGAGCCGATGTTTTGCCGGAACATCTCCACGGCAGCCGGACGGTCGCCCGCATTTCGGTAGATCTTGCCGAGGTCAACAAGAGCGCAAAGCCGGTCAGGCTCCGCTGTGGTACGCGCCTTCGCCGCCGCGACGGCTATTTCCTTTCGGCGTTGCTCGGTGAACTGCTGCGGTAGTTCGCGTTGTAGCCGTGGGCCCGCGTGAACAATCTTGGCGTGTGTTTGACGACTGACTCCACCGTCCTTGCTCGTTTGCACAGTCTGCCTGACAATGGCACGCCAAACCTCCGCAATATCCACGCCGATATCTTGTTCTGCGGCTACCAAAATGGTGGCGGCCACCTTGGTATGTCGGGTCAGCACATGGCCCGCACTTCGGACGGCGGCGGCTTCTTCGCCGAGTGGAATGACGACAAGCGTCTGAACCCAATCCCGCTCAACACCAAGCAAGTCAGCGAGAACATTTTCATCAATGCCAGGGATACCGACCGCGTGACACGCAGCGACGTAAAGGAGTGCGTCGAACAAGCTGCGGTTGCTGTTCGCAATCTGAACTTCCCTCAATCGGCTAAGCAAGGCGACAACGTGATTCCTCAAACCGACTGGCCCGAAACGCACGGCGAGCAATCCACCAAAGAATGAGCCTTCGTCACGGGCGCCAGCGGCTCCATGAACAGCGGCAAGGAGTGCGGCAATCTGCCGCTCGGGACTCGAAAGGGTTGCGAGCTCGCGCAATCCGTCGTTGCCATATTTTCGCCACGCTTCAATCAGAATGTTCGCGTCGCCGTCCCGCAATTCACGAAGAAGGATGTCGGGATGCTGCTTCAGCAATGTGCCCCAAGACTGGCGGTCACCGTGGAAGTGGCGCCAGTCGGTGTCGCGGGAGGCGAGGAGGAAGTGGACATGGGAGCGTCCCGCTTCGTGGAGGAGGCGGGATGCTTCGCTGAGGTCATGAATTAGATTTTCAGCATCATCGGCGACGACGAGCCAGTGTTTGGTCGGATCC
Source organism: Aeromonas sp. R10-1 (assembly GCF_040908465.1). Taxonomy (NCBI): domain Bacteria; kingdom Pseudomonadati; phylum Pseudomonadota; class Gammaproteobacteria; order Aeromonadales; family Aeromonadaceae; genus Aeromonas; species Aeromonas sp. R10-1. The sequence goes on from NZ_JBFODT010000039.1 coordinate 286,583, forward strand.
AAAGTGTGGATGTGCTCAGGGGGCAGGCCGACACGAGGAGTCGTGCGCCACAGGACATTCCACCCACCGTCCTTCGCCGCTGCGGCAGCCGATTGCAGGAGAAGCGTGGTCTTGCCTTCGCCTCCGGCGGCACGAATGAGTTGAAGCGAACAGGCGGCTTTGGAACTCCGGGCTTCCGCGAGGCGGCGTCCGATTTCTGCGACTGCGGCCCGGCTAGGAATGTCTGCGCAAGTCGCGTGCCGCCAAGTGGGTGTCGCGCCGTCGAAGTATCGGACGACCTCTTCAGGTCTGAGCGGTGGCAATATTCTCAGGTAAGCGGCATCTACGAGTTCCCATCCGGCTAGCGGCGAAACGACCGAGGGAACGGCGACAGCTGGCGTCATGCCCCGTAACGTCGAAAGGATTTCACCGAAGATGCTGTGGCAATCGATGCCTCCGAATGCCCGGAAACGATTCATGACGGTGGCGGGTTCGACGGCAGCGAGCAGCTTCCCGTATTTGGCCTTCACCTTGTCGACGTCGGACTCATAGAAGCACCAGATAACATCAAGCGGTGCCTGCTCGTCGTTCATGAGTTCGATGAGCGCCTGGGTGAAGACGTCATCCCAACCACCGTAGGCAGCGACGATGAGCGTGCGTCTTTGGAGGAGGCGTTGCAGGGATTTTGTCAGCTTTTGTCGAGGGTTGGTTAGTTGCGCCTGAGTATGTAGCGTGTCTGAGTCGCGCCAGTAGCCATGTAGATGAACGACAGTGCACATGCCGAGCTCATCCTCGGCAGCACCAGCTAAGGTTCCGTCAACAGCCAGAACGCGCCGACCAGATCGGCCGCCAGCGTTCCGAACTGCCAAGGATATGAGCGGATCGAAGTTGGTGGTCAGAATAGGACCAAGGAAGCGCTCGTTTGCTCTAGCCACCATCTCACCGAGGCTCGCCGTGCCCAAAGGAATACTCCATTCGTCTGGCTGTCCGTCCGTTCCCTTCGGTGGTTCGCCGACTCCAGCCTTTCGGGCTTTTAGGACAGCGGTCTGGATAACGTCGTTGATGGCATCTTGTCCTGCGTTCTTGCCGAGCCACTTCATCGCCTCTTGGTAAGCGTCACCACCCGTTTTGCCAGCCAGCGCAGTCTCAAAACGCGGTAGGGCAAAGGCAACTCGGTCACGAATCTCAGCTCGAACAAAATCGAGGATTTCGGTGACGCCCGGCACCCCGATACCGTCCTTCAGCGAAAGAGGCGATCCAACAAGAAACGCCACAGGACGCTTCGTAGCGAGGGCGGCGGTGAGCAGCTCCTCTTTTGTGAGTAAATCAAGTGACATCGACGTCCCCCGCGATTGGATATTGGTGTCTATTTGGTACAAGTTTGATTAACGCTACTTCAGTCGTATCTAGGCAACACGCGATGATTGGGCCAGACGACAGGCGCAGTGAGACGGTTCAAGCGAGCTTTCATTGATTCATTGGGGTTTGGCAGATACCTATGACGCCGAACAGTGATTAGATGGAGGATACGGTACTAACACATTAATACCGCCTTCCATCTAACTCCATTTCGCTCTGATAGGGAATATGAGAAATGACATTTTAAATCAATTGATTGCATGAGAGTCTTTGAAGCTGAACGTGTTCGCTTGACGTCCTCTATTTGCGTAACCATTGCCACTGTTTAGAAAGACAGCGAATGCATTGGCCTAGCTCATGGTTGACTCTAATGAGAGGCCTCCAAGCGGCTATGTTACCGAACGGAACTTGGTAAGGAAGGGGGAGATTGTAGCTTTCTGAGCAAGATCAATAAATTAATAAATAACGCACGGTGATATAACCGCTTAACCGCAGCGGCCCATCAACACAGAGGAAAATCGGACGTTGAAGCAGCAGTGTCGTCTCTTGTTGGCGGGCATTAAAAAAACCTATGGGCCTGCTGGTCCATAGGGTTTTGCTGCGGTGATGGTTTGTGTAGTGGTTATCTGGCTTGGCGCACCGGAACGGCACGGGTGGCAGCCACTTCGTAGCGGCTTTGGCTCGCCGGGGCGGTTTTCTGGAACTGGCGTACCAGCCGCTCCAGATCCCCGAGCTGCTTCACGAGCGCAATAATGCCCTGCACGGCGTGGCGGCTGCCCTGGCTGGAGTCGTCGGCCAGACGCTTGATGTCCAGCACACTGTGGTGGATGTCCTGGGTGACCAGGGATTGCTCCTGCACCGCCTGGGCTATCTGGTTGCTGCCTGCGGTCACCTGCAACAGGCGTTCGCTTATCTGTTGCAGGATATCACCGGTGGCGGCGGCCTTGAGGCGGCAACTGGCGGAGAGCTGCTCCCCTTGCGCCATGGCCTGCTGGGCATCGTCGGCGCTGGCCTGCAAGAGGCTTATCATCTGCTGGATCTCGCCGGTGGAGGATTGGGTCTTGATGGCCAGGGTGCGGATTTCGTCCGCCACCACCGAGAAGCCGCGACCGGACTCGCCTGCCCGGGCCGCTTCGATGGCCGCATTGAGGGCCAGCAGGTTGGTCTGGTTGGCGATGTTGTTGATGACGTCCAGGATGCCGTCGATGGCGCGGCACTGGCTGGCCAGCGCCTCTATCACGGCGCGGGAGGTGAGCAGCTCGCCGTGAACCCCTTCCACCGCCGCCACGGTATCGAGCACGCTGCGATTGCCCTCCCGAAACAGCACGGCGGTGTTGTCCAGGCTGTCCGAGGAAGCGCTCGAGCTGTGGGAGACTTCGCGAATGGACGCCGTCATCTCGGTGATGGCGGTCGCCACCTGGTTGGTCTGGGCCTGCTGTTGCTGCAGGTTGCCGGTGATGGACTCGGCATTGTTCAGATCCGTCTGCGCCGCCTGCACGATCTGCTGGCAGGTCTGCTGGGTGCGGGCCAGCACCGCATTGAACTCGGCCTGATTCATCTTCATGGCGAGCTCGACGGCAGCCAGACGATCGACCCGGCCGGTATACAGCAGTTGCATCAAGGGGTTGTCGAAACGGTGGCGGGCTAGGGTCTCCAGCCGGGCGAGGCGCCGGGAGAGGGTCTGGCAGATGACGAGCGCAACCACCAGGGGCAGGGCGCCGATGAGCAGAGGCCAGCCCGGGCCGTGCTGATAGCCGAGGGTGACCAGGCTGGCCAGCAGCGCCATCAGGCAGAGGTGGATCCCCAGGGTGTGGCAGCAGGGGGGCAGGCGCAGGGCCCGGGGGGTCTTGCCGCGGCGCATCTCGTCATAGACCCGCTCCGCACGCTGCTTGACCGCGTCGTCCGGCGCCGTGCGCACCGACTGGTACTCCACCACCTTGCCGCTTGCGTCCTGAATGGGGGTGACGAAGGCGTTGACCCAGTAGTGATCCCCGTTCTTGCAGCGGTTCTTGACCGGGCCCATCCAGCTTTTGCCTTCCCGCAGATGGCGCCACATGTCGGCAAACGCCTGGGGCGGCATGTCGGGGTGGCGGACCAGGTTGTGGGGTGCCCCTTGCAGCTCCTCCAGGGTGAAGCCGGCTATCTGGCAGAACTCGTCGTTGGCATAGGTGATGCGGCTCTCCAGATCCGTGGTGGAAATCAGGTTCTGGTGCGACGGGTAGAGGCGCTCACGCTGGGTAACGGGTTGATTGACTCTCATGGTACTTCCTGCCTGACAGGGGAAAGAGAGTCTGGTTGCAATTCGTACACCAGAGTGCCCCAAAACGCTTAAATTGCGTTCTATATGTCTCTTTTGCGCTCAAAACCCGCAGAGGGCCGTACATGGCCCGGGCTCGCGTCTGTCCCAGCCGTCAGGATTCGCTTTTTGGGAGCCGTTTTGGCAATGGCGGGGCGGGTTTCGCAATTTGGCAAGGCGGGGCCTGGGCCTCCGCCAGCCTCAGGCGGGCAGATCCGGCTCGCTGACCGGGGCCGGTATCTGGGTCTCTATCTGCAGGTGGGTGGAGAGCAGGGTCTTCAGATCCTGCAGGTACTCCTCCAGGGGGGGCTCGTCCAGCAGCAGGGCAAGCTCGTTGCCGATGGGGGTGAGCCGGTAATAGAGCAGGGTGAGGTTGCTCTGGCGTTGGCGCAGACGCCAGCGCTGGTTGCCAAAGGCCAGCTCGACCCCGTCGGCGGGCAGGGGACCGGATTCGAGCTCGCCACGGTGCAGCAGCCCGAGATCGCACAACAGCAGCAGGGCGCTGTAGGGCACCCGGTATTTGCCGAGCCCCATTCGGGTGACCTTGGCGCGACTGAGCAGGCTGGCCCCCTTGTGCATGCCCAGCAGCAGACGCTGCTCGTCGCTGCCCTCGTAGTGGCAGGAGAGGGCGCAGATGCGCTGGAACAGCTGGGCTTCGCGCTGGGTCATCTCCTTGAGGGTGTTGAGGGCTCGGATGGAGAAGCGGCCCGGGGTGGCGACTTCCAGGGCGAAGATGCGGCCCCACAACTGCTGCATGGGGGTCATGCTGATGTCTTCGGCCAGTTGCAGGAAGCGGGTGAGCCAGTCGCTGTCTATCTCGCCGCCGGCGGCGGTCTCTTCGCAGTGGCGCGCGGCCATCACCATGATGGATTCCAGATTGCGCTGGCGGGTAGCCTGCTCCGCCAACTGGCGAAAGGTGGCGCGCTGCTCGAAGGTGCTGTCGCTGTTGCGTGTGAGCATGCCATCGATGCCGCGGCTGCGGGCCAGGCGCAGGGTCTGCTCCTGGCTGCTCAGGATGGAACTCTCTTTCTTGGGGGGCAGGTCAGCCATGCTGGCTCCGTGATGGCAAGGTCTGGTAGTGAATGTTACTCCAACCAGATCCATGAACAATCCCTTTGCCGGGGTCGTCACGGGATAAAAAATGGCCTCCCGGGGGAGGCCATCAGGGGCTCACTCTTCGTAGACGCTGACCTCGACCGCGTCCATGGAGTAGGAAGCGGTGGCCATCTCGTGGCTGGAGCTGACGGTGTGCATCTTGCCCTTGACCCAGATGGCGTCCCAGAGGTCATCCACCGGCGCCCCCTTGGGGTAGCTCACGTAGATCACCTGGTTGGTGGGCGGGGGCGGCACGTGAATGCAGGCGCCAAAGTAGGGGACCAGCAGGAAGGCGGTGATGGTCTTGGCATCCCCTTCCAGGGGCACCACGAACCCGGGGATCCGTACCTCCTGATTATCCAGCTTCTTGTTGACGCCCCCCACCGGCTGTGGCACCGAGGAGAAGTCGCCATCATGGCTGACCTGGGGCGGTGGCAGCAGTTTTTCCCCCTCCGGGATGAGGATATCCCAGTCGATGGTCTTGTAATCTGCGGCCATGGCAGGCAGCACCAGCAGGCTGGCCAGCAGCGCCACTATTTTCCACTTCATCATCTGTTCTTCTCTCTTGGTCGGATGCGTCGGGTCAGACGCGAATGCTCATGCCGTCGCTCAGGCTGTAGCGGTAAGCGCGGGCGGCAGGCAGCAGCCCGATCACCATGCCCGCCAGCCAGACCAGGCCCAGCAGTTGCCACTCATAGGCGCTCGGCAGACCCAGGCTCATTTGCAGGCCATAGTGGCTGAGCAGCCAGGGGCTAGCAAGCCCCTGACCGAGATAGAGCGCGGCCACCCCGAGGGCGATGCCCGCCGTGGTGAGTGCCATCGCCTCCAGCGCCAGCAGCAGGAAGAGGTGGGCAGGGCCCGCCCCCAGCGAGCGCAGAATGGCGAGCTCGCGGCGCCGCTCGTTGAGGCCGGCGAGCAGGGTGGTCAGCATGCCGATGAGGCCCGCCACCACCACGAAGCCCGCGATCACCGACAGGGCGGTCTCCGCCACGCTCATCAGCCCCCAGAGCTCCTGCAGGGCGGCTCCCGGCAGGATGGCCATCAGGGGCTCCTTGGGATAGGTGTTGACGCTGCGCTGCAACTGGAACGCCAGGATCCGGTTGCTCAGCCCCACCATGAAGGCGGTGATGGTCTTGGGGGTGAGATCCAGCGCCATCGCCTGTTCCGGGGTCACGTTCTTGCTGTGACGACCGGTGTCCCAGCCCAGGTGGATCGCCTCTATGCCCGCCAGCGGCACATGAATGGTGCGATCGATGGGGGTGCCGGTGGGGGCCAGGATCCCCACCACTTTGAACGGCATGTTGTCATGCTGGCTGAACGAGGTGTTGCCGGCGCCATGGGCGATGACGATGGATTGATCCAGGTGATAGCCGAGCTTTTCGGCCACCTGGGCACCCAGCACCGCTTCAAACGGTGTTTCGAAGGGGCGACCTTCGCGCAGGACGAGCGCCTGCTGCTGGCCGTACTTCAGGTGGGTGAAGTAGTCCCCGTTGGTGCCGAGCACGCGAAACCCCTTGTGGGAGTCGCCAAGGGAGAGGGGGATGGTCCAGGCGACGCCTGGCTTTGTCTTGATCGCCTGGTAGGAGTCCCAGCCCACGTTGTTGGTGGGGTTGCCGATGCGAAACACCGAATAGAGCAGCAGGTTCACCTGACCGGAGCGGGCGCCGACGATGAGATCGGTGCCGGAGACGGTGTTGGCGAAGCTGTCCCGTGCCTGACTGCGCACCCGCTCCACCCCGAGCAGCAGGGTGACGCTGATGGCGACGGCCAGCAGGGTGAGCCCGGCGGTGAGGCGACGGGCCCAGAGACTTTGCAGGGCGAGTTTCAGCATGAAAGCCTCCGCAGTGAAGGGGAGATGGCTGGACGGGCTGCGAGATGATGGCGTGTGGTCATGCCGCGCTCCGGTTGAGCTGTTGCAGGTTCTCCACCCGGGGGAAGAGGGGCTCCAGATAGGGATCGTGACTGACGAAGACCAGGGTAGATCCCTGCTTGTCGCACTCCTCGAACAGCAGCCGGATGAAGGCGGCCCGGTTGTCGGTGTCCAGGGCCGAGGTGGGCTCGTCGGCGATCACCAGAGGAGGGGAGCCTATCAGGGCGCGGGCGGCGGCGACTCGCTGCTGCTGGCCGATGCTGAGGGCGTGGACGGGGCGATGGAGCGCCTCATCCGGCAGTTGCAGTTCTGCCAGCAGGCGGCGCGCCTCCTGCTCGGGGCTCCCTGTCAGGCGGGCCCGCTTGGTGGGTGAAAAGGTGAGGGCAGCGGTGACGTTGTCCTGCACCGAGAGAAACGGCAGCAGATTGAACTGCTGGAAGATGTACCCCAGATTGGCCGCCCGGAACTGGTCACGGGCGCGGCCGGAAAGCCGGGCCAGGGGCTGGCCCAGCACCTCCAGGGTGCCGTGGTTGGCGGTCTGGATACCGGCCAGCAACCCGAGCAGGGTGGACTTGCCACAACCCGATGGGCCCTTGATGAAGACGCGCTCACCCTCGTGGATGCGAAGGGCGGGCAGATCGAGGACTGCTTCGTGACCCGGCCAGGCAAAGGCCAGATCACGGATCTCAACCACGGCATGTTTCATGGTGTTACCAGCCCAGTTTGTTGGCGGACGGAGTCAGTTCGGCGGCGGTCTGGCCGGTGGGCAGTATGCCCTGCACGCTCAGCTTCTCCAGGCTCGGGTAGAGGCTGAACAGGGTGGCCTCGAGACCGGTGAGCTTGGCCGGGGTAGCGCAGGTGTAGGTGTACATGGCCCCCATGTCCGCATGGCCCGCGTCGTCGTGATGGTGTTCATCGTGAGCGCCATCAGCCTTGTCGTGCTCGTGCTCGTGCTCATGGTCATGGTCATGGTCATGGTCATGGTCATGATCTTCCTTGGCGGCCTGCAGCTCCTGCTGGGTCAGCTTGCAGCCGGCGGCCGGGTCGAAACGGAAGAGGGCGTCGGGCTGCTGGAGGCGGGCCACCGCCTTGGCATACTGTGCTTTCTCCTCATCGGTGTTGGCGGCATGCTCGAAGCCCACCAGATCGGCGGCAGGGGCCTGCAACTCGATCATCAGCTGGTTGCCGTCGAGTACCAGGTTGAGGTGGCCGTGACCGTGCTCATGGGCACCGTGGCTGTGGCTTTCGTGTTCGTCGTGATTGGCCTGGGCGCCGAAGGCGGCAGCGGCCAGCAACAGGGTGACTGCTTTCATCGTTAATCCTTTTGAATAAATAGAGAAAAGATTGGTTCAAAAAAAGAAACAATGAAGGGGCGGCGGGGCGCGGATACGGCGATGTCCCGTGGTGCCGGTGGCCGCCCTCGGTTGGGGAGTGCCGATATACCGGTCGATGCCAGAGGAGAGGGGAGGGAGAACGGGGGTCGGCGTCAGTGCCAGCTTGCCATCCAGATGCAGGATGCAGAGGGTGCAGGCATGACCGTGATCGGGCAGGGCAGCTTCAAGAGGGTGCTGTGCCAGCGCCGGTTGCATCCACAACCAGCCCAGCAGCAACACCCAGATTGTCAGTGTGGAACGACCCATAGACCCTTGTGGAAAGGGCGCCATCAGCGCCCTTCTCTCTGATTCAGAGATGGGACTGGATGAGCCCCATCACCTTGGTTATCTCGGCGGCATCGAGCTGGCCATCTTTGGCAAACAGCACCTTGCCCTCTTTATCCAGCAGTATGATGGCCGAACTTTCCGGGGTGAGCGCCCAGGCGTTGCGGGCCATCCCCTTGGCATCCAGCACCATGGCGGACCAGGGGAACTCCTTCTTGCTGTCCTCGGCACTGCTCTTCACGAAACCGGACGTGCCCCAGATGGCGTCATTGCTGTTGATGATGGTGACGGTCTGGTACTTGTCGTGGGGCAGCTTGGCCGCCTTGATCGCCTCGATCATGGGGGCATTGAGCTCCTTGGCGCTGGAGCGACCCGCAATGTGCTGGATCAGGAAGACCTTGCCGGTCAGGACCTTGCTCTGCCAGGGCTGATAGCTGATCTCCTTCTCCTTGAGCACCAGCTCCCCCTTGTCGCTGATGTTGACCAGCGGCACCTGGGTTGATTCCTTGATGTTGTGGGCCATGACCAGGGTTGGCAGCAGCGCCAGAGTAAGCACGAGATGTTTCATCCGGATGACACTCCTTTGTGATGTTATAACGATTTTTGGGTCGAGGGAATGGGACCCTGAACATCCTAAACTGATCGGATCTGTTTAAAAAGTGTTAAATAATGCAGGGTGCGACGGTGATCTTGTCAACATGGGCGCCATCCCCCAATGATGGCGGCAAGGATGGCATGTCATCCATCAAAAGCAAGTGATGGTCAGAAGAGGCTAGTAGAGCGGTTCGCTGATCAAGGGAATCTGGGCCATGGTCATCTGCTGGGCCAGCAGGGGAGAACCGGTGAGCAGCACGTGGCGCTGATTGCCGATCACCAGGGTGTCTCCCTCAAGGCCGCTGTCGGCCGTGATGGCGAGCCAGGCCGGCGAGACGCTGCCGATGCTGATGTTCGGATAGATGATGCTGAGACTGTACTGGGGCGCCAGCTCCGCCAGCAGACTGGCCATGAGCAGCGCCTTCTCGTCGCTGTCGGCCTTGTTGTCCTGCAGGGCCTGCAAGGGCGGAGCGAAGTGGTCCATCTGCTCGGGCGGGGTGGGGATGCCGCTCAGCCACTCCTGCAGCAGGGTGACGCTGGTGGCGAGATCCTTGGCCGAAAACTGCTGTGCCAGGGGTTTGAGGTCTCCCTTGAACTGATAGAACAGCTGGGAGTAGTTGGGGCGCACACAGGGCAGCTTCTGGTTGGCCGGGTGCACGCAGGGCTGGACCCGCATCTCGTAGAAGGCGTCCTCCTGATATTGCCGGTAGGCCTGCCAGAACTGGGCGGATTCGAGGCTGCTGTCGTGCAGGGTAAAGGCCTGTTCCAGGTTGCGGAACTTGGTGGCCGTCTCCGGGCTGTGCTGGTTGATCTGGTTGATGCTGTTGTAGAGGCGCGGACTGATGTAGGAGTAGAGTGTTTCCAGCGGGAAGTTGAGGGCGGTGTCGAGCTGTGTCATCTCGTGACGGCTGGCTGAAAAGGTGCGCTCATCCGCCGTCAATTGCAGGTGCTTTTGCTGACCATCCGCAGATTGCCACTGCCAGCTCAGGTTGATCTCGTTGGCCTGCGCCATGGTGCCGAAGAGCAGACTGCACAGAAAGCCTTGTGCCAGTTTCATGGTGCGCCTCCGCCTGGGTTGATAATAAACAACTAGGTGAGTGACCGGCATTTGGATTGGTCTGGTGACAGATATATTGGTAATTATCTGATCTGACTTTAAATTTAATTCAGGAAATAAGTCATGGGGGAAATCATCATGAAGCTTGTTTCACGGTTTCTGCTGATATTGGTGGCCACGCCGGCGCTGGCGGGGCAGGTCATCGTCAATCAGGGATTGTCCAGCGCGGATACCTTCGCCCTGCGGGATCAACTGGCCCGGGAGCATGAATGGCAGGAGTGGCTGCGCTTCCAGCAGGCCATCAAGTGGCTGGAGGTGCTGCCGGTCAACTGCGATCTGGTGGGAGGTGCCGGTCAGGAATATCGCTGCGGTGATGACTATTACCGCCCCTATCGGCAAAACGGGCGCGACCTCTATATCCAGGGGGATCCCCCCGGAGCGTCCCCGCAACGACCAATAAAAAAGGCGCCATAAGGCGCCTTTTTTGCGAGGAATACGCTTATTTTGCAGCGTAACGCTCGGCAGAGGTCTTGATTTCGGCTTCGGCAGCGACCTTGTCGCCCCAACCTTCCACCTTGACCCACTTGCCCGCCTCCAGCTCTTTGTAGCGCTCGAAGAAGTGCTGGATCTGGGCTTTCAGCAGCTCGGGCAGATCGTTCACATCCTGGATGTGATCGTACTGCTTGGTCAGCTTGGAGTGGGGAACGGCCACGATCTTGGCGTCTTCGCCAGATTCGTCGGTCATCTTCAGCACACCGACCGGGCGGCAGCGGATGACGGAGCCGGCCAGCAGCGGGTAGGGAGTCGGAACCAGCACGTCGACCGGATCCCCGTCCAGGGACAGAGTGGCGTTCACGTAACCGTAGTTGCACGGGTAGAACATCGGGGTGGACATGAAACGGTCAACGAAGATGGCGCCGCTGTCCTTGTCGACTTCGTATTTGATCGGGTCGGCGTTCTGCGGGATTTCGATGATGACGTAGATGTCGTCAGGCAGGCTCTTGCCGGCCGGTACCAGGTTCAGGCTCATGACGTTTCCTTTGAGTGTTGGAGTCAAGTTTGCAGGCCGACATTATAGCGATGTCCCGTCAAATGACCATATTTCAAGGGCCGGGTGGCGTGCTGGAGGGTGGCTTTTACCCGCGCTTGCCCGATTTCTGTCGTCTGCGGGCGCCGATGCCTTCGCTCCCCATGGGCGCGGCTTGTGCCACCGGGTCAACAGACCCTAGAATGCGCACTCCCTTTACTGGAAAAGGCAGCGGTATGCACATTCACATTCTCGGGATCTGCGGCACCTTCATGGGTGGTCTGGCGGTGTTGGCAAAACAGCTTGGCTATCGGGTGACCGGCTCCGACGCCAACGTCTATCCCCCCATGAGCACCCAGCTCGAGCAACAGGGCATCGAACTGACCGAAGGCTACGACCCCTCCCAGCTCGATCCGGCGCCGGATCTGGTGGTGATCGGCAATGCCATGAGCCGTGGCAACCCCTGTGTGGAATATGTGCTGGACCGCAATCTGCCCTATATCTCCGGCCCCCAGTGGCTGCTGGAGCACGTGCTGAAAGATCGCTGGGTGCTGGCCGTCGCGGGCACCCATGGCAAGACCACCACCGCCAGCATGCTGGCCTGGGTGCTGGAGTATGCCAAGCTGGAACCCGGTTTCCTCATCGGCGGCGTGCCGGGCAACTTCCCGGTTTCCGCCCGTCTCGGCTCGGCTCCCTTCTTTGTGATTGAAGCGGACGAATATGATTGCGCCTTCTTCGACAAGCGATCCAAGTTTGTCCACTATCACCCGCGCACCCTGGTGATGAACAACCTGGAGTTCGACCACGCGGACATCTTCCCGGATCTCGCCGCCATCCAGCGCCAGTTCCACCACCTGATGCGCACCGTGCCGAGCAACGGCCGGGTGCTCTTCCCCAAAGGCGATGACAACCTTACCGCCGTGCGCGAGATGGGCTGCTGGAGCGAGGTGGAGCTGGTTGGTCAGGACGACGCCAAGTGGAAGGCGGTCAAGCTGGCGGACGACGGCTCCGCCTTCGAGGTGTGGCTGGATGGGGTCAAGCAGGGGGAGGTGCACTGGGAGTGCATCGGAGAGCACAACGTCAACAACGGTCTGATGGCCATCGCCGCCGCCCGTCATGCCGGTGTCATGGTGGAGCACGGGATCAACGCCCTCTGCCAGTTCAAGTCCCCCAAGCGGCGCATGGAGCTGAAAGGGGAAGTGGCCGGCATCAGCGTCTATGACGACTTCGCCCACCACCCCACCGCCATCGAGACCACCCTGGGTGGACTGCGCGCCAAGGTGGGCAAGGCCCGCATCCTGGCAGTGCTGGAGCCCCGCTCCAACACCATGAAGCTCGGGGTTCACAAGGAGGAGCTGGCCGGTTGCTTCGACGGTGCCGACGAGGTGTTCTTCTTCCAGCCCCCCAACATCGGCTGGGATCTGGGGGAGGTGACGGCCCACATGACCCGGCCTGCCCGGGTATTCGAGGCCCTTGATGCCCTGATTGGCGCCCTGGTGGCCGAGAGCCGCCCAGGGGATCATATTCTGATCATGAGCAACGGCGGGTTCGGCGGCATTCACGACAAGCTGATCGCCCGCCTCAAGGAGCTGCAGAGCGCATCATGAACAAGGCCATCACCCTGGCGCTGACCGGCGCCTCCGGCGCCCCCTATGCCCTGCGCCTGCTGGAATGCCTGGTGCAGGCGGACTATCGGGTCTTCCTGCTCGCCTCCTCGGCGGCCAGGGTTGTGCTCAAGACCGAGCAGCAGCAGGATTGGCCGGGCTCTCCCAGGGAGCTGTCGGCGTACCTCTGTCGCCAATATGGTGCCAAAGAGGGTCAGATCGTCGCCTGCGGCAAGGAGGAGTGGTTCTCGCCGGTGGCTTCCGGCTCGGCGGCCCCCAAACAGATGGTGGTCTGCCCCTGCTCCATGGGCACCGTCTCGGCCATTGCCAACGGCACCTCGGACAACCTGCTGGAGCGCGCGGCGGACGTGGTGATCAAGGAGCGGGGCCAGCTGATTCTGGTGCCCCGGGAGAGCCCCTTCTCGGCGATCCATCTGGAGAACATGCTCAAGCTTGCCCGTCTTGGCGTGACCATCATGCCGGCGGCGCCAGGGTTCTACCATGAACCCAAAAGCATCGAAGATCTGGTGGACTTCATGGTCGCCCGCATCCTCGACCACTTGGGTGTCGAGCATGAGTTGACCAGTCGCTGGGGTTATGCAAACCACTGATACGGCGGGGAGCGGACAAAAAAGCGGCGCCGGGCTGNCGCCGCTTTGTCAACATCTGCACGAGTCAGCTGGCCTGGATGGGGGCCGTCACGTACTTGAACAGGAAATCCGTCACCTCTTCCCGGCTCGGACGCTGCGGCTGATTGATCATCTGCATCATCACATAGCCAAAACCGGTCAGGGAGCGGGCCAGATCCTGCGCCGACAGCACGCTCTGAATCTCGCCGTTGTCGATGGCCCGTTGCAGGTGGGGGGCAATGCGCTCCAGCGCCTTGTCCAGCAGCCGGGTGTAGCGAGGCCACACTTCTTCCCGCACCGAGGAGCTCCACTCCAGCCAGATGCTGGCGTGATCGGGCTTGTCATAGGCGGCGTCAACGAACAGCTTCACGTGGCGGTGAATGCTCTCCCTGGCGGAGCCCTGACCGTTGTAGGCCTGTTCGAGGATCTGCTGTACGAAGGCTTCGATTTCTGTCAGCACTTCGTCGACCAGATCTTCACGAGTATTGAAATAGTTAAAAACGGTCGCAACCGAGACCTTTGCCTGTTCGGCTATCTCGGCATGCCCCGCACGGCCGATGCCGCGACGGGAAAATACCTCGACGGCACACTCCATCAATTGATCACGGCGAGCCTCCGGCGAAAGCCGGGTTCGACGTCTTATTTCTGCGCGTGGTTCCATAGTTTTTTCATCTAATAGTTATTGATTATGGTGTTTATAGTATTGTCACCGATAATGCCCGAAGGCTTGCTAACTCTATCAATTAAAATAAGCCGATAAAAGCATCACGTATGCCTGACGCCCACTGGTTGGAGTGGTAGAATCCTCGGTTTTGACGTTAATGAACGGCCAATAACCCTTTGGTCTTTATTGGAGTATGTGATGAAACACATTGTCGAGGTGATGATCCCCGAGGCCGAGGTTGCAGCCCGGATCGCCACGCTGGGTGAAGAGATTACCGCCCGTTACCAGGGCTCCGAGGAAGTGGTCATGATCGGCCTGTTGCGCGGCTCCTGCGTCTTCCTGGCTGATCTCTGCCGTCAGTGCCAGTTGCCCATCACCCTGGACTTTATGACTGCCTCCAGCTATGGCTCCGGCATGCACAGCACCCGTGACGTGCGCATCCTCAAGGATCTGGATGACGACATCAAAGGCAAGGACGTGGTGATCGTCGAGGACATCATCGACACCGGTTACACCCTCAACAAGGTGCGCGAGATCCTCTCCCTGCGCGAGCCGAAATCCCTGGCCATCTGCACCCTGCTGGACAAACCGTCCCGCCGCGAGGTTCAGGTGCCGGTGGACTGGCTTGGCTTCTCCATCCCGGACGAGTTCGTGGTGGGCTGTGGCATTGACTACGCCCAGAAGTACCGTAACCTGCCTTTCATTGGCAAGGTGGTACCGCAAGAGTAAGCCGGGTCCGAAGTAGCAAGGCAGGCTGGCCGGCCCGCCATCGACTGTCTTCAGGCGGCGTCACAGCCGCCTTTTCTGTCTCGAGATGGGCTCATCCATCACAGGGGTTGCAATGAACGCATTGGAAATCAGCGGTCTGAAGAAGACCTATCAGGGGGGCGTCGAAGCCCTCAAGGGCATCGATCTCACCGTCAAACAGGGGGATTTCTTCGCCCTGCTCGGTCCCAACGGGGCGGGCAAATCCACCACCATCGGCGTGATCAGCTCACTGGTCAACAAGAGTGCCGGCAAGGTGAAGGTATTCGGTCATGACATCGATACCGATCTGGAGCTGGCCAAGTCCCAGCTCGGCCTGGTGCCCCAGGAGTTCAACTTCAGCCAGTTCGAGAAGGTGAGCCAGATAGTGACTCACCAGGCCGGTTTCTATGGAGTGCCGCGGGCCGAGGCCAAGGTGCGCGCCGAGAAGTACCTGCGCCAGCTCGATCTGTGGGACAAGCGCGACATGGCGGCCCGCACTCTCTCCGGTGGCATGAAGCGCCGGTTGATGATTGCCCGCGCCCTGATGCATGAGCCCAAGCTGCTGATCCTGGATGAGCCGACCGCCGGGGTGGACATCGAGATCCGCCGTTCCATGTGGAGTTTCCTCAAGGATCTCAACGAGCAGGGGGTGACCATCATCCTGACCACCCACTACCTGGAAGAGGCCGAGATGCTGTGCCGCAACATCGGCATCATCGACAAGGGCCGTCTCATCGAGAACACCAGCATGAAGAGCCTGCTCGGCAAGCTGGGTCGCGAGACCTTCCTGCTGGATCTGGTGCCGGGTTCCACCGTACCGGCCTTGCCCGAGTTCAACGGCCGGATGCAGGATGAGAACACCCTGGAAGTGGAGCTGGAGAAGAGCCAGTCCCTCAACAGCCTGTTCGAGCAGCTCTCCGCCCAGGGGGTGAAGGTGCTCAGCATGCGCAACAAGGCGAACCGGCTGGAAGAGCTGTTCGTCAATCTGGTAGAGGAGGGTCGCAAAGCATGAACCCCATGACCTATTACATCGCCTTCAAGAGCATTCTGGCCAAGGAAGTGAGCCGCTTCACCCGGATCTGGATCCAGACCCTGGTGCCGCCCGCCATCACCATGAGCCTCTACTTCGTCATCTTCGGCAACCTCATCGGCTCGCGCATCGGTGACATGGGTGGCTTCAGCTACATGGAGTTCATCGTGCCCGGCCTCATCATGATGTCGGTCATCACCAACTCCTACTCCAACGTCGCCTCCTCCTTCTACAGCGCCAAGTTCCAGCGCAACGTGGAGGAGCTGCTGGTGGCGCCGGTGCCCAACTACATCATCATCGCGGGGTATGTGGGCGGTGGTGTGGCGCGCGGCCTCTGTGTCGGCCTCATCGTCACCCTGGTGTCGCTGTTCTTCGTGCCGCTGCAGATCCATCACCTGTTCAGCGTCTGCGTGACCGTGCTGCTCACCTCCATCCTCTTCTCCCTGGGGGGACTCATCAACGCGGTGTTCGCGAAGTCGTTCGATGACATCAGCATCATCCCGACCTTCATCCTGACTCCCCTGACCTATCTGGGGGGCGTCTTCTACTCCATCACCCTGCTGCCGCCGTTCTGGCAGGGGGTTTCCCAGGTGAACCCCATCATCTACATGGTGAACGCGTTCCGCTACGGCTTCCTCGGGATCTCCGACGTGCCCCTCGGCACCGCCTATCTCATCATCATCGGCTTCATCCTGGTGCTCTACGGGATGGCCTGGTGGCTCATCTCCCGCGGCACCGGTCTGCGCCACTGAGGCGCACACCCGCCAGCAAAAAGGCGCCCTCGGGCGCCTTTTTATTTGCACGTTTCGGCCTCAGAGGGCCGGGGCATCGTAGTCCGCGGGCTCGTCGCTGTAGACGCAGACGTTCCACTTGGCCGCGAGGCCATCATCCGCGAGGCAGTAGCGCTCGAAGAAGGCCTTGATACCGGCGCGCTGGCAGTGGGCCTCGAAGCTCGCCATGTCGCGCCAGATCTCGTTGAAGACGATGGGGAAGCTCTCCCCCTCGGCAAAGGGGCTCTGGATGTGGCGGGTGACGATGTACTGCAGGCAGCCATCTTCACGCAGGGTGTCGGGTTCGAGCCCTTGCAGGACGCGGAACAGGGCCTGCTCCTGGCCCGGCTTGGGTTGGAACTGGGCGATGCAGTAAACCTTCTTGGACATCGTGGTCTCCTTGCCGTGTCTCAACCCCTCAGGGCGACGACCCGGTTGTCGATGAGGCGGGCCTTGCCCAGATAGGCGGCCATCAGGATCACCAGGCGCTGGCTCTCGGCGCTGGCGGATTCCAGGGTGTCGGCATCGACGATGTCGATGGCATCCGTCCTGAATCCCGCGTTGTCGAGGCGCTGGCTGGCCTGGGCAACCAGGGAGGGGAGGTGACTGTTCCCCGCTTCAATCTGCCCGGCAATCCAGTTCATGGTGCGCGCGAGCTCGGGGGCGATGGCCCGTTCGGCAGCGGTCAGATAGCCGTTGCGCGAAGAGAGGGCCAGCCCGTCTTCGGCCCGCACGGTCGGCACGCCCACGATCTCGATGGGCATGGCCATGTCGGCCACCATCTTGCGAATGAGCGCGAGCTGCTGGTAATCCTTCTCGCCAAAGCAGGCCACGTTCGGCTGTACCAGATTGAACAGCTTGGTGACCACGGTGCTGACCCCGCGAAAATGTCCCGGACGCAGTGCCCCTTCCAGCAGGCTGGAGATGCCGGGCACCTCGACGAAGGTCTGGCTGGCGAGCCCCTGGGGATACATGATCTCCGGCGTCGGGGTGAAGACCAGGTCCACACCGGCGTCCTCCAGGGCGGCGCAATCCTGCTCCAGGGTGCGGGGGTAGTTGGCGAGATCCTCGGCCTTGTCGAACTGCAAGGGGTTCACAAAGATGCTGACCACCACCTTGTCGCCATGGCGGCGGGCCTCCTCGACCAGGGTGAGATGACCCTGATGCAGATTGCCCATGGTGGGCACGAATGCGATGGCGCGGCCTTCGCGATGCCATTGACCGATCTGCTCGCGCAGCGCGGCGGGATTGTTCACAACCAACATCGTCAGTTCACCTTCAGATGAATCAATAAAAGAGGGGGTCGTCAGGGGGAGGGCGAGACGGGGGCACAGGCCCCCGCGCTCATGACGACAGAAAGTCAGTTGAAGCAGTGCTCGGGGCCGGGGAAGGTCCCCTCGCTCACCTGCTGCACGTAGAGACGAATGGCGGCACGCATGTCACCGGTCTCGGCCAGGAAGTTCTTGGTGAACTTGGGCACATAACCCGAGGTGATGCCGAAGGCATCGTGCATCACCAGGATCTGGCCGTCGGTGGCAGGGCCGGCACCGATGCCGATCACCGGAATGCGCAGCGCCTTGGTGATGCGCTCTGCCAGAGAGACGGGCACGCACTCGAGCACCAGCAACTGGATGCCGGCCGCTTGCAGCTCCAGTGCCTGGCGGTAGATCTCCTGGGCGTGGAATTCGTCGCGCCCCTGCACCTTGAAGCCGCCAAACACGTGGACGGATTGCGGGGTCAGGCCGAGATGGCCGCACACCGGCACCCCATTACGGGTCAGGTGGCGGATGGAGTCGCACAGCCAGTCCCCCCCTTCCATCTTCACCATGCGGGCACCGGCCGCCATCAGGCGCGCCGCGTTCTGGTAGGTCTGCTCTGGGGTGGCGTAGCTCATGAACGGCATGTCGGTCACCACCAGGGCATTGGTGGTACCGCGCACCACGCAGCGGGTGTGATAGACCATCTCGTCCATGCTGACCGCCAGGGTGTCGTCTCCGCCCTGCAATACCATGCCGAGGGAGTCGCCGATGAGCAGCACCTGGGCGCCCTCGTCGTCGAACAGCTTGGCGAAGGTGGCGTCATAGGCGGTGATGGCGGTGATTTTCTGTCCGTCCTGCTTCATCTTCTGCAGGTGGGTAATGGTGATCTTGCTCATTACGTTGTTCCTACTCTTCTCTACTCGCCTGCTGCACCAGTCAGGATCGCGAGTCCATTGCGCGGGCAGCGGGCAACCAGTTCGGTGAGCGGGGTGCCGCAGGGCAGCACCAGGGAGGGGGCTATCTCGGCAAGGGGCAGCAGGACGAACTCCCGCTCCTTCATGCCATAGTGAGGCACCGTCAGGCGCTCATGTCGGATGACTTCGTCACCGTACAGCAGCAGATCGAGATCCAGGGTACGAGGGCCCCAGCGCTCATCCTTGCGCACTCGCCCCTGTGCCTGCTCGATGCGCTGCAGTTCGTCCAGCAGCGCCAGGGGGCTGAGGCGGGTGGCAAGGTGCGCCACGGCATTGACGTAGTCCGGCTGATCCGCAGGGCCCATGGGGCGGCTGCCGTAAAGGTGGGAGGTCTGCAGCAGCTCGGACTCGGGCAGGGTTGCCAGCGCGGCGATGGCGCGACGAGCCTGGCCGAGGGGGTCGGCCAGGTTGGAGCCGATGGCGACGAAGACCTCGATCATCGGCGGATCCTTACTCTGCAGACTTCGGCTTGCGGCGACGGGGGCGACGGCGGTTGCGGCCATTGCCGCTGCGCTTCTCGCCATCACCGCTGCGGGAGTCGGCGCGCTCGCCGCTCGCCGGGCGGCGGGTCGCCTCCCGTTGCAGTTGCGGGCGCACATCCGGGTTGGAGGCCACATAGCGCTCCCACCAGCTCGCCAGCTCGCCGAGGCCGCGCTCGACCCGGTTGCGCAGCAACAGGAAGTCGAAGGCCGCACGGAATTTCGGGTGTTCCATGGCGCGCTCGGGGTGCTTGCCCTGGCGGCGGGTCAGGCGCTGTTGCAGGGCCCAGATGTCGCGCACGTCCGTGGTGAAGCGGCGCGGCACGGCGATGATCCGCACCTGGTTGTCCAGCACCTCGTTGATGGCCAGCATGAAGGCATCGTACCAGGGCAGGCCGCTCTCGTTTTCCAGCACGCGGCCGCGGGCCTCGACGGCACCCCACAGCAGGGTGGCGTAGAGGAAGGCGGGGGTGACGCGCTTCTCTTCACGGACCCGGGCATCGGTGTCCATCAGCGCCTGCTCGATGAACTGCTCGTAGGGCGAGTTGCCGTGGGGCGTGAACAGGGCGGCTACCTGGGGGAACAGCGGCTGGAACAGCCCGTATTCCCGCAGCAGCTTGTAGGTGGCCAGCCCATCCCCCGCCAGGAACAGCTTGAGGGTCTCCTCGAACAGGCGGGCGGCCGGGATGTCCTGCAGCAGCGGGGCCAGCTCCCGGATGGGCGCGGCGGTGCGCGGGCTGATGGTCATGTCGAGCTTGGCGGCGAAGCGCACGGCGCGCAGCATCCGCACCGGATCTTCCCGGTAGCGGGTCTCGGGGTCGCCAATCAGCTCCAGTCTGCGCGCGGCCAGGTCTTCCAGCCCACCCTCGAAATCGTGCAGGGTGAAATCCTTGGCGCTGTAGTAGAGGGCGTTGACGGTAAAGTCGCGACGCTCGGCATCCTCTTCGATGGTGCCGTAGACGTTGTCCCGCAGCAGCATGCCTTCATCGGACTGGGCCGACACATGCTTGCTGGTATTGACCTGATGGTGGTGACCCCGGAAGGTGGCCACTTCGATCACGTCACGACCAAAGACGATGTGGGCCAGGCGGAAACGGCGGCCAATCAGGCGGCAGTTGCTGAACAGTGCCTTGATCTGCTCCGGCGTTGCGTCAGTGGCGATGTCGAAATCCTTGGGGGTCTTCCCGAGCAGCAGGTCACGGACGCCGCCGCCGACCAGGTAGGCCTCATAGCCCCCCTTGTTCAGGCGATAGAGCACCTTGAGGGCATTCTCGCTGATCTCTTTGCGCGAAATCGGGTGCTGGTCACGGCTCAAGGTACGGCGCTGTCCGGCGACACGTGCCGGAATGGGGGACTCCACCGACTGCTCGCCGTCTTCCTTGCCGAGCACTTTGCGGCAAAAGTTTGCGATCTGGGAAAAAATGGTACACCTCGTTATGACTTCAAATTGACGGGAGGCCAAAAAAATAGCGGCCTATCATAGCTCAGCCCCAACCAAATGAGAAACGGTGTGGCCTGCTTCCCCTTGATTGGTCCTTTTGGGGCAAGAAATGCAGCCGGGGCTAGCTTTGCCCTTGCGGGATCTTCTGCTGGCGGGGCACCCGGACCAGCTGCCAGTGGGCGATGCCCCAGCCTATGATCTCGTCGATCCGACTCGCCATCAGCTCGGGCGGCGGGCACTGACCGAGAAAGTGCAGCGCCTGCCACAGGGCCGGTCGTACCTCGTCCTGCGACAGCGCCGGCGCATGGTTCTGCTTGGAGAGCTTGTTGCCATCCGCTTGCACCGCCAGCGGCAAGTGCACCCAGGCGGGCACCTCTGCCCCCAGGGTCTGGTAGAGGGCAATCTGGCGCACAGTGGGCTCCAGCAGATCGGCGCCGCGGACGATCTCGGTGATGCCGCTGTCCATGTCATCTACGACCACCGCCAGGTTGTAGGCGTAGAGCCCGTCCCGGCGGCGCACGATGAAGTCCTCCTCCGCCAGCGCCGCGGGGACGGTGATCTCTCCCTGAAGCGCATCCTCGAACCGATAGACCGGGTGGTGCTGGCGCAAACGGGCGGCACACCCCTCGGCGGTCAGCCCCAGGGTGCGGCAATGACCGTTGTAGAACCCCCCTGCGGCCATGATTTCGCGTCGGGTACAGTAGCACCAGTAGAGATCCCCGGCCCGATAGAGCTGATCGATGATCTCGTCATAGCGGCCATGGCGCGCGCTCTGGAACATCACCTCCCCATCCCAGCCAAGACCGTGTGCCTCCAGGGTGGTGAGGATAAGGTCAGCCGCTCCCGGCATCTCCCGCGGGGGGTCGATGTCTTCGATGCGCACCAGCCAGCGTCCCTGCTGCGCCCTGGCCTGCAAGAAGCTGCCAAGGGCGGCGACCAGGGAGCCGAAGTGGAGCGGGCCGGACGGTGAGGGGGCGAAGCGGCCCACATAGGGGCGTCGGGAGGGGGATGTCATGACCATGGCAATTCGGGTAGGCGATGCATTGAGGCTGCATTCTGGGACGGCCCGGCCAAAAGCTCAATAAAAAAGGGAGCCTGGGCTCCCTTTTCGTTTCTGTGGATGGGCGGCATCAGCCAGCCATCTGTTTTTCCTTGATCTCGGCCAGCGTCTTGCAGTCCACGCAGAGGTCTGCGGTCGGACGGGCTTCCAGACGGCGGATGCCGATCTCGATGCCGCAATGCTCGCAGTAACCGAAGTCATCTTCTTCGAGCAGCAGCAAGGTTTTCTCGATCTTCTTGATCAGCTTGCGTTCACGGTCGCGGGTGCGCAGTTCGAGAGCAAACTCTTCTTCTTGCGCGGCGCGATCCACGGGATCCGGGAAGTTGGCAGCCTCATCCTTCATGTGGTCGACGGTGCGGTCAACTTCCTGCATCAGTTGGTTGCGCCAGGCTCCCAGGATCTTGCGAAAATGTACCTTCTGTTGGTCATTCATGTACTCCTCACCGGCTTTCATCTGGTAAGGCTCTACACCCGCAATGGCCAGGGGGCCCAGAGATTTCCTGTTTTCGCCTGTTGGCATGCCCTGTCTCCTAATTCAGCACGCTACCCGTGCCATCCATAAATTGAGGGCGACATCTATAGCAGAAGGGTCAACGGGAGGCAAACAAGCCTTATCAATAATGTTACCCACTTCTGCATTTATTCTCTGCCCTCGGGTAGCATATGGTCAGATTCAAATGGGATAAAATCCTGAGCCACCATGCCCTGCACCCCAACATGGGGGCGATAGCATAAAATTTCAACCCCTGCCGCCATCGCCTGTTCAACAAGCTGACTATAGTGCGGATCGATATGGGCTGCAGGGCGCATTCTCGCGATGCCGGAGTGCAATACCATGAACAGCAGCACGGCCCGGTGCCCTGCCGCCTTCATGGCCATCAATTCACGCAAGTGCTTGGCGCCGCGGGTGGTGACCGCATCGGGGAAGTACCCCATGCCGGGTTGCTCCCGCTCGTCGAGCAGGGTGACGGATTTCACCTCGATGTAACAATCCGGTCTGTGGTCATCTTCCAGCAGCAGGTCGATGCGGCTGTTCTCTTCCCCGTATTTCACTTCGGTGCGCAGTCTGGCATAGCCTGCCAGGGGAGCGAGAGCGCCCTGTTCGATGAGCTCTCGGGCGATCTGGTTGGCACGGGCCGTGTTGACGCAGATGAAGTGACCCGCCGGGCTCTCGGCGATTTCCCAACTGTTTGGCAGCTTGCGCTTGGGGTTGTCGGATGTGGAGTACCAGACCCGGGTGCCCGGCAGGGCGCAGCCGGTCATGGCACCGGTATTGGCGCAGTGGATGGTGAGCACCTCGCCGTTGTCGAGCGCGACATCCGTCAGGAAGCGCTTGTAGCGGGAGATCAGCTGCCCGGACTGCAGGGGGGGATCGAAGATCATGGGGTGAGCTCCTCGCGGTGCGGGTTTTTGACGCGGGCCCGCAGGGGCCAGCAGGCGAGCGGTTCGTAGTGGACGCCGTCCGGCGTGCTGACGGATTGATAGAGGCAGAAGCGATCGGCCCTGAGCAGAAAATCCGGCGCAGGCAGCTCGCCGGGGGCCTCGCCCGCCTTGCGCGACAGGGTGACGTGGGGGCGATAGCCCTGCTCGCCGTTGCCCAGCCCGAGTTTTTCACCGTGGCGGCGCAGTGCCCTCGCGAGCACGGTCAGCTCGTTCGGCCACTCACCGGGTCCCACCCAGGCGGCTTTGGCGCGCTGAAACCAGCCGGTCTGATCCAGATGGACGCTGAAAGGGGGGCAGTGCTGTCGCTCGGCGGCCGCGATCAGGCGAGCCTGGGTCGTTTCGTCGGCCTCCCCGAGAAAGGCCAGGGTCAGGTGCAGGTTGCTCTCGGGCACCGGTTGGCCGGGCCAGGGGCGCTGGTCTCGCCAGGTCGCAAGCTCGGGGGCAAGCTCTGGCAGGGGCAGGGCAAAGAAGAGTTTGGGCATGCGGCGTGTTGGTCCTCGTGATGGGCATCGGATAAGGGCCATTCTATGGCAGCCGCTCCCGGGATGTCTTGCCGTGTTGCACCTGACGCTTCCTGCCCCTGCCCGGCAGGGGCGCTTACGATGGCCGGGAGGCTGTGGCAGAATGGACCCCTTTTCAGAAGTGTCACAGAAGGTGCCCATCGCTTTGTCTTCCCTCCCCATCGTCCCGGTGTTGCCCGAACTCTTTGCAGCCCTCGACAGCCATACCAGCGTGATCCTGCAGGCGCCCCCCGGCGCTGGCAAATCGACCCTGCTGCCCCTGGAGCTGGTGCGCCAGCACCGGCTGCCCGGGCGCATCATCATGCTGGAGCCCAGGCGCCTCGCGGCGCGCAACATCGCGAGCTTCCTCGCGCGTCAGCTGGGGGAGAAGGTGGGCGAGCGCATCGGCCTGCGAGTGCGCGGGGAGAGCCGCACCAGCAGCCAGACCCGGCTAGAGATCGTGACCGAGGGGGTGCTGACCCGGATGCTGCAGCAGGATCCTGAGCTCAGCGGCGTGTCGCTCGTCATCTTTGACGAGTTCCACGAGCGCAGCCTGCACGCCGATACCGCGCTGGCCTTCGCCATCGAAAGCCAGCAGGGGTTGCGCGATGATCTCAAGCTGCTGGTGATGTCCGCCACTCTGGATGGCATGGCCCTGGAGCGCCTGCTGCCAGGTGCCCCCGTGGTGCGCTCCGAGGGGCGCGGCTTTCCCATCGAGTACCACTATCGCCCCGCCAACCGTCAGCTGTGGCTGGAACCCCAGGTCGGCGCTGTGGTGCTGGAGGCGCTCGCCAGTCAGGCTGGCAGTGCCCTGGTGTTCCTGCCGGGACAGGGGGAGATAGAGCGGCTGGCACAGTGGTTGGAAGGGCGGTTGCCAGGGGATGTGACCCTGGCTCCCCTCTATGGCCGTCTTGACCTCGCGGCCCAGCAAGCGGCCATCGAGCCTGCGCCTGCGGGTCGCCGCAAGCTGGTGCTCACCACCAACGTGGCGGAGACCTCCCTCACCATCGAGGGGATCTCCGTGGTCATCGATAGCGGATTGGAGCGGCGCGCCACCTTCGATATCAAGAGCGGCGTTACCCGGCTGGAGACCCGGCCCATCGCCAAAGCCTCCGCCACCCAGCGGGCGGGGCGGGCAGGGCGGCTTGGCCCCGGCGTCTGCTACCGGCTCTGGAGCTGCGAGGTGCAGGAGCGCCTCGCCGAGCAGAGTCCCCCCGACATCCTGACGCAAGAGCTCACCGGCCTGCTGATGGACGCCGCCCAGTGGGGGGCCCGGGTGGAGGCGCTGCCCCTGCTGGACATGCCGCCCCCTGCCGCCGTGGCCAGCGCCCGGCGGTTGCTGGTGGCCCTGGGCGCCATGGCCCCGGAGGGTGAGCAACAACTTACCCCGGCAGGCCGTGCCATGGCGGCCTTCGGCACCCATCCCCGCCTCGCCCGCATGTTGCTGCGGGCCCGGGAGCTGGAATCCGAGGGTCTGACAGGGATTGTCGCCGATGCGGCTTTCCTGGTGGCGCTGCTGGAAGAAGATCTGCGAGGATCGGAGCGCCTGTCCGTGCTGTTCCACCGCCGTCAGGGCGCCCTGCGCCAGGGGGCGGCCCGCTGGTTCGAGCGGCTCGGCGTGCGGGCAAGCAGCCCGCAGGGTCAATGGCTGGGGTTGCTGTGCGCCCTCGCCTGGCCCGATCGCATCGGCAAGCTGCGCAGTGGCAGCCGTTATCAGCTCAGTGGCGGGGTGAGCTGCGATCTGGTAGAAGGGCATCCCTGCCAGGGGCAGGGGGCCATCGTGGCCGTCGAAATGGGTCAGAACGAGCGCGGCAGCCGTATCTTCATCGCCGAGCCGGTGGTGCTGGATGAGCTGGTGCGCCAGCTGCCCGAGCTGGTCGGCGAGCGCCAGTGGTTCGACTGGGACGATCGGGAGGAACGGGTGCGTGCGGAGCGCCAGCAGGTGCTCGGCGAGCTGGTGCTCGGCCAGCGGCCGTTGACGGATCTCTCCGATGAACAGAAGGGGCGCTGCCTGCTGCAAGGCATTCGGCGCAAGGGGCTGCACGTGCTGCCCTGGGACGAGAGCAGCGAGGGGCTGCTGGCCCGCTTGCGCTGCGCCCGCGACTGGCTGCCCGACGAAGCCTGGCCCGCCATGGATGAGGAGAGCCTGCTGGCCGACCTCGAGCAGTGGCTGCTGCCGGCGGTGAGCGGCATGACCCGGCTGGAGCAGTTGAAGCGGCTCGACATGAGCGACATCCTGCGCCAGTCTCTGCCCTGGCCCCTGCCAAGGCGGCTGGACGAGGCGCTGCCGAGCCACTTCACCGCACCGACCGGCAGCCGGGTGCGGATCCGCTACCAGCCGGGTCAGGCGCCGGCGATCCCGGTGCGCATCCAGGAGATGTTCGGGCTGGGCGCCACCCCATGCGTGGCCGATGGCCGGGTCCCCCTGGTGGTGGAGCTGCTCTCCCCGGCCCAGCGCCCCTTGCAGATCACCGCGGATCTCGCCGCCTTCTGGGCGGGATCCTATGAGCAGGTGAAAAAAGAGATGAAGGGGCGCTACCCCCGTCACTACTGGCCGGACAACCCGCTGGAGGCGATGCCGACCCGGGTGACCAAGAAGAAGATGGGATTGCAGGAGTAGCCGACGGGACAGTGATCGGTCGGTACGATCAGAACAAGATGGCGGTGGCACAGTCCCCCTCCACAACAGGCATCGCAGGCCGCTCGCATCAGCGGGATGGCGAAGAGAACGACAAGAGGATTTATGGCAACCCAACGACGCAAGCGCACGCCCAAGAAGGCGGCGCCCAAACGCACCATCTGGCGCACCCTGTTCTGGCTGGGCTTCAAGCTCTCTCTGGTGGTGGCGGCCTTCATGGTGGTGTTTGGCATCTATCTCGACACCAAGGTGCGCGAGCGCTTCGACGGCGAGAAGTGGCAGTTGCCGGTGATGGTCTACAGCCGCCCGCTGGAGCTCTATCCCAGCCAGCGGCTCTCCCAGACCCAGATGCTGCGCGAGCTCAACATGCTGAGCTACAAGCAGGTGCGTCAGCCCCATACCCCGGGTGAGTACGCGGTGAGCGGCAATCGCATCGAGCTGGTGCGCCGGCCGTTCGAGTTCCACGACGGTGCCGACGGTGCCCGTGGCCTGCGCCTCACCTTCAACGGGGCGCGCCTCGAGGGGATCCAGTCCCTGGAGAACCAGCGCCAGCTCGGCTATGCCCAGATGGACCCGGTGCTGCTCGATCGCCTCAACACCGAGGATCGGGAAGACCGCCTGCTGGTACGTCTTTCCGAGGTGCCGGACAGCCTGCTGGTGACGCTGCTCACCACGGAAGACAGGGACTTCTACCAGCACGGCGGCGTCTCGCCGGTGGCCATCATGCGCGCCATGGCAGCCAACCTGCTGGCGGGGCGCACCGTGCAGGGGGGCAGTACGCTCACCCAGCAGCTCGCCAAGAACTTCTTCCTGACCCGTGAGCGCAGCCTGTGGCGCAAACTGCAGGAAGCCTACATGGCGGTGCTCATCGACTACCGCTACAGCAAGGACGAGATCCTGGAGGCCTACCTCAACGAGGTCTATCTGGGGCAGAACTTCTCCCAGGGGGTCTACGGCTTCGGGCTCGCCTCCTACTTCTACTTCGGTATTCCGGTCAACGAGCTGGACATCGATCAGGTGGCCCTGCTGGTGGGCATGGTGAAGGGCCCCTCCTATTACGATCCCTGGCGCTTCCCGGACCGGGCCAAGGCGCGCCGGGATCTGGTGCTGAAACTGCTGGCGGATCACGGCAGCCTGACCCAGGCCGAGTATGACCTGGCCAGCAAGCAGCCCCTTGGCATCATCGCCCGCGGCCAGATGAGCTATGGCCGTACTCCGGCCTTCATGGGGCTGCTCAAGCGGGAGATCCAGAACCGCTTCGGCCCGGATCTGCTCAAGCAGTCCGGCCTCAAGATCTTCACCAGTCTGGATCCCATCGCCCAGCACGCCGCCGAGCAGGCGGTGGAGTCGGGTCTGGCCACCATCGAGAAGCAGCGTGGCAAGAAGAAGCTGGAGGCGGCCATGGTGGTCTCCGACTGGCACAAGGGCGAGGTGGTCGCCATGGTGGGGGGACGGGATCCCCGCTACGCGGGCTTCAACCGGGCGCTGGATGCCCGCCGTCAGATTGGCTCCCTGGTCAAACCGGCGGTCTACCTGACCGGCCTCTCCAACGGCCTGACCCTGGGCACGCCGCTTAAAGATCAGCCGATCCGGATTCGCGGCCAGGATGGCCAGATCTGGACGCCGCAGAACTACGACCGCAAGTTCCGCCAGAGCGTGCCCCTGATGGAGGCGCTCGCCAGCTCCCTCAACGTGCCGACCGTCAACCTCGGGATGCAGATAGGCCTGGACAAGGTGGTGGACACCCTGCACAAGCTGGGGGTGCAGCAGGAGATCCAGCCCTATCCGTCCCTGGTGCTGGGGGCGGTGGCGCTCTCGCCCATGGAGGTGAACCAGATGTACCTGCCCATTGCCAACCAGGGGTTGACCCAGCCCCTGTCGGCCATCCGGGCCGTGGTGAATGGCGAGGGGCGCCAGCTCTACCAGCATGACGAGGCGGCCAAGCGGGTGACGGATCCCCAGGCAAGCTGGCTGACTCTGTTCGCCATGACCAAGACGGTGAGCCAGGGGACGGCCCGTGCGCTCGGTGCCAAGTTCCCCGGGGCCACCATGGCCGCCAAGACCGGTACCACCAACGAGCTGCGTGACTCCTGGTTTGCCGGGATGGACAACAACGAGCTGGTGAGCGTCTGGGTCGGCCGTGACGACAACACCCCGGCCGGCTTGACCGGTGCCAGTGGCGCCTTGCAGCTGTTCAGCGGCTACATGAGCCAGCGAGGGGTCAACAGCCTGGGGCTGAAGATGCCCGAAGGGGTGAGCTGGGCCAACTTCTCCCGCTCGAGCGGTGCCCGGGTGGCCAGCGATTGTCCCGGCAGTCTCCAGGTGCCGGCCAAGCTGGCCGGTCTGGCCGAGCCCATGAGCTGTGCCAGCCCGGTCTCGGACCCGGCGAATGCCCTGGACAACTGGTTCAACGGTTTCTTCAACTGACGAAGACGGGCAGCGCAGGCTGCCCGTTTTGCAAGGATTGCCATGACCCATCCCCTGTTTGAGGCCATCCATCACGTGGCCATCATCGCCAGCGACTATCCGCGCTCGCGCCACTTCTATCACCAGGTGCTGGGGTTGCCCATCATTGCCGAGACCCTGCGGGCCGAGCGTCAGTCGTGGAAGCTGGATCTGGCGCTGCCGGACGGCAGCCAGCTGGAGCTGTTCAGCTTCCCGACGCCGCCACCGCGCCCCTCCCGGCCGGAGGCGTGCGGGTTGCGCCACCTGGCGTTTCGGGTGGCGGATCTCGACCGGGTCATCGCCCACCTGGAGCAGCACGGGGTGGAAGTGGAGCCGGTGCGGGTGGACGAGCTGACCAGCAAGCGCTTTACCTTCTTCGCCGACCCCGACGGCCTGCCGCTGGAGCTGTACGAGGCAGCGAGTTAGGCTGCCTGTTGCAATCTGGGTGATCGGTTTGACCATGAAAAGGCCGCCCTGGGAACAGGGCGGCTTTTTTCATGGGGTTGGAGAGGGGATCATGCTGTGGTCAGCAGGGCGACCGCCACCGCCATCACCACCATGCCGAGCCAGCCGACGGGTCTGAGGCGTTCGCCGAACAGCAGCAGGCCCCCGAGGGCGGTGCCCAGGATGCCGATGGCGCCCCAGGTGGCATAGGCCACGGCCAGATCGATCTTGCCGGTACTGACCGCCTCGCTGAGCAGAGTGAAGGCACAGAGCACCAGCAGAATGCCGAGGACGCCCCACCCCTTGTCACGAAAACCGATGGAGCGGTTGATTGCCATGTTGGCGCCGATATCCAGCAGGGCGGCGCCCAGTACGATGATCAACGGGTGCATGGGGCTTCGCTCCTCTGGCGGGTGGGGGCTGGTGCATCATGGGTCTCGCCCAGGGTCACCATGACAATCCCCACTATGGCCAGCGCCAGTCCGATCCACTCCTGAATGCTCAGCTCGTAGCCGAGGAACAGGACGGAGACGGCGGTGATGAGGGCGATCCCCAGCCCTTCCCACAGCGCAAACGCGATACCAATGGAGATTGTCCTGGCGGCCTTGGCGAGCAGCAGGTAGGAGAGGGTGATGAGGATCCACATCGGCAGATAGTGGATCCAGCCGCTCTCGCTCTTTGGGATCAGGGCCATGGAGGAGGTGCCGGCGACCTCGGTCAGGATGGCCCCCGTCAGGAAGAGGCGGGCCAAAAGCAGGGGACGGGATGACATGCAGTTTCCTTCTGTTGCTGCGACGAAGAGAGGATAACGGCACCCGAAACGGGCAAGGTTATCGCTGAGCGTCGAGAAAGCTGTCGCTGCCTGTTTGCCTTGGGGGCGGGCCAGGGGATAAGGTGGTGATGGAATAATCTGCCGCCAGTTTGAAGCCATGAAGCTAAATCAGATACAACTCTTTGTAGAAACAGCAGACAGTGGTTCGATAGCCAATGCCGCCAGACGACTTGGCAAGAGTCGCAGCGCCGTGAGCTCGGCGATAGCAACCCTGGAGGTGGAGCTTGGCGTCGAACTTTTCGAACGAGGGGCGAACCAGAGCCGGCTGACCGAAATCGGCGAGCAAGTGCTGGACGACTGTCGGCGGCTGTTGCAGGCCGCCAACAGCCTGAAGCTCAAGTGCGAGCACCATGCCTCCGGTGCCGAGGTGGCGCTGCGGGTAGCCCGGGACGACGCCATTCCCGAGGTGGTATGGCGCGAGATGCTGGGGGCGCTGCGTCGCCAGTTTCCGGGCACCAGCATCTCCCTGGTGCTGGCCTCACCGCCGGAGCTGCCGGCCCTGGTGGAAGAGGGGTTCGTGGATGCCGCCTTCGGCCTCATCACCGAGGAACAGGAGCGCAGCGGTCTTTGCATCGACGTGCTCAACCCGATCCGCACCCTGATGGTGGTGGCGCCAAGCCACCCGCTGGCTGGGCTTAAGCGGGTGTTGCAGCAGGATCTGACCGATCACACCCAGGTCACTCTCTCCTATGTGGACGCGTTTTCGGTCAAGAGCCTGCTGCCCATCGGAGGGCAGCATATCGGGTTGTCGAGTTTCGAACTGATGCGGGATGCGGTGCTGGATGGTCTGGGCTGGGCGGTGCTGCCTTCACCCCTTATCCAGAGCCAGCTGCGCCAGGGGGAGCTGCTGACCCTGAAGCACAAGTTCAGCCTGCAGTGGCGCGATTACGGAGTCTATCTGTCGGAGAACGCCCATCACGGCAAGGTGTTGGCCTGGCTGAAGAAGGCCATAGAAGCCTATCTCGAACCCTTCGAGTAGCCGCCAACCGGGGCGGGCACCCCGGTTGGCAGTGGGAGGGGATCAGCGCAGGCCGTGACGGGGGACACGCTGACGGGAGCGAAATGGCAGCAGCAGGAGGCCGAGCAGCAGATCCCCCGCCAGGGAGGTCAGCAGACCCGCCGCCACGCCGCAGAAAATGGCGGCCTGTTTGAGGGGGACCACATAGCCGTAGTTGCGCAGGGTATCCTGCCAGAGGGCGGGATCGGCGCGCAGCAACAGGTGGGAGAGCTGCTGGTACCAGGGGCTCTCCCGCACGGCGATCTCCCCCTGAAGGTGCTGCTGCTGGTTCACCAGTTGCTGGAGGCTGGTGGCATCCTGGGTGAAGACGGGATCCTGGCTGGCACCGTAATGGGCGACCAGCGCCTGCAGATCGCCATTGAAGTGCTGGTCCGCCGTGCGCTGGAAGGGGGCCAGCGCCAGACCTGCCTGCTGCAGCCGGGCATCCAGCCGCTGGAAGTAGAGATCGACCAGCCCGGGGATCTGTACACCTGCCAGCAAACCGAGGGCAAACAACATCATGCGAAGGTAGCTGCGCATCATCATCATCCTGAACGAAGGGAGCGCCCATACTAGCCGCAACCGGTGGGAGAGCCAAGGAGAGGGCGCGCTTGCCCACCTGGTCGGCGGCGCCAAAAGAAGAGCCGATGGAATACCTTTGTTACACGAATTCTTACACTTTTGTGATGCAAGTCATCTTGCGGCTGGCCTAGAATGAGCGTTTTTCGAAGGACACGTCGGCATGAGCAAGTTCATTCCTTTCTATCTGGCCGGGGGCCTCATCGCCTTCAGTTGGGGCGCCCTGCCTGAGCACGGCCCCTGGGATGGGTGGGATCTCGCCCTCTTCCAGCTGGTCAATGGCTGGATTGGCCACTCCCCCCGTTGGGCCGATCTGGTGGCCATCACCAACAACCGCCTGTTCGATCTGGTCGCGCTGGCCTGCATGGGCGGGATCCTTGCCAGTTGCTTCTTCCGTGCCGACGGGCAGGAGCGCCGTCGTCTGGTGGCCATGGGGGTCGTGATGCTGCTTGGAGCCCTGGTGATCAATCAGCTCGGGCATCTGTTGCCGGTCAGCCGTCCCAGCCCCACCTTGATGGTGGACGGGGCACTGCGCCTGACCGAGATCAGTGCGATTCCCACCAAGGACTCCGCCGGTGACAGCTTCCCCGGTGATCACGCCCTCTTCCTGATGATCTTCGCCGGTTTTGCCCTGCGCTATCTGCCGCGCTGGGCCGGGGTGATTGCGGTGGTGATGGTGCCCCTGTTTTCTGCGCCCCGCATCCTGGCTGGTGCGCACTGGATGACGGACGTCTATGTGGGCGCTCTTTGCCTCTCCCTGATCTGCCTGCCGCTGCTGTTGCTCACTCCCGTGTCGGATCGCCTGATCGACCGCCTGGCTCCCCGGCTGCCACGCTGGATTGCCTGACGGAGAATGAAAAAAGAAGGCGGGTTACCCCGCCTTCTTTCGTTTACGCCTCACCGGTGCTGTGGTCGTCGCGAAATGACCAGGACTACGCCCGATGAGCCCGGGCTGTCGCCCTCCCAACCAGTATGGATAGCCCCATTCGGGTTCTGCCAGCCAAAATAGTCGCGGCCAAACGTTTGCACCCGTCGTCTCATGATCCTGGCCAGGATTTTTTCCCTCCGCTGCCTTAGAATCGCCGCCCGTTGTTGGAGGTCTCCCCATGCTTGTCACTTTTCTGCGTCTCTTGTTTATCGGTTGTGCCCTGGTCTTTCTCTTTATGCTGGTCCGTGCCTGGTGGCACAAACGGCGTCATGGCCAGCTCGAAGCCACCCCTTTCTGGCCGGTGGCGGCCATCGGTTTTGTGGCCAATTTTCTCGATACCCTGGGGGTGGGGAGCTTTGCGGTGAAGACCGCCTGCTACAAGCAGTTCAGGTTGATCGATGATCGGGTGCTGCCCGGTACCCTCAACGGCCAGTGCGTGCTGCCGACCGTGACCCAGGCTCTCATCTTCATCGGCGTGGTCAACGTGGATCCCGTCACCCTCATCAGCATGATGGCGGCTGCGGCGGCCGGTGCGGCCTGGGGCGCCCGTTACGTGGCCTCCTTTGATCGCCAGACCATCCGGCTGGTGATGGCGGTCTCCCTGCTGGTGGTCGCCGGTCTCATCTTTGCCGGTCTGCTCGGGCTCTTCCCCCTCGGTGGCGAGGCCATGGGGCTGAGCGGTTACAAGCTGGGGATCGCCCTTGCCGGCAACTTCCTGTTCGGAGCTCTGATGAACGTCGGTATCGGCCTGTTCGCCCCCTGCATGACCCTGGTCTATCTGCTCGGCATGAACCCGCTGGTGGCCTTCCCCATCATGATGGGATCCACCGCCGTGCTCAGCGTCTTCTCGGCGGGGACCTTCATTCGCAAGGGGGCTTTCGATGCGCGGGCCGTGCTGGCGGTGGCCATCTTCGGCCCCATCGGCGTGGTGCTGGCGGCCATGCTGGTCAAATCCATGGAGATGGAGATGGAGATGCTCAAATGGCTGGTGGCCTTCATCGTCATCTATACCTCCTGGACCATGTACGCCTCCTGGCGGGCGGCGCGGCGACAGCCAGCGCCCGCGCTGGCAGAGGCGACGAGCTAGCTGGCGTCGGCGAGGCCCGCCTGCACGGGCACCCCGCGTTGGTATGTCATCCCGCTCGCCCGGTCCTGGCGCGTCTTCTGATGCCCCTGGCAGCCCCCTCCGAGTGGGCAGTCTGCTGGCTGGAGGCGACCAGTGCGGCTTCCGCCCTGGCACCGAGAAACACATAGAGCCCCAGCGCCAGCAGCAACCCCACGGCGCACCCCATCACCCCCACCGCAGGCCAGAGCAGTTCGCTCTGGCCGAGGGATCCCTTGAACAGCAGCAGCAACCCCTCGATGGAGACCGCGATCAGGATGGCGGCGATAAAGCGGGTAATGGTGCGCCGGATGGCGCTGTGGCGGAAGATGTCCTTATGCAGCAGCACCTCCTCTTCGAGGATGGTCTTGCCGAGATCGAACACCGCCAGGGCGAGCGTGAGGAAGATGATGGCGCTGAAGGCCCCCAGCCGGTTCTGCTGGGTGCCGCACAGGAGCAGATAGAGCTGTTCCAGCCCGTGCCAGATGAGGGTGCCGACGATGAGAAACAGGGCCAGACTCAGGACGACGTAGACGGCCCTGAACCAGGGAATGGCGCGCCGCCGCTCCCTGTCCCCCATCAGCCAGGCGATCAGCTGGTGCAGGTTGATCTCCAGCTCCCGGCCATGGCCCTGCACCAGCAGGCGCAGCTGCCCCTGGGCCGCCGGAACGGGCGCCAGTATGGCTGGCCTGATCTGGGGGGCCAGGCTCTTCACCTCCTCGACGAAGGCATAGGTCTTGAGAGACGCCTCGGGGAGGGTGAGCAGCCCCAACAGCAGGGGGGCCAGCTCGGTTTCGTACTCCTGATAGCGCCGCAGCACATCGATGGGGCTCATCTCTGCCATATACACCTCGGTCCAATGGGCTCCTGAAGCAGGGGCCTGCAAATTGTGGGCCCGATTTATGACAGCCCGTGTACGGCGCGGCGCACCAGCAGGTGGCAAGGTTCCGGTGAGGGACTTAAGGATGCACCACTATGGTGCCTTGTCGGGACGAGCAAACAAAAAAGGGCCCCATCGGGGCCCTCTGCACATCTTGCGGCTTGTCAGCCAGCCAGCTTGGCGAAGCTGCGCTCGGCGGCCGCCAGAGTGTGTTCGATCTCCTTGTCCCCGTGGGCAAGCGACAGGAAGCCCGCCTCGTAGGCGCTCGGAGCCAGATAGACGCCCTCTTCCAGCATCAGGTGATAGAAGCGCTTGAAGCGTTCCATATCGCAGCGAGTGACCTGCTCGTAGCGGGTGATCTCGGGCTCGTCGGTGAAGAAGAAGCCGAACATGCCGCCCACGTAGTTGATGGCAAGCGGGATGCCGTGCCTGGCGGCGGCGGCTTTCAGCCCCTCGGCGACACGGGCGGTCTTGGTGCTCAGCTGCTCATAGAGGCCCGGCTCCAGCAGCAGGTCCAGCATGGTGAGGCCGGCGGCCATGGCCACCGGGTTGCCGGAGAGGGTACCAGCCTGATAGACGGGGCCGGTCGGGGCGATGTGCTGCATCACCTTCTTCTTGCCGCCGAAGGCGCCTACCGGCATGCCGGCACCGATGATCTTGCCGAGGGTGGTGAGATCCGGATCGATGTTGTAGTGGCCCTGGGCACCGCGCAGGGAGACGCGGAAGCCGGTCATCACCTCGTCCAGGATCAGCAGGGCGCCGAATTCGTCACAAATGGCGCGCAGCCCTTCCAGGAAGCCGGGCACCGGCGGGATGCAGTTCATGTTGCCGGCTACCGGCTCGACGATGATACAGGCGATCTCGTTGCCGTACTGGGTGAAGGCTTCGCGCACCGAATCCAGATCGTTAAAGACACAGGTGAGCGTGTGTTTGGCGAAATCGGCGGGTACGCCCGGGCTGTTGGGCTGACCCAGGGTGAGGGCGCCGGAACCGGCCTTGACCAGTAGGGAGTCGGCGTGGCCGTGGTAGCAGCCTTCAAACTTGACGATCTTGTCGCGGCCGGTATAGCCGCGGGCCAACCGGATGGCGCTCATGGTCGCCTCGGTGCCGGAGTTGACCATCCGCACCTGCTCCATGGAGGGGACGATCTGGCGCACCTTCTCGGCCATCAGCACTTCGATCTCGGTCGGGGCACCGTAGCTCAGCCCTTTTTCCACCGCCTTGATGACAGCGGCCTTGATGGCCGGGTGGTTGTGACCGAGCAGCATGGGGCCCCAGGAGCCGATGTAATCCACATAGGCCTGGCCGTCCACGTCATAGAGGTAGGCGCCATCGGCGTGATCGATGAAGCGGGGTGTACCGCCGACCCCGTTGAAGGCGCGGACCGGTGAGTTGACGCCACCCGGAATGGTCTGGCGGGCCTGTTCAAACAGCTGATCTGATTTTGACATGGATCATCCTTAATGG
The DNA here is from genome assembly GCF_040908465.1 of Aeromonas sp. R10-1. Classification (NCBI taxonomy): domain Bacteria; kingdom Pseudomonadati; phylum Pseudomonadota; class Gammaproteobacteria; order Aeromonadales; family Aeromonadaceae; genus Aeromonas; species Aeromonas sp. R10-1. The sequence goes on from NZ_JBFODT010000039.1 coordinate 322,430, forward strand.
GATTTTGGTCGTTACCCGGGCGCAGGCTGCCGATTGCGGCTCGGCAGGGGATGGCGGGAGGAGTATGCTTTGCGCTCTCGCCCCGGACTCTCGCCCGTGATACATGAAACGGGCCGACTATAGCAGAAAGGCCCAGAGCTGGGCAGCCGAGGCCGAGGTGTGTCTGGTCCTCGTTAGATGAGCGTGATTATCCATGGAGCAACAAGCCATTCCTTCCGCCGACGCGGCCTCGCTGCGTCGTCCTCCAGTCTTGCAGCGCCTGATACGGCGGGACAAGATGCCGCTGCTGGTGCTCCTGCTGGCGGCCCTGGTCGGCCTGCTGGCAGGCCTGGTGTGCGGACTGTTCGAGTCTTGCGTTCACTGGCTGGCCCAGCAGCGTGTCGACTTGCTGGCCGATCGCCCCTGGTGGCAGCTCGGCCTGCTCGGCTTTGGTTTCAGCGCCCTGCTGGGGTTGGTCGGCTATTTCCTCACTCATGCCTTTGCCCCAGAGGCGGGGGGATCCGGTATCCCGGAAATTGAAGGGGCCATGGACGACCTGCGTCCGGTACGCTGGTGGCGGGTGTTGCCGGTGAAGTTTTTTGGCGGGGTCTGTACCCTGAGTTCCGGCATGGTGCTGGGGCGGGAGGGGCCCTCGGTGCAGATAGGGGGCAACCTCGGCAAGATGGTGGCGGATATCTTCCGGTTGCCCAAGGAGCATGGCCACGCCCTGCTGGCTGCCGGTGCGGCGGGCGGTCTGGCCGCGGCCTTCAATGCCCCGCTGGCAGGGATACTGTTTGTCATGGAAGAGATGCGACCGCAATTTCGCTACTCCTTCCTCGCCATCAAGGCGGTCGGGATTTCGGCCGTCATGGCGACCCTGATGCTGCAGAACATGAAAGGGCAATCCCCCGTCATCATGCTGCCTCACTACGACGCGCCGGCCTTGAAGGCGCTCTGGCTGTTTCTCTTCATGGGGGGCTGCTTTGGTGTGCTGGGGTTCGTCTTCAACAAGCTGGTGCTCGCCTGTCAGGATGGCTACCTGGCATTGCATCAGAACAAGCGCCACCGCTTCGTCATCATCGGCATGGGGGTGGCTGGAACCTTTGGGATGCTGTCGCTGTTCGCCCCTTCGGTCACTGGAGGGGGAATCGAGCTCATCCCGCATCTGACGGGGGGAGACTATGCGATGGCGACGCTCTTCATCATCTTCTCGGTGCGACTGGTGGGTACCCTCATCTGCTTTTGCTCGGGGGCCCCTGGTGGTGTCTTTGCGCCGACCCTGGCGCTGGGTACCCTGTTCGGGGTGATCTTTGGTCACCTGTTCCACTCTGCATTTCCCGATCTCGGCATCGAACCGGGCGCCTTTGCCATCGCTGGCATGGGGGCGCTCTTCGCCGCCACCGTGCGTGCCCCCATTACCGGCATCGTGCTGGTGACAGAGATGACAGACAACTATCAGCTGATCCTGCCCATGATGATCACCACCATAGGGGCAACCCTGGTGGCGCAATGGTTGGGGGGGCGCCCTATCTATTCCCAGATCCTGGAGCGAACTTTACGGCTTGCTGCGCGTCAAAACCGGGGTGAAAGCAGCATCGCGACCGGTTAACTCTTTGTTTATCCGTATCAATCCGGCATGGTCGCGTATAGTGAAAAGAAACTGACCGTGTTGATGTCGGCATATAGAAGAGGCCTTATGTCCCAAATCGTGAAGTTATTGGTGGTGCTGGCCGTGGGGGCATGTATCGGTTATGTCGTCGGGAACAGACAGGAGCTGGCTCAGAGCAGCCTGATGACGGTGCAGCAAGAGACGTTGGAGCGTCAGAGCAAGGCCATTGCACAACTGAAGACGGATCTCGGCGTCAGGGAGACCCTGCTGGCGACCCAGAAGGCCGCCTTCGAGCAACTTCAGCAGACGCTCAAGGATCAGGAAGCTCAGGTACAGGAGCAGAAACGCCAGCTGGCCTTCTTCGAGCGCATCATGCGTCCCACCGGCGAACAGGTGGGGGTATCCATCGACAATCTGACATTGCAGGAGACGAGTGTGCCGGGTCGCTACCACTATCGTCTGGCGCTCACACAACCCGCCAAGAAGCGGGAGTTGTTTCGGGGGCAGGTGCAGATCCGGCTCGAAGGCAGTCTGGCTGACAAGCCCAGGATCCTCAGTGGCCGGGATCTTGGCATGAAGGTGGGGGAGGGACGCTACGCGTTGCGATACTTCCAGCTCTTGGAGGGCAATTGGCAGCTTCCCTCAGGCTTCATCCCGGACAGGGTGAGAATCCTCATCCCGAAGGAGGGTCGGCAACCGGCCCAGGAGCTGGTTGCTGAGTGGAACGAGGTGCTCAAGCCTCTGGTCGCTCAACCAGCCCCCTTGCCGGCAGCGCAGTAAGAGAGTGGTGAATACTTGAACTAAATGGTCGGGTATTGGATAATTTCGCGGTTTCCATGTTTGTGGATGTAACGGTTGTGAGGTCAGCAATGAGTGCAGTAGCAGAAGCCCCCTTGCCCATCCAGATGACGGATGCGGCAGCCAACAAGGTAAAGACCTTGATCACCGAAGAAGAGAATCCCGAACTCAAGTTGCGGGTCTACATCACTGGGGGGGGCTGCTCCGGTTTCCAGTACGGTTTCACGTTTGACGAGAAAATCAATGATGGCGATACCGTGGTCGAGAAGAGCGGCGTCACCATGGTGATCGATCCCATGAGCCTGCAATACCTGGTCGGCGGCAGCGTGGATTACACCGAAGGCTTGGAAGGTTCCCGTTTCACCGTGACCAACCCCAACGCCACGACGACCTGCGGTTGCGGTTCAAGTTTCTCCATCTGATCTATAGCAGCGTGATATGAAGGGCCCCGAGGGGCCCTTTTAATTTTTGTATGCCTGGCGTGGCTGGCATGTAGATCTTGATGTGGCGAAAACGGGTACCGATTGGTAGCGATAGAGAAGGTGTGCAGGCTCATTTAGATGAATCGTTGACGGCTTTTTAGTCTGATTGGTTGATGATTAAACACCTGAACGTCTTTTTCAAATAAACACGTAGTTTTCGCTTGTCAGTGAGAATCATATCCCTATAATGCGCCTCCATCAGCACGGCGCAGTGCGCGTCTGGTCCACCTTGCAAAGCAAGCTGGTGAGGGTTATAGTTTCAGGCCCTGCTCTTTAACAATTTGAATCAAGCAATCTGTGTGGGCACTCACAGCATCGAGCATCAAAAACAATTTTTGATTTTCAATGTCTGATGAAGTGAC
>NZ_JBFODT010000004.1:0-72091 GCF_040908465.1 Aeromonas sp. R10-1
GTGCCCACACAGATTGCTTGATTCAAATTGTTAAAGAGCGTCACGCTTATCGCGTTGAGGAGGCGCATCTTACGCTCCTCACTTCGAAAGTCAAGAGGTTGTTTTCGCTTTTCTTTCGGCGCCCACCTCACCAGGAGGCTAGCTCATCAGTTCGGCGTGGTCCGCCGTGCTGGTAGGGGCGCATTATAGGGAGCCGCGCCGGGATGACAAGGGCTATTCTGCGAAAAATAGTCCTTTTTACCGTTTTATTGCTCGAACGCCTACTTATCAAACAAAAAGCCCTGCTTACGCAGGGCTCTGGCCGCTCTGAATGACGTCACTGTTACTTTTTTGACCAGAACTCACGGGCAAAGCCGCGCACCTTGTCCCAGTCGGTGAATTCCAGATCCTTGCTGGTATCCGTGCTGCCCCCGGTGATCTTCATGATCAACTGAATGATGCGGGTCTGCCACCAGTTGTAACGGGAGTACTGCAATGCCCCGGCAAACACCCCCAGAGTTTTGGGCTTCCAGGGAGATAGGCGCAGAAACTTCTTCATGTAGGCGTTGGTCTGCGGCGTCTGCTTCTCGGGCTTGCGTGCCGTCAGGTTCACGCAGAAGAACGCCGCATTGGCTACTTCCAACTGTTCATGATGTGCGTGTATGAAGCTAAGCAGGCTGGGGTGGAAGTTACCGTAGCGAATGGAAGCGCCAATCAACACCTTGGCATACTTGCTGAGGTTGCACATGGGCAGGGTGTGCAGGTCGTGCATCACCACTTCGCATCCTGATATTTCCTCCAGCATGACATCCACGATTTTCCGCGTTTGCCCGTCCCGGGAAGAATAAAGCACCAAAATCTTGTCCATACCAACCTCAACTACGCCAGAATGCAGGAGTAAACAGTACCAGAAGTGTGAAGATTTCCAATCGACCAAACAACATGGCCACGATTAATATCCACTGTGCTGTGGCCGAGATATTGCCGAAATTGGCCGACACCTCCCCCAGACCCGGCCCCACGTTGGTGAATGCCGCAGCCACGGCGGAGAAGGCCGTCACTTCGTTCAGCCCCGTCATCAGCAGCAACAACATGAAGATGAAGAACAGGATGATGTAGGTGGCAAAGTAGCCCCAGACCGCTTCCACGATCCGTTCCGGTACGGCACGCCGCCCCAGCTTCAAGGTGTAGATGGCCCGCGGATGCACCAGCCGTTTGAGTTCACGCATCCCCTGCAGGAACAGGATCATGAAGCGCATCACCTTGATGCCCCCCCCGGTACTGCCAGCACAACAGCCGATGAAGGCGGAGAACATCAACAGCATGGGCAGAAAGGAGGGCCACTCCGCATAGCTGGTCGTGCTGTAGCCGGTGGTCGTGCCCAGCGACACCGCCTGGAACAGACCATGGTTGAGCGCCTCCTGCCAGGTGGCGTAATGACCGTGGAACAGCAGAGAGACGAAACAGATCAGCACCAGCACGCATTGGATGCTCAGAAACACTTTGAGCTCCGAGTCCCGCAGATAGCTGCTCACGCGCACCGGCTTATGGGCAAACACCATGAAGTGAAGCGCGAAGTTGACGCTCGCCAGCAACAGGAACACCACTGTGATCAGGTTGATGGCCGGGCTGTCGAAGAATCCGATGCTGGCGTCGTGGGTCGAGAACCCCCCAACCGACAAGGTGGAGAAGGAGTGGCAGATGGCATCGAACAACGTCATTCCCGCCATCCAGTACGCGAGAGCGCACAGGGAGGTCAGCAACAGATAGATGAACCAGAGCGCCTTGGCCGTCTCGGCGATGCGCGGGGTCACCTTGTTGTCCTTGACGGGCCCCGGGATCTCGGCGCGATAGAGCTGCATGCCCCCGATACCCAGCAGTGGCAGCACGGCCACCGCCAGCACGATGATCCCCATGCCACCGAGCCATTGCAGCAGCTGGCGGTAGAAGAGAAACGCCTTGGGCAGATTGTCCAGCCCGGTCAGCACCGTTGCGCCCGTGGTAGTCAGGCCGGAAAACGACTCGAAAAATGCCTCCGAGACCGACATGTTCGGCACGTCGCTGATGATGAAGGGGACGGCCCCCACGCTCCCCAGCACCACCCAGAACAGCACCACGATGAGGAAGCCTTCCTTGGACCTGAGTTCCTTTTTCTGGTGGCGGTTGGGGAACCAGAGCAGGAGGCCGAGCAGGAGGGCTATGACGAAGGAGTTGACGAACTCGGTACCACCGCCATCACGATACCCAAAAGCGACCATCGCGGGCAGCAGCATGGTCGAGCTGAACAGGGCAACCAGCAGACCGACGATACGAATGATGCTCAGAATCTGCATTCCGGCTCCCTCTTCAGACTAAAAGAGCGATGGATTCTAGCCATCTAAGGGACGAAGGGATACCCGACCCTGGGTCCGGTCGGTCAATTCCTGTGCGATACGGGCCCAGAGCGCAGACTCCCACGCTACCTGAAGGGTGACGCTGGCACCATAATCGGCCACCAGCAACTGCCCTTGATGGGCAGAGATGAGGGACTCCACGGCCCCCATGTCGGTGTAGTCACACTGGATCACGGAAGAGGTCAGCTGACGCTTGATACAGGTTTCAAGTTGCTTGAGTGCTGCCCCCACACCACCGCCATAGGCCTTCACCAGGCCACCGGTCCCCAGCAGCACGCCACCGTAATAGCGCACCACCACGGCGGCGACTTCACCCAGACCGGCCCCCATCAACTGGGCCAGCATGGGTTTGCCCGCTGTGCCCGAGGGTTCGCCATCATCACTGAAACCATAAACCTGGCTGTCTTGCGGGGCGCCGGCGACAAAAGCCCAGCAGTGATGCCGGGCTCCCGGGTGTTGCTGTTTGATCTCGTCTATCCAGGCCTTGGCGGCCTCGACGGTCGGAGTGTGGGCGATGTAGGTAATGAAGCGGCTCTTCTTGATCTCTTCGCTCACCTCCAGTGGGGCTGCCGGTATGGGGTAATCCGTCGCCATCAGAGCCCTGCTTGTCTGGTCAGGTTCTCCACCCCGTTGGCATGCAGCACCACGTTGTCCTCGATGCGAATGCCACCATAGGGACGCAGCGCCTCCACCTTGTTCCAGTTGACCCGCTTGCCCTGCTCACCCTGGCGCAGCGGCTCCAGCAGGCTGTCGATGAAGTAGAGACCCGGCTCTATGGTGAAGACCTGGCCCACTTCCATCACCCGGGTGCAGCGCAGATAAGGGAACTGCTCGGGGGCCGCCAGGTGGGTGCCGCGCTCATCCTGCATGAAGCCGCCGACATCGTGTACCTGCAGGCCGAGGAAGTGGCCGAGACCGTGGGGGAAGAAGACATTGGTCACCCCGGTGTGGATCATCTCGTCCACCGACATGTCTACCAGTTCGGTGGCTTGCAGCAGGCGCGCCAGCCTGTGGTGCATCTGCAGGTGCAGCTCGCTGTAGCGGCGGCCCGGCTTGATCTCGTCGATGATCTCCTGTTGCTGTGCATCCAGCGCAGCAATCAGATCGGCGAACTCACCGCGGCGCCAGGCCCAGGTCCGGGTAATGTCGGAGGCATAACCGTGCACGTCCACTCCGGCATCGATGAGGAAGGAGTACCGCTCCGCATCGGGCACCCGCTGGGTGGAGAGATGGGTGTAGTGCAGGATGGCCGCATTGCGGTTGATGGCAACAATGTTGCCGTAGGGCGCCTCATTGGCCCCCTGTCCGACCGCCTTCATGTAGGCCAGGTTGATCTCGAACTCGCTCGCCCCCGCCATGAAGGAGTCCTTGGCAGCGATGTGGCCGCGCACGCCGATGCGGTTGGCATCGCGAAGACATTCCAGCTCATAGGACGTCTTGTAGGCACGGTGGTAGTGCAGGTAGTTGAGGACCGCCTCCGGATTGGGCTGGCCCAGTCCCAGCAGCTCGGCCACTTCCAGATGGCCGCCCAGATAGGCCCACTCCTGCTTGTTGGCCGGCAGGTGATCGGCAACCTGCTCCGGGCGAGTCAGGAAGCGAATGTCGAAGAAGTCGACCCAGAAGGCGTTGGGCAACTCCGCCACCTTGTGCCAAAAGTCCACCGGCCGGTAGAACAGCAGCACCGGCTTGCTCACGCCATCCACCAGCAACCAGCAGTGAGGGTTGTCCAGCACCGGCAGCCAGGCCTTGAACTGGGGATTCACCTTGAAGGGATAATCCTGATCATCGAGGAAGATACGATGAGTCTGGCCGGAGTGGATAGCGAGACCGCCAAGACCCTGTTGTTGCAGGATGTCGCGGGTACGCTGCTGAAGGGTGTCGAGATGCTGGGCAAAAAGTTGGCTGTAACTGCTCATGGCGTCCTGCTCCGGGCGAATGTGACTTCAGCATAACATCAAGCGAATCAAGGCTCGAGCCACCCGGCTTTCGCTTCGTGAGGTAACGCATAGGTTACAGGCTTTTTGTTATTAAGATAAAACAGGCAATTAACAAACAAAGAACAATTCAATACACTGCCCACAGACAGTAGATATCAGCCGTCAGGAACGACTCATGCAAAACCTTTGTCTGTGGACACCGGATCAGGACAGGATGCAGCACTCCAACCTCCACCAGTTCATGGCCGAGGTCAATCACTTCCATGGTCTGCAACTGCGCAGCTATGCCGACCTGTATCAATGGTCGGTGGAGAAGACCACCCGCTTCTGGCCCCTGGTGTGGCAGCACTGCGGCGTCAAGGGCGAGCTTGGCAACATTGTGGCGGAGAACCGCCAGGATATGCAGCGTGCCCGCTGGTTCCCCGACAGCCAGCTCAACTTCGCCGAGAACCTGCTGCGCCGTCAGGATGAGAGCCCGGCCATTATCTCCCGCATCGAAGGGGGCCCAAGCCGGACCCTGAGCTGGCATGAGCTGGCAGATCAGGTCGCCCGCCTGACCCAGTGGCTTCGCAGCCAGGGCATAGGCCGAGGTGATGTGGTCGCAGCCTACCTGCCCAATATCCCGGAAACCGTGGTGGCCATGCTGGCAACCACCAGCCTCGGCGCGATCTGGACCTCCACCAGTCCCGATTTTGGCGAGGCCAGCGTGGTGGAGCGCTTCGGCCAGACCCGTCCCAGGGTGCTGTTCGCGGTGGATGGCTACCGCTACGGCGGCAAGGCCATCGACATTCAGGACAAGGTGGCCAGCGTCGTCGGTCAGCTCGACAGCATAGAGCAGACGGTGATGATCCCTCTGCTCGGCAACCCGCTGCAGCTTGGTCACAACTGGCAGCAATTGCTGGCAAGCCAGCATGACACCCAGCTCGCCTTCGAGCCCATGGCTTTCAATGACCCGCTCTATATCCTCTACTCCTCCGGCACCACCGGCAAACCCAAGTGCATCGTGCACGGCATTGGCGGCACCCTGCTGCAACACCTGAAAGAGCACCAGTTACACTGCGACATCAAGCCGGGGGAGCGCATCTTCTACTTCACCACCTGTGGCTGGATGATGTGGAACTGGCTGGTGAGCGCCCTCGCCTCCGGCGCCACCCTGGTGCTCTACGATGGTTCCCCCTTCTACCCGGATGGCAACGTGTTATGGGATCTGGCACGGGACGAAGAGGTCGCCCTGTTCGGCACCTCGGCCAAGTATCTCGATGCGCTGCACAAACAGGGTTATGCCCCCATCAATACCCACGACCTGCCTGCCTTGCGCCTCATCTGCAGCACCGGATCCGTGCTGTCGCCGGAGGGGTTTGACTACGTTTACCAGCAGATAAAGCCGGATGTGCAGCTCAGCTCCATCTCTGGCGGCACCGACATCTGCTCCTGCTTCGTCATCGGCAACCCCTTGAGCCCCGTCTATCGCGGCGAGAGCCAGGGGCGCGGCCTTGGTCTCGCGGTGCAGGTATTCAACGAGGCGGGCCAGCCGGTGCTGGGGGAAAAGGGCGAACTGGTCTGCACCAAGCCTTTCCCGGCCCAGCCCATCTACTTCTGGGGTGATGAGAACGGCGACAAATACCACGCCGCCTACTTCGAGCGGTTCGACAACATCTGGTGCCACGGGGACTGGATCGAGCTGACCCCGACTGGCGGCATTCTGTTCTACGGCCGCTCCGACGCGACCCTCAACCCGGGCGGCGTGCGCATCGGCACCAGCGAGATCTACCGCTATGTGGAACAACTCGACGAGGTGGAGGAGAGCATCGTCATCGGCCAGCAATGGAAACAGGACGAGCGGGTGGTGCTGTTCGTCAAGCTCAAGGCGGGTTGCAAGCTGGACGACGGGCTGCGTGAGCGGATCTGCCAGCAGATCAAGCGGCACTGCACCGCCCGTCATGTGCCTGCCCGCATCCTGCAGGTGGATGCCATCCCCCGCACCAAGTCCGGCAAGATAGTGGAGCTGGCGGTGCGGGAAGTGGTGCACAACCGCCCCGTCAACAACACCCACGCCCTCGCCGATCCCGAGGTCTTGAACCAGTATCGCAACCGGCCGGAACTGGCTAGCTGATACCACGCTCATCTCCATCGGAGGCGCCGCAAGGCGCCTCTTTTTTGCCCGTTTTGTGATGAAGAGCTTTTACTCGATAACTGTTAAACAAATGTTTTAAATAGGTGTTGAAAATGTCTCCTTTTGGATCAATAGTGAGCCTCGCCCCCTGCTGGGGATAAAGGAGCACCATTCCCCACAGAGTGGGAACAAGGAGACACTCTCATGATCTACCAAGGCGAAACCCTGACGGTCAGCTACCTCGAAGACGGCATTGCCGAGCTGAGGTTCGATGCCCCGGGTTCAGTCAACAAGCTGGATCGCGCTACCCTGCTCTCCCTGAGCGAAGCGATCGCCGCATTACAGCAACAAGCCGATTTGAAGGGTCTGATCCTCACCTCCGGCAAAGACGCTTTCATCGTCGGCGCCGACATCACCGAATTCCTGGAACTGTTCGATCTGCCGCAAGAAGACCTGCTCGGCTGGCTGAAAAAGGCCAACGACATCTTCAACGCCATCGAAGATCTGCCGGTGCCGACCCTCTCTGCCATCAAGGGTCACGCCCTGGGTGGCGGCTGCGAGACTATTCTCTCCACCGATTTCCGCCTGGCTGATACCACAGCCAAAATCGGCCTGCCCGAGACCAAGCTCGGCATCATGCCGGGCTTTGGCGGCACCGTCCGTCTGCCGCGGGTGATCGGTGCCGACAACGCACTGGAGTGGATCACCACCGGCAAGGATTACCGTGCCGATGACGCCCTCAAGGTGGGTGCCATCGATGCCGTGGTCGCCCCCGACGCGCTGCACAGCGCCGCCGTGCAGATGATCAAGGACGCGATCAAGGGCAAGCTGGACTGGCAGGGCCGCCGCGCCGCCAAGAAGGCCCCGCTGCGCCTCTCCAAACTGGAAGCCATGATGAGCTTCACCACCGCCGCCGGCATGGTTGCCGCCGTGGCGGGCAAACATTACCCGGCGCCGATGACCGCGGTGAAAACCGTCGAAGCCGCTGCCGGCATGAGCCGTGACGAGGCGCTGGCCGTCGAGGCACAGGGTTTCATCAAGCTGGCCAAGACCGATGTCGCCAAGGCGCTGGTCGGTATCTTCTTGAACGATCAGCACATCAAGGCGCTGGCCAAGAAGGCCGCCAAGCAGGCAAACAAGGCCACCGGCCACGCCGCCGTACTGGGTGCCGGCATCATGGGGGGTGGCATCGCCTACCAGTCTGCCAGCAAAGGCATCCCGGCGGTGATGAAGGACATCAACGAGAAGGCGCTGGCACTTGGCATGAATGAGGCCACCAAGCTGCTCAACGGCCAGCTCGAGCGCGGTCGCATCGACGGCATCAAGATGGGCCAGGTGCTCTCCGCCATCACGCCGACCCTCAGCTATGACAACGTCAAGCATGTGGACGTGGTGGTCGAAGCCGTGGTCGAGAACCCGAAAGTGAAGGCGGCCGTGCTGAGTGAAGTGGAAGGGATCATCGGCGAAGACGCCGTGCTCGCCAGCAACACCTCCACCATCCCCATCTCCCTGCTGGCCAAGGGACTGAAGCGCCCCGAGAATTTCTGCGGCATGCACTTCTTCAACCCGGTGCACCGCATGCCACTGGTGGAGATCATCCGCGGCGAGCAAACTTCCGATGAAACCATCAACCGCGTGGTGGCCTATGCCGCAGCCATGGGCAAGTCCCCGGTCGTGGTCAACGACTGCCCCGGCTTCTTCGTGAATCGCGTGCTGTTCCCCTACTTCTTCGGCTTCAACAAGCTGGTCGCCGATGGCGCCGACTTCGCCGCCGTCGACAAGGTGATGGAGAAGGAGTTCGGCTGGCCCATGGGCCCCGCCTACCTGCTGGACGTGGTCGGCATCGACACCGGCCACCACGCCGGTGACGTGATGGCGCAGGGTTTCCCGGCGCGCATGAGCAAGGAAGGTCGTACCGCCATCGACGTAATGTATGACGCCAGCCGCTTCGGTCAGAAGAACGGCAAGGGCTTCTACGCCTACGAACAGGACAAGAAGGGCAAGCCGAAGAAAGTGGCCGACGCCGCTGCTTACGAGCTGCTGGCCCCCATCGCCAAGCCGAAACAGGAATTTGACAAGGACGCCATCATCGCCCGCATGATGATCCCGATGATCAACGAGGTGGTGCTCTGTCTGGAAGAGGGCATCGTCGCCACGCCAGCCGAAGCCGACATCGCGCTGGTCTACGGTCTGGGCTTCCCTCCCTTCCGCGGCGGCGTGTTCCGCTATCTGGACACTATCGGTCTGGATCGCTATGTGGCCATGGCCGACCAGTATGCCGACTTGGGCCCGCTCTACCGCGTCAGCGACCGCTTGCGTGAGATGGCCGCCCAGGGCAACACCTTCTACTGATTGCGGAAAGGAGATCTATTCATGAAAGACGTAGTCATTGTCGACTGTATCCGGACCCCCATGGGCCGGTCCAAGGGCGGCGCCTTCCGCAACGTGCGTGCAGAAGACTTGTCCGCGCACCTGATGAAATCCATCCTGCTGCGCAACCCCAACCTCGACCCGAACGAGATCGAGGATATCTACTGGGGCTGCGTACAGCAGACCCTGGAGCAGGGCTTCAACATCGCCCGCAACGCCGCGCTGCTGGCCGGCATTCCCAAGCAGGTGGGGGCGGTCACCGTCAACCGCCTGTGCGGCTCCAGCATGCAGGCGCTGCACGACGCCTCCCGCGCCATTCAGGTAGGTGATGGGGATATCTTCATCATCGGCGGCGTCGAACACATGGGCCACGTGCCCATGAGCCACGGCGTCGACTTCCACCCCGGCATGGCCAAGTCGGTGGCGAAAGCCTCCGGCATGATGGGGCTGACCGCCGAGATGCTCGGCAAGCTGCACGGCATCAGCCGATCGCAGCAGGACGAGTTTGCCGCCCGCTCCCACCGCCGCGCTCACGCAGCCACCGTGGAAGGCCGTTTTGCCAAGGAGATCGTCGGGCTGGAAGGGCACGACGCCAGCGGCGCCCGCTTTTTCTACGACTACGACGAAGTGATCCGCCCGGAGACCACGGTCGATGGCTTAAGCCAGCTGCGCCCGGTGTTCGACCCGGTCAACGGTACCGTCACCGCAGGCACCTCCTCGGCCCTGTCCGATGGCGCCGCCGCCATGCTGGTGATGAGTGCGGACCGTGCCAAGGCCCTCGGCCTCACGCCGCGCGCCAGGGTACGTGCCATGGCAATTGCCGGCTGTGACGCCGCCATCATGGGTTACGGCCCGGTGCCGGCCACCCAGAAAGCGCTCAAGCGAGCCGGGCTGACCGTCGGCGACATCGACCTCTTCGAGCTGAACGAGGCGTTTGCCGCCCAGTCCCTCCCCTGTGTGAAGGATCTGGGTCTGCAAGACCTGGTGGATGAGAAGGTGAACCTCAACGGTGGCGCCATCGCCCTGGGTCACCCGCTCGGCTGCTCCGGTGCCCGCATCTCCACCACCCTGATCAACCTGATGGAAGAGAAGGACGCCACCCTGGGAGTCGCCACCATGTGCATCGGCCTGGGTCAGGGCATCGCCACCGTGTTCGAACGGGTGTAAGTGAATCGCCCCTGACTGCTCACCGGTCAGGGACGCCGCCTCGGGGCGGCAACAACAGACAGAAGGCGGCCCTGCTTCCCGGCACAGCGGCCCCATCACGAATACCGGGTCGGCCTGCCGACCCTGCTGTCGAGTCTGTGGAACGCGCCACACGGGGTGCGCTCCTGCCGTCGGAATCTGCGTGTTGGCCGGCCCGTTTGGGTCGGCCTTTTTTATTCTTTTCCTGCGATCGGGGCCAATCCTGAGGCTATATTGCCCATAACTTCACATTAGAGGGGGGGCTTGCTTGCTTTTTGCTCCCCCGACAGGTTCAATCTGCACAAAAAAATGGGTGGATGCACATACATATGTCAACGAGCAAACAACTGCTTATCGTCGACGACGATCGGGAGATCCGCGAGCTGCTCAACGAGTACCTGACCCGGGCTGGTTTCGAGGTACTGACCGCGGCAGAAGGGAACGAGATGCGCCAACAACTGGCCCAGCACAGCCCGGACCTCATCATTCTGGACATCATGATGCCCGGCGACGACGGCTTTACCCTCTGCCAGCAGATCCGCCGCGACTCCCAGGTACCCATCATCATGCTCACCGCCGCCTCCGACGAGGCTGACCGGGTGATCGGTCTGGAACTTGGCGCCGACGACTACATCGCCAAGCCGTTCAGCCCGCGCGAACTGCAGGCCCGCATCAAGGCGCTGCTGCGCCGCGCCGAATTCCGCCAGCCGGAGAAAGAGAAGGAACCGAGCCGTCGGCTGCGCTTCGCCGAGTGGACCCTGGACACCCTGAGCCACCAGCTGACCCACGAAGATGGCAGCCTGCTGGATCTCTCCGGCAGCGATGCCCTGCTGCTCGGCATGTTCCTGCAGCAGCCCGGCGTGGTGCTGGACCGGGATACCATCTCGGACGCCACCCGCGGTCGCGAGAGCCTGCCCATGGAACGCGGCATCGATGTGCAGATCAGCCGCCTGCGCCAGAAGCTGGGTGACAACGGCAAGAGCCCGCGCATCATCAAGACCATTCGCGGCAGCGGCTACATGCTGATCGCCGAAGTCCACGAGATCCCGTAACAGACAGACGCTGCGGCGAGACCTTGAACGGGCAGAAGAGAGACCCATGACGGGGCAACGGCAAGGCACAGAGGTAAGCACCCCATGCTGATCGACAAGAGACACACGCTGCCATGACGGGGCAGAAGTTCTGGCGGGCCCTGGTGCCCCGCTCCCTGCTGTCGCGGATGCTGCTGCTGTTGCTGCTCGCCATCCTTCTCTCCCAGACCATCCTCACCGGCATCTGGATGCAGCAGATCCAGAAGCGGGAGCTGGAGGGCATGCTCAGCACCACCCGCAACCTGGCGCTGTCGGCGGCTTCCACCGTCAACTTCTTCAAGTCCCTGCCCCTGCAATACCGCCACATCGCCCTGGATCAGCTGCGCAACATGGGGGGCAGCCGCTTCTTCGTCTCCCTGAACGAGGAAGAGATCCACATCAGCGCCATCCCCGACAGCGAGCGCAAGACGCTGGTGCTCAAAGAGGTGCAGGAGGTGCTCAGCCGCAAACTCTCCGACGCCATGGCGATCAAGGTGGACTTCTCCCGCCCCGAGGAGCTGCACGTCTTCAACAACGACACCCTGCTGGCGGATCTTCCCTCCTCCTGGGCCCGCTACACCCTGTCCCTGGAGCCCATCAATCCGCCGGTGCTGGTGACCCAGATCGAGATAGAACCGGGGGAGTGGCTCTATCTGGCGGCCCTGCTGCCCGCCCCCTACATGACGCTGGATGACACCGTGATGCCGAGCAACCAGGTGCGTTTCATCGCCCTGATGACGGTCTTCCTCTGCTTCTTCACCTTCATGCTGGTGCGCTGGCAGACCCGCCCCCTGCGTCGCCTCGCCAAGGCAGCGGTCAACCTCGGCAAGGACATCGACCAGCCGTCCCTCAAGGAGGAGGGTGCCTCCGAAATCGTGGCGGCGACCCGCGCCTTCAACATCATGCAGCAGCGCATTCGCCGCTTCATCGACGACAGGGAGCGGCTGTTCAGCTCCATCTCCCACGACCTCAAGACCCCCATCACCCGGCTGCGACTGCGGGTCGAACTGCTGGACGACGAGGTACAGATCGCCAAGTTCAACAAGGACCTGGACGAGCTGGAGCTGATGGTCAAAGGGGCGCTGCAGACGGTCAAAGAGACGGACATTCACGAGAACCTTGAGCAGATCGACGTCAACGCCCTGCTGGAGCAGATGGCGGAGGCCATGAACCTGCACGAGGATCTGCTTACCATCGAGGGCCACTGCAAGTGGCCCTATCGCGGCAAGCTGCTGGCCCTCAAGCGCTGCATCGGCAACCTGGTGGACAACGGCATCAAGTACGGCCAGAAGGTGCGCATCATCATCATGGATGACGAGGAGATGCTGATCCTCTTCATCATGGACGAGGGGCCCGGTCTGCCGGACGATCAGTTCGAGCGCATCTTCGAGCCCTACTACCGCCTCAGCACCGATGCCGCTGGCACCGGGCTGGGCCTTGGCATCGCCCGCAACATAGCCCACGCCCACGGCGGCGACCTGGTGCTGGAAAATCGCCCCCAGGGCGGCCTGCAGGCCACCCTCTCCCTACCAAGGCAGTAATGTATGAAGTGGTTGTCTTTTTCTGTCATCGCCCTGCTCTCCCTACCCGTTTGTGCCTCCCAGGTGGAGGTATTGCACTGGTGGACCTCCGGCGGCGAGGCCAGGGCCGTGGAAGTGCTCAAGTCCGAGTGGGCCGAACAGGGCAACCAGTGGAACGACTTCGCGGTACAGGGGGGGGGCGGCAAGAGCGCCATGACGGTGCTCAAGAGCCGGGCCCTGGCGGCAAACCCGCCGGAGGCGGCCCACCTCAAGGGGTTCGAGCTGCACGAGTGGGGCAGCCTGGGCTTTCTGCGCGATCTCACCCCCATGGCCGAGCACCTCGGCTGGTACCCTCAGCTGCCCCCCATGGTGCGCGACACACTCAGCCAGAACGGCGCCCTGATGGCGGTCCCCACCGGCATCCACCGGGTCAACTGGCTGTGGCTCAACCGCAAGGTATTCGAGCGACAGGGGCTAAAGCCCCCCACCGACTGGGCCCAGTTCGTGGCGGTGGCGGACAAGCTCAAGGAGCAGGGCATCACCCCCCTCGCCATCGGTAACGAACCCTGGCAGATCGCGGTGCTGTTCGAAACGGTGGCCCTCGGCGAAGGGGGCAAGACCTTCTATCGCAAGGCCTTCCTCGAACAGGACAGCGCCACCCTGACCGGCCCCGACATGGTGCGGGTGCTGACCCGCTTCCAGCAGTTGCGCGCTTATGTACCCGAGAAATACGCCGGCCTGAAGTGGCACCAGGCCACCAACCTGCTGGAGAGCGGCGGCGCCGCCATGCAGGTGATGGGGGACTGGGTGAAAGGGGAGCTGAGCGCCGGCAACTACCGCCCCGGCGAGGATATCGAGTGCCTGCCAAGCCCGGGCAGCCAGGGGCTGTTCAGCTACAACCTCGACTCCATCGCCATGTTCAAGCAGCGGGATCCCGCCCAGTTGCAGGCCCAGGGCGAGCTGGCCAGGCTGTTGATGACACCGCGCTTCCAGGAAGCGTTCAACCGGGTGAAGGGCTCCATCCCGGCGCTCATCAAGCCGGACATGAGCAAGTTCGATCGCTGCGCCATCCGCTCCTATCGGGACTTCCTCCACGCCGAGCAACAGGACAACCTGCTGCCCAGCATGGCGGAGGGGATGGCGGTGCCCACCAACATGCGCCAGGGGATCATGGATGTGCTGAGCAGCTTCTTCAACGACGCCAGGGCCAACCCCGAGCAGACGGCGCAGCAGTTGGAGCGCGCCATGCGCTCGACCCGTTCCGGCGCGGAGCAGAAATGACAAAGGCGGACATCGTCCGCCTTTGAGTGCCGAGAGCCAGGCTCTCAGGAGGGATCGTTCTCGTCCTCATCCTCGTCGTAGTAGTCGCTGAGCTCGATCCAGAGCCCCAGGCCTATCATCACCATGGAGCCGAACCAGGTTCCGGTATTACCGATCGGGCTGCCCAGCACTATCATGGCGAACGACAAGAACCCCATGCCTGCGTAGGCTTGCAATCTGCCGTAGGAGACCTGCATATTCACACCTCCTTGTTGAATATGGTTCAATTTTTATATTACTCATCGAGCGAAGCCTGGGTAGAGCCGGTTCACATTTTGGTAGCATATGCTGCAAAACCGCCCCGTGGTTTGATTATTTTTTCGCCGTGAGTATCATTGCTGGCCGAATTGGTTGAAGGTTGATTATTGATGAGTGCTTTATTCTGCGGCGCAACGCACGAGTTGGACGCAATCGGGCTTCGTTGCCCCGAACCCGTGACGATAGCGCGCAAGAAGGTGCGGCTGAAGGTTGATTATTCATGAGTACTGAATTCTGCAATGCGACCCACGAGCTGGACGCAATCGGGCTTCGTTGCCCCGAACCCGTGATGATGGTTCGCAAGAAAGTGCGGCTGATGGCGGATGGGGAGACCCTGCTGGTCAGCGCCGACGACCCCTCCACCACCCGTGACATTCCCAGCTTCTGCCGCTTCATGGACCACACCCTGGTCGCCAGCGAGACTGAGCAGGCCCCTTACCGCTACCTGATCCGCAAGGGTCAATAACCCCGTACCGGAGCAAACATGACAACCATTACCCGTATCGGGACCACCCAGCGCTGGTCTGATGTGGTCATCCACAACGGCACCCTCTACGTGGTGGAAGTGCCCGCCACCGAGACCGCCGACATCCACCAGCAGACCCGTGAAGTGCTGGAAAGCCTGCAGCGTCTGCTGGAAGCCAACGGTTCCGGCGTCGACAGGATCCTGATGGCCAACATCTATCTCAAGGACATTGAAGACATCGCCGCCTTCAACGCGCAGTGGGATGCCTGGATCCCGGCCGGCACAGCCCCGGTCCGCGCCTGCGTGCAGGCCCGCCTCGCCCACGAAGGCTACAGGGTAGAAGTTCAGCTGACTGCCGCTGTCTAAGCAAAACGGGATGTCTGGCTCCCCTGATGCCGACACAGCCCCCGAGCGCGCCTGTGTACAGGCCCGTCTGGCCCACGAGGGCTACAAGGTGGAAGTGCAGCTGACCGCGGCTATCTAATAGGCAGTTATCCCCCTCATCCCCGCCCCTTCTCCCACAAGGGGATAAGGGAGCAAAAAACAAGGCGCCACTGCCCACAACGCCGAATAGCAAAAGGCCCCGCCATCGCTGGCGGGGCCTTTTTCATGACTGCAACGCAGGCCGCTTAGGCGGTCGGGGTCAGGGTGATGGTCACCCGACGGTTCTGGGCCTTGCCTTCGGCGGTGCTGTTGCTGGCCACCGGCTGATCCGGGCCCACACCACTGATGGCGATGCGGCTGCCGGACACGCCCTGGCCGATCAGCTGGGCGGCAACGGCATCGGCGCGATCCCGGGAGAGCTTCATGTTCAGCTCGCGGGAGCCGGTGCTGTCGGTGTGGCCGACCACGTTCAGACGGGTCTTGTCGAACTCGGCAACCACCAGGGCCACGCCGGACAGGGTGTTGGCACCGGCGGCTTTCAGCTGGGCGCTGGAGCTGTCGAAGGTAACGTTGTTCGGCATGTTGAGGATCAGCTGATCACCGTTGCGGGTCACGCTGACGCCGGTGCCTTGCAGCTTCTCGCGCAGCTTGGCTTCCTGCACATCCATGTAGTAACCGATACCGCCACCCAGGGCCGCACCGGCGGCGACGCCAGTCAGGATGCCCTTTTTGCGGTCGCCCTTGCTGGAGGAGAGCGCCCCCACGGCTGCGCCGGTCGCCGCACCCGCCAACGCGCCCCAGGCGCCCTTGGAGGTCTGGGATTCACCGGTATAGGGGTTGGTGGTACAGCCAGTGATGGCGACGGTCAGGGCAAGTGCAGGAACCAGTTTCTTGAAATGCATGAAAAAACCTCTGAAAAAGAACGACTCTAGCCAATGGCCGCGCATTCTAACCCAGAGAGGCGCCAGAGTGTGACGCGCGCATTGCGAAGATGGGCAGGGGGCAAAACGCCCTCTGCCCCTTGCGACTTACCCGGTGCAGGCCATCTTCGGACGGGCCCGCATCAATATTTGATATCCCGGGCCTTGTCTCGCCCCTCCTGCTTGTTGTCACGATGCTCCTGGCGGCAGTCGGCATTGCCCACCACCCCCTCACGACACGCCTGTTTCGCGTCACGGGACTCCTGACGGGTATCCTGACGCACATCGCGGGCGTCACGGCGCTCCTGGGCCTGCTTGGTGGCCTGTGCAGGCAGGGCGGCCAGCAAGGCGGTGGCGGCAAGCAGCGCCAATACGGACTTCTTCATGATGGCTCCTTCGCCAGACAACCTGAACCGGTCCGGCGTCTTTCAATGATAGGGGAGGGGCAAGATCCCGGTAGCGCAGACTCGGCCCTCGGGGGCGTCGTTTGTGCAGCCTCGGACCTTCTTGCACAGGGCCGGCTTCCCCTCGTGTTTGCCCTGACGAGCAACGTCATCCCCAGAGTGCAGCCGATCAGGCCGGGGGAGAGAGGGCGAGCGGCGCTCAGTGACACGGGATTCCCTCGTGATGACGATCCCGATGGTGAACCCGTGTGACTGTATCCCGGCTGTACCAAGGGGCGAAAAGGCCCCTGGCCCGATGCAACGGCAACATGCTCCATGGGTCTGGCGCAATGGAGCCCCCCATATGCGGGTTGTCTCATAAGAGCCCATGGCCCCAGAGTGGAGGACATTTCTCACGGAGCCATGATCATGTCGTCCCTTTCCCGCCCCGCGCTGCTCATCATCGACATCCAGGTGGGCCTCCTTCACGGCCCGGAAGCCCCCCATGCCGGGGCCGAGACCCTGGCCAACATCAATCGCCTGAGCCAGGCGGCCCGCAGTGCCGCTCTCCCCGTGCTGGCGGTGCGTCACACGGGCCCGGCCGGCAGCCCCATCGCCGCCGGCAGCCCGTTCTGGCAGCTTGCGCCTGAGCTGGTCGTCGGCGAGGCCGACCGGGTGTTCGACAAGCTGCGCCCCAGCGCCTTCCATGGCACCGGTCTCGATGGCTGGCTGAAAGAGGACGGCGTGCAGACCCTGATCATCACCGGCATGAAGACCCAGTACTGCATCGACACCACCTGCCGGGCGGCGGCAGATCTCGGCTACACCGTAGTGCTGGTGAGCGATGCCCATACCTGCATGGACACGCCGCAACTGACCGCCCCCCAGATCATCGCCCATCACAACGCCACCCTGGCCGGCCCCTTCGTGCGGCTGATGAGCAGCGACGAGGTGTGCGAGGCGCTCGGCCGCACCCTTGAGCCCTGCTGATTCAGAGCAAAAAAAGAAGGGAGGCCTGAGCCTCCCTTCTTCGTGCATTTCCCCTTCACGTCGCCGCTGCTTGCTGGCACTCGGCGTGGCAAGGGCAGGTCACCAGATGATCGTTCACCATGCCCACCGCCTGCATGAAGGCGTAGCAGATGGTGCTGCCGACGAAGGTGAAGCCGCGCTTCTTGAGGGCCTTGGACATGGCATCCGACTCCGGTGAGGTCGCCGGAATGTCGCCGTTGCCCTGACGCTGGTTGACGATGGGGGCGCCGCCCACGAAGCCCCACAGATACTCGACGAAGTCGATACCCTCGGCCTCCAGCGCCAGATAGGCGCGGGCGTTTTTGATGATCGACTGCACCTTGAGCCGGTTGCGGATGATGCCGCTGTCCTGCATCAGCCGTTCCACATCCTGGTCGTCGAACTGCACGATGCGCACCGGATCAAAATCCGCATAGGCGCGATGGTAGCTCTCGGTGCGCTTGAGGATGGTGATCCACGACAGCCCCGCCTGTTGACCATCGAGGCAGAGCTTGGCAAACAACTCGCGGCCGTCATACACCGGCCTGCCCCACTGCTTGTCATGGTATTCGATGTATTCCGGGTCTCTGGTCACCCAGGCGCAGCGCAGTTCCATTTCCTCTCCCCTGTTTTTCATCGGCCATCAGCAGGCCGCTTGTGTCGGCGACATCATAGGGCAAGCGGCAACATAGCCCCACTAATCCCCTGTAATTTCGCCTATTATCCGACCATGCCAGACGGTATACTCCCTCGGTTCACATTCAGCAAATCTTGCTCTGATTTCATTTCGCGCGAAAAACACTATGCAAAAATTCGATGTCAAAACCTTTCAGGGCCTGATCCTGCAGTTGCAGGACTATTGGTCCCGCCAGGGCTGTACCATCATTCAGCCGCTGGATATGGAAGTGGGTGCCGGTACCTCCCACCCCATGACCTGCCTGCGCGCCCTGGGCCCGGAGCCCATCGCCTGCGCCTACGTACAACCGTCCCGCCGTCCGACTGACGGCCGCTACGGTGAAAACCCGAACCGCCTGCAGCACTACTACCAGTTCCAGGTGATCATCAAGCCCTCCCCCGACAACATTCAGGAACTCTATCTGGGCTCCCTGAAAGAGCTGGGCATGGATCCTGAAATCCACGACATCCGCTTCGTGGAAGACAACTGGGAAAACCCGACGCTGGGTGCCTGGGGTCTGGGTTGGGAAGTGTGGCTGAACGGCATGGAAGTGACCCAGTTCACCTACTTCCAGCAAGTTGGCGGCCTCGAGTGCAAGCCGGTCACCGGCGAGATCACCTACGGTCTCGAGCGTTTGGCCATGTACATCCAGGGCGTCGACAGCGTCTACGACCTGGTCTGGTCTGACGGCCCCCTGGGCAAGACCACCTACGGCGACGTGTTCCACCAGAACGAAGTGGAGCAATCCACCTACAACTTCGAACACGCCGACGTGGAGTTCCTGTTCCACTGCTTCGAGCAGTACGAGAAGGAAGCCCAGAATCTGCTGGCACTGGAAAAACCGCTGCCGCTGCCTGCCTACGAGCGCATCCTCAAAGCCGCTCACTCCTTCAACCTGCTGGATGCCCGCAAGGCCATCTCGGTCACCGAGCGTCAGCGCTACATCCTGCGCATTCGCACCCTGACCAAGGCCGTGGCAGAGGCATACTACGCCTCCCGCGAAGCGCTGGGTTTCCCCATGTGTCAGCGCACAGAGAACAAGCAAGGTTAAGGAACGGACATGGCACAACATACATTTCTGGTAGAGATCGGTACTGCTGAGCTGCCGCCCAAAGCCCTGCGCTCCCTGGCCGAAGCCTTTGCCGACAACTTCAAAGCCGAACTGACCAAGGCCGATCTGGCCTTCGGCGACGTCGAGTGGTTTGCCTCACCGCGCCGTCTGGCGCTGAAAGTGAGCGAGCTGGCCGGCGAGCAGCCGAGCAAGAGCGTCGAGAAGCGCGGTCCGGCCGTGGCTCAGGCGTTCGATGCCGAAGGCAAGCCGACCAAGGCTGCCGAAGGCTGGGCCCGTGGCAACGGCATCACCGTTGAGCAGGCCGAGCGTCTGGTCACCGACAAGGGCGAGTGGCTGGTTCACACCGCCAAGGTCGAAGGCCGTCCGGCTGTCGATCTGCTGGGTGAGCTGGTTGCCTCTGCACTGGCCAAGCTGCCGATCCCGAAGATGATGCGCTGGGGCGACAAGACCATCCAGTTCGTGCGTCCGGTCTTCACCGTGACCCTGCTGCTGGATGGGGATCTGGTCCCCGCCCACATTCTGGGTATCGACTCTGCCCGCACCATCCGCGGTCACCGCTTTATGGGCGAGAGCGAGATCACCATCGACAACGCCAGCCAGTACCCGCAGATCCTGCAGGAGCGCGGCATGGTGATTGCCGACTTCATGGCCCGCAAGGCCAAGATCAAGGCTGACGTCGAAGCGGCCGCTGCCGCCTTCGGTGGCGTAGCCGATCTGGACGACGCCCTGCTGGAAGAAGTGACCGCCCTGGTCGAGTGGCCGGTGGTGCTGACCGCCAACTTCGAAGAGAAGTTCCTGGCCGTGCCGGCTGAAGCGCTGGTGCACACCATGAAGGGTGACCAGAAGTACTTCCCGGTCTACGACAAGAACGGCAAGCTGCTGCCGAAGTTCATCTTCGTCACCAACATCGAGTCCAAAGACCCGAGCCAGATCATCAGCGGCAACGAGAAGGTGGTTCGCCCCCGTCTCTCTGACGCCGAGTTCTTCTTCAAGACCGACCTCAAGCAGACCCTGGCCTCCCGCCTGCCGCGCCTCGAAACCGTGCTGTTCCAGCAACAGCTGGGCACCGTCAAGGCCAAGGTCGAGCGCATCGAGACCGTCGCCGGCTTTATCGCCGAGCGTATCAGTGGTGGCGATAATGCCGTCGTGACTCAGGCCCGCCGTGCCGGCCTGCTCTCCAAGTGTGACCTGATGACCAACATGGTCGGCGAGTTCACCGACACCCAGGGTGTCATGGGGATGCACTACGCCCGTCACGATGGCGAAGACGAAGCAGTGGCCGTGGCCCTCAACGAGCAGTACATGCCGCGCTTTGCCGGTGATGCCCTGCCGTCCGGTCTGGTTGCCTGCGCCGTCGCGCTGGCCGACAAGTTCGATACCCTGGCCGGTATCTTCGGCATCGGCATGCTGCCGAAGGGTGACAAGGACCCGTTCGCCCTGCGCCGCGCCGCCATCGGTGCCCTGCGCATCATGACCGAGAAGCAGCTGGATCTGGATCTGGTTGAACTGGTTGAAGAAGCGGTACGCGTCTACGGCGACAAGCTGACCAACAAAACCGTCGTCACCGACGTGGTCGACTTTATGCTGGGCCGCTTCCGCGCCGCCTATCAGGACGAAGGCATCGGTGCCGACGTGGTGCTGGCCGTACTGGCCCGCCGCCCGACCCGTCCGCTCGACTTCGATCGTCGCGTCAAGGCCGTCAGCCACTTCCGCACGCTGGATGCCGCACTGGCTCTGGCTGCCGCCAACAAGCGCGTGAGCAACATTCTGGCCAAGGTCGAAGGCGAACTGCCGACTGCCGTCAAACCGGAACTGCTGGTCGATGCCGCCGAGAAGGCGCTGGCCACCCAGGTTGCCGAACTGCAAGCCGAACTGGCCCCGCTGTTCGCTGCCGGTGACTATCAGGCTGCCCTCACCCGTCTAGCCGCCCTGCGCGAGCCGGTCGACACCTTCTTCAACGAGGTGATGGTGATGGCCGACGACGAAGCCCTCAAGGCCAACCGTCTGGCACTGCTGAACAACCTGCGCAACCTGTTCCTGCAAGTCGCGGATATCTCACTGCTGCAGTGATCTTGGTTGGGGTCAGTGGAAATAAAACGGCACCGAGAGGTGCCGTTTTATTACTAGAATCAATCGCGAATAAAATAATAATCATTGATGACACGTCGTACATGCTCTAAAGCCAAATGAGCTCAGCATCTCCCCATTAAATGAAAACTCAGGGTTATATTCCGCAATCAAATGGCTGTGCACTAAGTCTTTTAACTGCCTTTTCAGGTTGTGCCATTTTTTTATTATCACTAAACCATCACTACTTAAATTACATGCCCGTGGATTTTCCATTACCTTGTAAGTATTAAAACCTAACCGTTCTATTATTTCCTTTGTGTAATCGTTACTCTCTTTGAATTCAAGCATACTATTAATGTGATGGCTTATATAAATCAGGAGATCACGAGGTGCTTTTAAATTATAGTTCTCTACAGTTTCATCACCTGTGTTATCAGCTTGAACTTCTTTGACTCGGATTAAAACGTTAAATTTAAGCTCTACTTGCGCATAAAACGCCGTCTGATTACGCCCATATAATTCTATGTTATTTAAGAAAAAATCTCGATACTCCTCTATTCTGTTATCAGGTATCTCGACTGGAATATCATAGTTTTTATATTCTGACACGAGTTTTGTGCAGTCCTTTTTTTTATGATACGCAGGGGCGCCACCTAAATAAATCCACCTATCTTTCCGGCTACGTTCTCTAGGCTTATAATCTTCTGCGAATTTAATCAATTTGAACAAAACTTCATGATCGCTAACACTTTCCACAATTAATTTTACTGCTGATAGCAATTTCATTTCAGGAGCGGCTAAAATACGGCTCAACTCTTGTGTATAAAGTGATTCAATTCCCTTTACGCCTGAAATAGAATGTGAGACGTACGTTGCTATTCTCTTAAAGTTAGCCTTTGTTATATAAACGACAGTCATAATACCTCACAAGCCATCAATAAATAACATACATAATAGTCTCACGAATTGTTTTAACTGTGATTTTAGTCACACAAAAAAATATTTAATATTCCTCAGCTCGCCACACCGAACAAAAATATTGTATCCCGTATGTTGGGCTGAGTTTACGAAAAAAAAAATGCAAACCGCAATTCAAACAATGCCTTTTATCGGGGAAAAGCTGGGACTCCCATCTAGCCCCAGCTTTGACAACTCACTCCCATTCCACTTTTCTTAAACAGAGAGACCAAAGGGGAGGGCTTGTAGGTTCGATTAGCCATCAGACGTAATCGAACATTCGCGTCAATGGATTCTCTCACCATCACGGCCAGCCGTATTTCCCCCTCCGGCTGGCCGCCGCTGACTTGAAGGAACAGCCGGAACAAAACCCTCTCGATCGTCCGATTAGGCTGCGCCAATCGAACCTACAACGGCTTTGCCAACGCGGCAATGATCCGCTCCACACTCTGCTCTACCGACAGGGTGGCGCTATCCAATATCAAACGCTCACTGTCCCAGGGTTCATAATCGCGAGTGATCACCGCCTGCCAATCCGGCAATGACAGCCCCTCGATATCCACCGTCCGGTTCTCTACCCGCTCGCGGTGCAACTTAGAATTGGAGCAGACCACCTCGATATCGAGACAGGGCACCCCGACCGAGCGGGCGATCTCGTGGTAAGCATCCCGGGTGAGTTGGAGGGGGTTAACGGAATCCGTGATGACGATCGAGCCAAGTGCCAGGTTCTCTCGGGCCAGCCCATAGGCGACGAAATAACCGGCCGGCCCCATCTCGTTATCCCCCTGCTCGGCGGCACGAATGGTCTGCTCTATGGTATCGATGCGCAGGTAGACGGCCCTCAACCGCCGGGCCAAGGCTCGCGCGATAGTACTTTTTCCGCTGCCCGGCAAACCACTGAAGATGATCAGCATGTTCCATTCCCGTGATGAAAGAAGAATCCGAGCCATAGGGTATCGGATTACCATCGCACCCACAGCCCGTAGGTTCGATTAGCCGTCAGGCGTAATCGGACGTTCGCGTAAATGGATTCTCCCACCATCACGGCTAGCCGCATTTCTCCCTCCGGCTGTCCGCTCCTGCTGCACGGCAACAACCACTATCAACACCTCTCGTTCGTCCGATTACGCTCCGCTAATCGAACCTACGGGGCGACGGAGGCCTACGGAGTATGCTGCTTGGTATTGATCGGTCATTGTCGAATCCATCATGGCCCCGACTTTGCCGCACAATCCTCTACCCGATACCCGCCAGCCCCAAGGAATAACCTCTGCTGGCGAGAGAGGAGCTGTTATCCTTTGAGGCAATCTCTCGCGACCCCCCGCCTTGAAAGGAACGTCATGGACATACCTGCCGCCCCGTCCTCCCCCCTCTGCCAGCAGTGTCATGAGCAGGTGGATCTCGACTTCGATTTCACCATGGCCTTCCAGCCCATCGTCGATTGCAGCCAGCTCACCCTCTTCGGTTATGAGGCCCTGGTGCGGGGGCTCAACAACGAGTCGGCGCAGAGCGTGATTGACCGGGTCAACGACGACAACCGCTACCGCTTCGATCAGCTGTGCCGGATCAAGGCCATCGCGCTGGCCGCCCGCCTCGACATGCGGGGCATGCTGAGCATCAACTTCCTGCCCAATGCGGTCTACCGCCCGGAGCGCTGCATCCGCACCACCCTGCAGGCGGCTCGCGAGCATCTCTTTCCCATCGAGCAGATCATGTTCGAGTTCACCGAGGTGGAGCAGGTGCTGGATAACCGCCATATTCGCGGCATCGTCGATCACTATCAGGCGCTCGGCTTCAAGACGGCGATCGACGACTTTGGCGCCGGTTACTCGGGCCTGAGCCTGCTGGCCGATTTTCGCCCCGACATCATCAAACTCGATATGCACCTGCTGCGCGGCATCGACCAGGACCCGATCCGTCAGGCCATAGTGCGCCACTGTCTGGCGCTGTTTACGGAGTTGCAGATCACCCCGCTGGCGGAGGGGGTCGAGACCCGCGACGAGATGGCCTGCCTGCGGGAGATGGGCGTTAGCCTGATGCAGGGCTATCTGTTTGCCCGCCCCGGCTTCGAAACCCTGCCCGAGGTGGATTTCGCCAGCCTGTGAGCGGCGCTGGCCATCTCCCTTGGTTGGCGTTCAGTCGGGCAAGGCGGGACGGGAGGCGGCCCGGAGGGTATCCACGGGCGGACGGCAGAAAGCGCTGGACCGGGCAACCCCTTGGGCTAGGATGGGACTGTCACCCTTTGCAACCACCGCTCTGACAGGGACACCATGGCGCAGGTTTCAGGATACCGCTTCTTCGCTCTTTCACTGCTCTTGCTGCTGACCTTCCAGGTATGGGGGGCGCAAGGCAGGGGCAACATCACACTGGTGAGCTCCCTTGAAACCAGGGAGTCCCCCTATGGTCGCTGGCTCGATCTCATCTATCGGGATGCGTTCGCCCGCCTGGGCTATGACTTCCAGTACCAGGGCTACCCCGGGGGACGGGCCCCCCTGCTGGCAGAGCAGGGACAGGTCGATGGCGAGATCCACCGCGCCGCCAGCTACCAGCAGCAGACCCGCACCCTCCAGCGCGTGCCCGAGCCCCATTTCGCCGTCTCCTATCAGGCCTATGCCCACCAGCCCGGGATCCAGCTGCAGGGGTGGCACAGCCTGCAGGGCACCGGTTATCGGGTCGAGTTTCGCCGTGGCGCCAAGCTGCCGGAGATGATGCTGGGCAAGGTGGTGGCACCGGACCGGCTCTTTGCCATCGCCACCGCCGAGCAGGGGATGGGCAAGCTGCTCAAGGGGCGCAGTGACCTCTATGTGGAGCAGACCCTGATTGCCAGCCAGACCCTGGCCGCCCTGACGCGCCAGGACCCGGGCTATGCCGGCATCTACTCCGCCGGGGTGATGGAGCTGGCCGATTCTTACGTCTATCTGCACGAACGGCATCAGGATCTGCTGGCCCCCCTTGCCAGCGTGATCCGGCAAATGAAGCAGGACGGCACGGTAGCGCGCTATGAGCAGCAGGCCATGGCGGCTGAGGGCACCAGCCAGCCATGACGTCCTCTTTTTCCGCAAGCCCTCCCGCGCCCTGACCATGCAGGAGACCCGGGGCGATCAATTCTGTCGCAGAGTCATGGCCGCAGCGGGCACCCTGTTCGTCAACACCACGTTGACAAAAACGCCCCCTGTATCAGGGAACTCGCCATATAAAACCCCATCGACCTTGTGTTCATCTGGCTTGCGGCCAAAAGGCACCATGTCCGTCTGTGCATACCCCAAATCTTGCAACATCCCCCACTCCGACCGCCCCATCATTTCGATGGAGTCGCGTCATCGTTCAGGCATATCTTCCCATCGAGGCCCGTGCCAGGGCCCGATCACAGGAGCAATACATAATGAAAAAAGCAGTAACGGCCGCCTTGCTGGCCATGATGATGGCGGCCTCGGTTCAGGCGGCAGACAAGGTGACCACGGTGCCGGTGCACTTCGCCAAAGGCGCGCACAGCGCCAAGGTTGACGGCACCTTCTCCGGTTATGACACCATCAACTACACCCTGGGCGCCAAAGAAGGCCAGACTATGACGGTCGCCATCACCGGCAGCACCAATGCCAACTTCAACGTCTTCGCGCCGGGCGCCATCCCGGGTCAGGCCGAGGCACTGGGCGGCGGCAACGTGGACACAAAATGGCAAGGCACCCTGCCCAAGTCGGGCAAGTACCTGATCCAGGTCTACCAGATGCGCGCCACCGCCCGTAAAGGCGCCAAGGTCCCCCACTCCCTGTCGGTCGGCATTCAGTAACCGACGCCAATATTGCCTGTGTGACAAGCAAGAAGGAGCCCATGAGGCTCCTTCTTTGTCATTGTGTGCTGGCACTGCGACCCGGGTAACGGCTCAGCCCTTGTAGGCGGGCAGCAGGTCCACCATGTTGAGCAGGTGGAAGGCGGCGGTCAGCACGCCGAACAGGATCACCAGGACGATCATGAAGAGGCCGCCGGGGGCGCGGAAGCCCTCGCCACCTTCTTCACGCCGGGCCGCCCGCACCTTCCAGGCCAGCAGGGGCGGGATGATGCAGGTCCACAGGGTCGCCACGGCGCCCGCATAGCCGATGGCCACCAGGAAGCCGAACGGGAACAGCAAGGAGAGCACCAGGGGCGGCAGGAAGGTCACCGCCCAGGACTTGGCGCGGCCACCCCGGCTATTGTCGAACTTGAACAGATCCGCCAGGTAGTCGAATACCCCGAGCCCCACCCCGATGAAGGAGGAGAGGATGGCCGCCATGGAGAAGGCGTTGAGGGCGCTGGCCACCGCCTTGGACTCGATCACCGAGCCGAGGGCCTTGAGCAGGGCATCCACGTTGCCCCCCTCTGCGATCACCGGGCCGAACTCGCTGCGGGGCAGGTTGCCAAAGACGCTCACCAGCCAGATGAGGTAAAACGCGAGCGCGATCAGGGTGCCCCCCAGAATGGCGCGGCTGGCACGGCGCTCTTCACCGTAGTAGGCGCGCATGGAGGAGACCGAATGGTGGTAGCCGAACGAGGTGAGCGCCACCGGCAGCATCACCAGGGCATAGGGGGCGTAGCTCACTTCGCTGCCCACCCGGTCGAGCAGCAGATCGAGGCGCACGTTCATCGACAGGCCCGAGATGCCGAAGGCAAAGCTCAGCCCCATCAGGATCACCAGCAACACCGAGATGCGGTCCACCGCCCGGGTGGAGTGCCACACCAGCAGGGAGAAGGCCAGGGTAAAGAGCACGGACGCCCACTGGCTGCCCATCCCCGTCATGCCGTCGATGATGAGACCGGCCGAGGTGATGTAGGCATAGAGCAGGATGCCGCCGACGAAATAAACGCTGAGATTGTTGAGGGCGTTGACCTTCTCCCCCAGCAGATCCCGGGTCACGGTATCGAAGGAGACGCGCAGGGGATAGCCCCGATAGGACTCCAGCAGCATCCAGCCGGAGACCGTCATCACCACCATGGTCAGTGCCACCGCGAGCATGGACCAGAGGGTCCAGGCGCCCGCCCCCGCACTCGGCAACCCCAGCATGCCGGCCCCCACACAGACGCCGGCAATGATGCATGCCCCGCCCACCAACGATGGTTTCTGTTCCATTACTCCCCCAAACGGATTGTCGACTGGTCACGGCACACCGCCGTGCTTCTCCTGCGTTCGCCACTGCTGGCGCCGGGGGACTTTACCCTGCATGCCTTCGGGTATCAAATCCGGAGGGGAAATGGGGGGAAACGGGCCGGATCCTGCGCCCCATCCGTGGAATATGTTCGGGATGGGGCCAGGTTCAGCACACCAGGGTCAGCCGGTGTAGACGGGCAGCAGACCCGCCATGGCCATCAGGTGGAAGATGGCGGTAAGCACCCCGAAGACGATGACGGCCACCACCATGGGCTGGCCGCCGGGGGCCTTGAACCCCGCCTCGTCCGGGGCCAGCTCCCGGGACTTTTTCGCCAGCAGGGCCGGGATGATGCAGGCCCAGACGGTCGCCGCGGCCCCGGCATAGCCGATGGCCACCACGAAGCCGAACGGGAACATCAGGGAGAGCGCCAGGGGGGGCAGGAAGGTCACCGCCCAGGATTTGGCCCGCCCCCGGCGGCTGTTGTCGAACCGGAACAGATCCGCCAGATAGTCGAACACCCCGAGCCCCACCCCGATGAAGGAGGAGAGGATGGCCGCCATGGAGAAGAGGTTGATGGCCTGGGAGACCTGCCTGGACTCGATCACCGAGGCCAGCGCCCCCAGCAGCACATCCACGTCCCCCCCCTTGGCGATGACGGGGCCGAAGGCGGGACGAGGCAGGTTGCCGAAGATGCTGAGCAGCCACAGCAGATAGAGCGCCAGGGCGATCAGGGTCCCCCCCAGGATCGCCTGCCTGGCTTTCTGCTCCTCGCCGTAATAGGCGCGCATCGATGCCACCGAGTGGTGGTAGCCAAACGAGGTGAGCGCCACCGGCAACATGGCCAGGGCGTAAGGGGCGCGGCCCAGCTCCTCGGCAAAGGAGTTGAACAACTTGGCGGTGTCGATCTTGCTGGCAAGCCCGGAGACCCCGAACACGAAGCTCAGCACCATGAAGACGATCAGGACGACCGAAATCCTGTCCACCGCTCGGGTCGAATGCCAGACGAACCAGGAGAACACCAGCACGAACAACACCGAGGCCAGCTGGCTATTGATGCCCAGCAGGCCGCCCAGAATGAGACCCGACGAGGTGATGTAGGCATAGAGCAAAATGCCGCCCACGAAATAGACGGTGAGGTTGTTGAAGAGATTGATCCTGCGACCGAGCAGATCCTTGGTCACCGAGTTGAAGGAGGCGGTCAATGCGTAGGGTTTCAGGGCTTCCAGCAGCATCCAGCCTGAAACCGTCATGACGACCATGGTAAGAATGATGGCGAGGGTTGACCAGCTGGTCCAGGCCCCGGCTCCCGCGCTCGGCAGCCCCAGCATGCCGGCACCGACACAGACGCTGGCAATGATGCAGGCCCCTCCAATGACGGACGGTGTTGATGTCATGTGTGTCACTCCAAATCTTTCACAGAGCAGTGAAAAAAAAGGGCACAGAAAAATCTGTGCCCCTGACTCGTTATGCTTCTATCAATTTTTTCTGCGTCTTGCCGGCTGACGGGTCGTTATGCTCGACCTCTTTCAGTCTGGCGGTGAAGTGGCGCAGCACGGCCGGCTCGTAAATGAAGTCGAGCCCCTTCACCCGGTGGGCGTTCTTCTTCACCTCGCCGAAGGCCTCGATGACAAAGTCCATGTGGGTCTGGGTATAGGTGGCACGGGGAATGGTCAGGCGCAGCAGCTCCGCCGGGCAGGGGTGCTGCTTGCCGGTGGCGGGGTCGCGCCCCAGCAGCAGGGAACCTATCTCCACCGCCCGGATGCCGGCGACCTTGTAGAGCTCGCAGGCCAGGGCGTGGGCCGGGAACTGATCCGCCGGGATGTGGGGCAGCAGCTTGCCCGCATCCACGAAGGCCGCATGGCCCCCTGCCTGCTGGCACACCACGCCGATGGCCTCCAGCCCGTCCACCAGGTACTGCACCTGGCCGATGCGATAGGCCAGCCAGTCCTGGCGCATGCCGTCCCGCAGGCCCACCGCCAGGCGCTCCATGGCGCCCCCTTCCAGGCCGCCATAGGTCGGGAAGCCCTCCTGCACCACGCACAGGGTGCGGCACTCGGTGTAGACGTCCAGCATGCTGTCATCCTTGAAGCACAGCAGCCCCCCCATCTGCACCATGGCATCCTTCTTCGCCGACATGGCGAGGCCGTCGGCGTACTTGTAGGACTCCCTGGTGATCTCCTCGATGGTCCAGTTCGCGTAGCCGGGCTCCCGCTGCTGGATGAAGTAGGCGTTCTCGGCGAAGCGGGCGGAGTCCATGATGACGGGGATGTCGTACTTTCTGGCGATCTCGTACACCGCCTTCAGGTTGGCAATGGAGACCGGCTGCCCCCCGGCGGAGTTGCAGGTGATGGTGCTGACGATGTAGGGCACGTTGGCGGGGCCCGCCTCCAGGATGGCCTCTTCCAGCTTCACCAGATCGAAGTTGCCTTTGAAGTCGGCGGTGACCGAGGTATCGAACGCCTCCCTGGTGTAGACGTTCTTCGCCACGCAGCAGTTGATCTGGGTGTGGCCCTGGGTGGTGTCGAAGAAATAGTTGGAGAGGGCCACCATCTTCTTGCGATCCAGCCCCTTCTCCTGCTCCCGCTTCTTGATGAGCACGGGGATGTAAATCTGCTCGGCGCCGCGCCCCTGGTGAGTGGGGATGGTCAGGGAGTAGCCGAAGATCTCCTGCACCGCCTGTTGCAGGGCATAGTAGCTGCGGCTGCCGCTGTAGGCCTCGTCACCGCGCAGCATGGCGGCCTGCATGTCCTGGGTGATGGCGCCGGTGCCACTGTCGGTCAGCAGGTCGATGAAGACGTCTTCGCTGTCCAGCAGGAAGGGGTTCATGCCCGCCCGGACAATGGCCTCTTCCCGATAGGCACGGGTGGTGCGCTTGACCGGCTCGATGACACGAATACGGAAGGGTTCGGGCAGATGCTTGAAGTTTTCCATAATATAAACACCCCAGATTTAAATATTCAGAATGAGTCTCTTCCCCCGCCGAAAATAGAATGTCCGGCAGGTGGGAAATATTGGTAAATAGGTGCACGATATCGCCTCGCCAGAATAAACAGGCGAAGACGGGTGCAGCTATTTCAGTTCAGGAATGGAGGCGGGCTCGTGGCATGGCAGGCATGCCGTGCCGCCACGGGGAATTACAGCGGGAAGAAGAACGCGATCTTATGGTCCAGGGTAAACCACTTGGGATAGCTGACCTTGATATTCATGTTGTTGCTCATCCAATTGATATTAACAACGCCAAATAACAGCACCCATTATGGTGGCGAGCGCTATATGATCAATTGCAATATGAGCAAAGTGGGATGGCGCTAACAATTTGGCGGGGGATTTTTATACAGCTTATTATCGCCAATCCGAAAGATCCCCCCATCATCCACCTTTTTCCCTTTCCCCCTCAGTGGGTCAACCAGGGCAGCCGCTGCAACAACTCGTAGCGGTCAGGGATCGGTGTCTGGCTGACCCAGAGATCCAGCAAGCCGTAAGCAAGCAGCGGCAACACCAGCAGCAACAGACAGAGCAGTCCCAGCAGTTGGCGGGGGACGAGTCGCTGCCCTTGCGTGCCAAGATGCAGGGCATCGGCCCGCTTGGGGCAGGCGGCCACGCAGCTCTGGCAACTGGTGCACTCGAGGCTCTGCACCGCGATGAGCTGGTGCACCTGGATGCGCGAGGGGCAAACCCGGCTGCACTTGTCACAATCGTGGCCCAGGCTTCGCAGGCAGCGGGCCGGGTCGCGGCGAATGCGCACTGGGGTCAGCAGGCCGAGCAGGGCGAACCAGGCGCCATAGGGGCAGAGGTAGCGGCAGAACCCTTGCCGGAAGGTGGCGGTGAGCAACAACACCCAGCCAAGGCACAGGCCCGAGATCAGGGTCAGGTTGAAGAAGAAGGCCCCCATCTTCAT
This sequence comes from Aeromonas sp. R10-1, assembly GCF_040908465.1. Taxonomy (NCBI): domain Bacteria; kingdom Pseudomonadati; phylum Pseudomonadota; class Gammaproteobacteria; order Aeromonadales; family Aeromonadaceae; genus Aeromonas; species Aeromonas sp. R10-1. The sequence continues at coordinate 31,100 of NZ_JBFODT010000004.1, forward strand.
GTCCGCCGCCTGATGGTAGGGGGTGGCGAGGTAGCCGGACAGGGCGGCGGCGGGTACCGCCAGCAATATGATGAAGAGCAGAAAACCGAGCACCAGAAACTTCTGGCCGCGCAACACGGCATCGAGCCAGCGCGGCGGGGTCCACTCCCCCGGCAACAGGCGCGAGCGCAGGCCGTGCAGCCACTCCCCCACCAACCCGAGCGGGCAGAACCAGGCACAAAACGCCCGACCCAGCAGCAGGGCCGATAGGGAGAGCACCAGCACGGTGACGGTGGCCGCCGGGTGGTGGGGGTCCCTCAGCCCCTGCCCGAGCCAGGCCCGCAGCCCGAGACCACCGGCGATGGGCAGGAAACCGTCCACCACGTCAGGGCGTACCAGCCAGGGAACCGTCCCCCGTGCCAGCAGCCAGATATAGACCCCATATTGCACCGACACCAGCAACCAGCAGAGCAGCAGCAGATGACGCGCCCACTCCCGCAGCGGCTGACTGCCCAGCTCGTCCAGTGCGGGGAAGGGCTGGATGCGATGAAGCAGGCTGAGACTGCCGACCACCAGCCCCAGGCCAAGCCAGAGGCTGACATCTGCCGCCGCCAGCCAGGCAATGACCAGCACTCCGAGGGAGAGTCGAGATGACCAGCCCGGCCCCGTTTTCAACACCAACAGGACCAGATAGACCAGTCCGGCCACCATGGTCATCGCCTCAATCACGCTCATGCATCCTCCACTGCGTACACCCGATCTGGCGGCAAGGATAACCAACATCTGATTTGATTATTTTGATCTGCATAGGCACAGGGGGAGATTCGGGCCAGTGCCCCTGCCCGCGATTGAGCCTTATGCCTTGCGGCTGTGGAACAGCGGCTGGTCGGATTCGGCCTGCTCGGCCCAGAAGTGGATGTTGAAGCGGGCATCCTCCGACAGCTCGACCCTGTGCCAGTACTGGGGTGGGCTGGTGGCAAACTCCCCGGCCCGGATCACCAGGCTCACCTCGGGCTCCTCGGCCTGCTCGTTGGCAAAGCCGTGATAGGTGACGGTGCCTTCCATCACGCAGAGTTGGCCAAACACCCCGGCCGCGGTGTTGTGGTGGGTGAGCAGGGCCTGGGGCACATTCTCGCGGGTGAAGAAGGGGGTGGAGCGACGCACCACCCAGTGAGACGGGATCAGTTGCATGGCCATATCGGTTCTCCTTGAGTGGCCGGGTCGACCCGGCCGGTGCAATGAAAGGGGTTAACGGGGCAGCTGGCGCAGCAGCGGGAAGGCGGCACTCATCTGATCCCCACCCACCACGAAGCCGCACAGCTTGCCATCTTCGCCGTGCGCCTCGGCCACCATGCCGTGACTGTTCCAGCGGCACTGCCAGGCAAGATCCTCGCCCCGGGTAAGGCCCGCCAGTTGCAGCGGGTAGCGCGGCGTCTTCACCTTCACCAGCATGGGGGGCAGGGCCAGCGGGGTTGGCGTGCCGAGCAGGGTGCGCGCCAGCGCATTGGCCCCCAGCACGATGGGTTGCAGGAAGGGGAGCAGCTGGCCCTGCCACTGCACGCAATCCCCCAGCGCGAAGATATGGGGGTCGCTGGTCTGCAGCCGATCGTCGACCAGGATGCCACGCTCCACTGCCAGCCCGGCCCCACGGGCCAGGGCCAGATTCGGCCACAGGCCGATCGCGGCGATCACCAGATCTTGCTCGCTGACGCGCCCGTCGGTCAGGGTGACGCGCCAGCCATCCCCCGGCTGGGCATCTATCCTGGCGAGACCCGTCCCGAACTGCAGACTGACCCCCTGGGTGCGCAGGGCCTGTTGCAGCGGCTGGGTCAGGGTAGCAGGCAACAGGGCGCTGAGCGGGCTATCGGCCAGATCCAGCAGGGTGACCTCGCGGCCATCGCTCGCCATGTCCATCGCCAGCTCGCAGCCGATGAGCCCCGCCCCCAGCACCAGGATGCGGCGGGCCTGGCGCAGTTGCGCCTCGATGGCGGCGTACTCCTGCTGGCTGTTGAGGGTGACCAGGTGTTCGCTGCCCGGCAGATCGGGGCGCGCCGCGCTCGCCCCGGTGGCCAGCACCAGCTTGCCGTAGGGGAATTCCCCCTGCTCGGTCAGCACCAACCGCCTTGCTGGGTCGATGCCATGCACCGGGCAGTGGGGCAGCAGCGCGATGCGCTGCTGCTCGGCAAAATCGCTGCCGCTCTGGCGGGTCATGGCCGCGGCAGGGCAGCCCCGACTCACCACGTGGCTCAAGTCGGGCTTGTTGTACTCGTCACCGCTGTCGGCGGTGATGAGGCGGATGGGCTGCTCGGCATCCAGCTTGCGCAGGCTCTTGACCAGCTGCTGGGCGGCGAAGCCGCTGCCGATCACCACTATCTCCCGGCTGATGCCGGCGTCACTCTGCGTTGCTGCGCTCATACACAGACCTCCACGGCGCAGGGTTCAAATACCTCCTTGCCGATGCCGCAACCCGGGCAAAGGAAACTCTCCGGTACCTGGGCCCAGGGGGTGCCCGGCGCCACCAGCTGATCCGGCTCGCCCAGCGCCGGGTCATAGACCCACTGGCAGACGGTGCAGAGCATGGCCTGGTCATCGTCCCATTCGGCGGCGGCCGCTGCGGCTTGCGGCTCAACAGCAGGCATCGCGAGGACGGGCGTCACGGTTGTCTGGGTTGTGGTGATCGGGCGGGGTGCGTCCAGCGGGTGCAACGCCCACTGACGGGCGAGCTGGCGGCCATGCTCGCGGCATTCGGCCAGCGCCGAACCATCCGGGCGCCACTTGGCCTTGAGGGAGATGCTGATGTCAAAGCCTGCGTCCATCAATCGGGTCTGGATCCGGTCCACCGCACCGCCGGTCCAGCCGTAGCTGCCGAAGGCCGAGGCACGCTTGTTGCGAAAACGCAGGCCGGTGATCTCCTCGAGCATGCCCGCCACCTTGGGCATCATGACGTTGTTCATGGTGGAGGATCCCACCAGTATCCCCTTGGAGCGGAACACCTGGGTCAGGATCTCGTTCTTGTCGTGGCGGGCCACGTTGTAGATCTTCACCGCCACGCCGGGGTCCACCTCGTGGATGCCCTGGGCGATGGCGTCGGCCATCATGCGGGTGTTGTTGGACATGGAGTCGTAGAACAAGGTGATGCGATCTTCCTGATAGTGGTCGGCCCACTCCAGGTATTTCAGGATGATCTGGGTGGGGTCCTCGCGCCAGACGATGCCGTGGGAGGTGGCCACCATGCTCACTGGCAGGTTGAAGCCCAGCACCTCTTTGATCTTGGCGGTCACCAGGGGGCTGAAGGGGGTGAGGATGTTGGCGTAGTAGCGCTGGCACTGCTCCATCAGCTCGCTCTGATCCACCTCGTCGTTGAACAGGTGCTCGTCGCAGTAGTGCTGGCCGAAGGCGTCGTTGGAGAAGAGCACCGCATCCTCGGTCATGTAGGTCATCATGCTGTCGGGCCAGTGCAGCATGGGGGTCTCGATGAACACCAGCTGCTTGCCGTTGCCGATGTCCAGGCTGTCACCGGTCTTGACCGGGTGGAAGTTCCACTCCGGGTGGTGATGATGGCCGGTGATGGAGTCGATGGCGTTGTGGGTGCAATAGATGGGGGTGCCGGGGATGCGGGCCATCAGCTCGGTCAGGGCGCCAGCGTGATCCTCCTCGGCGTGGTTGATCACCACGTAGTCGATGGAAGCGAGATCGATCTCGGCCGCCAGGTTCTGCACGAACTCCCGGCTGAACTTGTGATCGACGGTGTCGATCAGCACGTTTTTCCCTTCGCGGATCAGATAGCTGTTGTAGCTGGTGCCCTTGTGGGTCTTGTACTCGGTACCGTGGAAGTCGCGTACCTCCCAGTCCCGTTGGCCGACCCAGTGGATGTTGTTCTTGACGTGAATGCTCATCAGGCAGTTCCTCGAATGCAATAGTGGATGTTCGACTGAACCAGCTATTGCAGCGGACGTGCCAAAATGTAACTCATTGTTTTTAATGGTTTCGCATATCACACATTGTCATTATGACACCATGCCTTTATAGTCAAAATCACAAACACACTGTCATTTGGACAATTATCGTGATCTCGACCGACAGCCTGGCGCGCATCGCCCTCGACCTGCAACTCGGCATCTCTCATCAGGACCGCTTCCACCGCCTGATCCAGAGCGTGCGCAGCCTGCTGAACTCCGATGCCTCGGCCCTGCTGCGCTACGAGGGGGGCCAGTTCATTCCGCTGGCCATCGACGGCCTGATGCAGGACGTGCTGGGTCGCCGCTTCGCCCTCAAGGATCACCCACGCCTCGAGGCCATCGCCCGCGCCGGGGATGTGGTGCGCTTCCCTGCCGACAGCGCCCTGCCCGACCCCTATGACGGCCTGCTGCCGGATCACGACGACTTCAAGGTACACGCCTGCGTCGGCCTGCCGCTCTTCTCGGATCAGACGCTGATCGGCGCCCTGACCATAGACGGCATGAACCCGACCCAGTTCGACGGCATCAGCGACGAGGAGCTGCGGCTGGTGGGGGCCCTGGCCGCCGCCGCCCTCGACAACGCCCTGCTGCTGGAGCGGCTCGCCCGCCAGAGCAGCGAGCCCCTGGTCCCCGGCACCCGGCCCGGCCCTGAGCAGCCGGAGATGATAGGGCACTCCCCCGCCATGGCCCGGTTGCGCCACGAGATAGACGTGGTGGCAAGCTCCGAGCTGAACGTGCTGATTTTGGGGGAGACCGGGGTCGGCAAGGAGCTGATCGCCAAGGCGGTGCATGGCGGCTCGCCCCGCGCCCATGCCCCCCTGGTCTATCTCAACTGCGCCGCCCTGCCCGAATCCGTGGCCGAGAGCGAGCTGTTCGGCCACGTGAAGGGGGCCTTCACCGGCGCCATCCACAATCGGGCGGGCAAGTTCGAGCTCGCGGACAAGGGCACTCTGTTTCTCGACGAGATAGGGGAGCTCTCCCTGGCGCTGCAGGCCAAGCTGCTGCGGGTGCTGCAATACGGCGATCTGCAGCGGATCGGTGACGACACCCCGCTCAAGGTGAATGTGCGCATCCTGGCGGCCACCAACCGGGATCTGAAACAGGCGGTGGTCGAGGGGCAGTTTCGGGCCGACCTCTACCACCGGCTGAGCGTCTTCCCGATCCACGCCCCGGCACTGCGGGAACGTCCGGGCGACATTCCCCTGCTGGCCGGTTACTTTTGCGAGCGCTGCCGGCTCGGCCTGGGGCTGGAGCAGCTGCGTATCCAGCCACAAGCGCTGCAACTGCTCGAGCGCCACGACTGGCCCGGCAACGTGCGGGAGCTGGAGCACGCCATCCACCGCGCCGCCGTGCTGGCCAGGGCCGAACAGGGCAGCCCCTCGCCGACCCTGAAACCCCACCACTTCAACCTGGGACCGACGGGCTCATCCCTTCCCGCCGACACCGTCAGCCAGCCCGCCTCTCCGGCCATTGCTGGCCTCGGCCTTCGCGCCGCCACCGATCTGTTCCAGCGCCAACTCATCGAGCAGACCCTGACGGCCCATGACGGCAACTGGGCCGCCAGCGCCCGGGCGCTGGATCTGGACGGCGGCAACCTGCACCGCCTCGCCAGGCGGCTCGGTCTCAAGGCCTGACGCCCCCAGATACGAGAGGGGCCCAAAAACAGAAACCCCCTCGCTGGCGAGGGGGTTTCTTGTTCATGGCACCCGTGGCGCCGTCAGCGCAGGGACTTGACCGAGCGGCGGACGATGAGCTCGGGCTGCACCGTCATGGACTCCACTTCCAGCTCCTTGTTGCGGATCCGGCTCACCAGTTGCTGCACCGCCAGCAGGCCGAGCTCGGCCTTGGGGTGGCGGATGGTGGTGAGCGGCGGGCTGGAGAAGCGCGCCATCTCCACGTCGTCATAGCCGATCATGGAGATATCGTCCGGCACCTTGACCCCGGCCTCCCAGGCGGCGCAGATGGCACCGATGGCCATGGGATCGTCGAAGGCAAAGACCGCGGTCGGGCGAGGGGTGAGGGCCAGGATGCGCTGCATGGCATCGAAGCCGCTCTGGCTCTCGTAGTCCCCTTCGAAGATCTGCTCTTCTTTCAGGGTCATCCCCTGTTCAGCCAGGGCATCGCGCACCCCGTCCAGCCGTTGCTGGGTAGTCGGCTTGGCGAGATGGCCGGTGATGCAGACGATGTTGGTGTGGCCCTGCTCCAGCAGATGGCGCACCGCCAGACGCGCGCCGATGCGGGCGTTGTCGTTGATCACGTTGGCGAAATCGCACTCGTTGCCCCAGTCCAGCACCACTTGCGGCACGTTTTTGTGGATACGCAGCATGTCCCTGAACTGGGTGTCGATATCGGTCCCCAGCACCAGCAGGCCGTCGACCCGCTTCTCCATCAGCATGCGCAGATAGTGCTGCTGGCGGGGCGGCTGGTTCTCGGTGTTGCACAGGATCAGGCTGTAACCCTGCTCGAAGCAGTAGGCTTCCACCCCCTGTACCACTTCCGCGAAGAAGGGGTTGGCACTGGTGGTCACCAGCATGCCGATGGTCTTGGTCGAATTGATCTTGAGACTGCGCGCCACCGAGTTGGGCGCGTAGTTCAGCTCTGCCACCGCCTCAAGCACTTTCTGGGTTGCGTCTTCGCTGACCCGACGGGTGTGATTGAGTACATGTGAGACGGTGGAGATGGATACGCCTGCGCGCGAGGCGACATCCTTGATAGTTGCCATCTCTGTCTCCTGAATAACAAAGGCGGAACAGTAGCAGATTTCCCGAATAAAGGCTTGGTTTTAACGGGCGCTGCCAGTGAATTATCAATGCTGGCTAATCTATGCGGTCATTTCTTTTTGCGCAAACGGATTTTGGTCAAAATGAGAGCGGACGCAGAATGAAATATCGTCAGTTTTTTACTCTGGAAATTGTCACCATGACAATTTGTTATCTGTATGTTGCGCCATCGCAACAACATTAAACTCCAATAAACAGCAATAAACTGCGTGTTAGTTTCACAAAACCCCTCTCGCGCCTGCTCCGGTTAGTATCTTTAACATCTTGTTATTGCCCGGCGAGGAATGATAGAACCTTATCTATCGCCGGGCTGGCGGGACACAGGCTCGGAATGACGTGCATAAAATGAAACAATTCACTGATTAAGGGACGAATCAATGCATAACTTCAGCAAAATGGCAGTCAGAGCAGCGGTTTCTTTGGCTCTGTTTGGATCAGTTTCCATGGCCAATGCGGCCGATACCATCAAGATCGGCATTGCCGGCCCCCTGACCGGCCCGGTCGCCCAGTACGGTGACATGCAGTTCACCGGCGGCAAGATGGCGGTCGAGCAGATCAACAAGGCGGGCGGCATCAAGGGCAAGCAGATCGAAGCCGTCATCTATGACGATGCCTGCGATCCCAAACAGGCCGTGGCCATCGCCAACAAGGTGATCAACGACGGCGTCAAGTTCGTGGTCGGCCACCTCTGCTCCGACAACACCCTGCCCGCCTCCGACATCTATGAAGATGAAGGGGTCCTGATGGTCACCCCCGCCTCCACCAACCCCAAGATCACCGAGCGCGGTTACCAGCTGACCCTGCGTACCATCGGTCTGGACAGCGACCAGGGCCCGACCGCTGCCAAGTACATCATCGAGCAGGTCAAACCCCAGCGCGTGGCCGTCATCCACGACAAGAAACAGTACGGTGAAGGCATCGCCTCCAGCGTGAAAGCCGCGCTGGACAAGGCCGGCGTCAAGGTCGTTGCCTATGAGGGCATCACCGCAGGCGACAAGGACTTCTCCGCCCTGATCGCCAAGCTGCAGAAAGAGAACGTCGACTTCGTCTACTACGGCGGCTACCACCCCGAGCTGGGTCTGATCCTGCGCCAGGCTGGCGAGAAGGGTCTGAAGGCCAAGTTCATGGGTCCGGAAGGCGTGGGCAACAAGGACATCTCCGCCATCGGCGGCCCGGCTTCCGAAGGCCTGCTGGTGACCCTGCCGAACAAATATGACCTGGTGCCGGCCAACGCCCCCATCGTAGAAGCGTTCAAGGCCAAGGGTCAGGACTCCTCCGGTCCGTTCGTCTGGACCACCTACGCCGCCATGCAGGCCCTGGCGGCCGGTATCGCCAAGGCGGGCGAGGATGATCCGGCTGCCGTCGCTGCCGCCATCAAGGCCGCACCGATCGACACCGTGATGGGCCCCCTGACCTGGGCGCCGAACGGTGACCTGAAAGGCTTCGAATTCGGTGTGTTCCAGTGGCACGCCGACGGTACCTCCACTCAACTCAAATAATCTGCCGGTCGGGGTGACGTGAGTCACCCCTCCTTTCTTTGCGGGCAAGTACACAGGGAACGCGGTATGTCCGAACACCTTCTTTATCTGGTTCAGCAGTTGCTGAACGGATTGACCATAGGCAGCACCTATGCGTTGATCGCCATCGGCTACACCATGGTCTACGGCATCATCGGCATGATCAACTTCGCCCACGGCGAGGTCTACATGATCGGCTCCTATGTCGCCTTCATGGTGATGGCCGGGCTCATGATGATGGGCATCGACAGCACCGTGCTGCTGCTGGGGGGCGCCTTCCTGGTCAGCATCATCATCACCGGCAGCTATGGCTGGTCCATAGAACGGGTGGCCTATCGTCCACTGCGGGGCGGCAACCGCCTGATCCCCCTCATCTCCGCCATCGGCATGTCGATCTTCCTGCAGAACATGATGCGGATGGCCCAGGGCTCGCGTGACATCGCCATGCCCACTCTGCTCTCCGGGGGCTGGACCCTCGGCGGCGAGGATGGCTTCCAGGCCAGCCTCTCCTACATGCAGCTCATCATCTTCGTGGTGACCTTCGTCACCATGCTGGCGTTGACCCAGTTCATCGGCCGCTCCCGCATGGGGCGTGCCTGCCGTGCCTGTTCCGAAGACATCAAGATGGCCAACCTGTTAGGGATAGACACCCACGTGGTCATCTCCATCACCTTCGTGCTGGGGGCCGCCCTGGCCGCCGTCGCGGGGGTGCTGCTCGGCATGTACTACGGTGTCATCAACCCCTATCTCGGCTTCATGGCGGGCTTGAAGGCCTTCACCGCCGCGGTATTGGGCGGCATCGGCAGCATTCCCGGCGCCGTACTGGGCGGCCTGCTGCTCGGCGTGGTGGAAGCGCTCACCGCGGGCTATCTCAGCACCGAGTACAAGGATGTGATGGCGTTCGCCCTGCTCATCTTCGTGTTGCTCTTCATGCCCACCGGCATCCTGGGTCGTCCGGAGGTCGAGAAGGTATGAAAAACCAATCTATGCATGCCCTCGTGCTGCTGTTCATGACCATCACTGGCATTCTCGGCCGTCCGGAAGTGGAGAAAGTCTGATGAAACGTCAATTTATCCATGCCTGCATCGCCAGCCTGGTGCTGCTGGTGCTCTCCTTCTGGCTGCTCGGCTTCAAGCTGGAGACCGATGGCTCCCGCCTGCTGGTGGTGAGCCGCCTCGATGTATCGCTGGCCTGGCTGCTGGGGGGCGCCACCATCGTCTTCTGGTTCCAGATGCTGCGCGGCCAGATAAGCCGGCTGTTCCAGGCTTCCATCAGCGGCTTCTCCGTCGGTTTCACCAAGCTGGTGCTGCCAAGCCCCGAAGAGGCCCCCAAGCTCTATAACCTCACCGCCGTGCTGGTGCTGCTGTTTGCGGTGAGCTGGCCCTTCATGGCCTCTCGCGGCGCCATCGATCTGGCCACCCTCACCCTGATTTACATCATGCTGGGGCTGGGACTGAACGTGGTGGTGGGCCTCGCCGGTCTGCTCGACCTCGGCTATGTCGGCTTCTATGCGGTCGGCGCCTACAGCTACGCCCTGCTCAACACCTACTTCGGTCTGAGCTTCTGGGAGTGTCTGCCCATCGCCGGTCTGCTGGCGGCCACCTTCGGCTTCCTGCTCGGGTTCCCGGTGCTGCGGCTGCGGGGGGACTACCTGGCCATCGTCACCCTGGGCTTTGGCGAGATCATCCGCATCCTGCTCAACAACATGACCACCCTGACCGGCGGTCCGAACGGGATCTCCGGCATTCCGAAACCGACTCTGGGGGGGCTCGAGTTCAACCGCACCGTCAAGGATGGGGGCTTTGGCACCTTCCACGACTTCTTCGGCATCGCCTACAACGCCAACCACAAGGTGATCTTCCTCTACCTGATGGCCCTGGTGCTGGTAGTGGCGACCCTGTTCGTCATCAACCGCCTGCTGCGCATGCCGCTCGGCCGTGCCTGGGAGGCGCTGCGGGAAGACGAGATCGCCTGCAAGTCCCTGGGGCTCAACCCCACCATCATCAAGCTGACCGCCTTCACCATAGGCGCCTGCTTCGCGGGCTTTGCCGGCAGCTTCTTCGCCTCGCGCCAGGGCTTCATCAGCCCGGAATCCTTCGTCTTCATCGAGTCGGCCATCGTTCTTGCGATTGTGGTGCTGGGGGGCATGGGATCCCAGATCGGGGTGGTGCTGGCGGCCATCGTGATGACGGTGCTGCCGGAGCTCGCCCGCGAGTTCAACGAATATCGCATGCTGATGTTCGGTCTCTTGATGGTATTCATGATGATCTGGCGGCCGCAGGGACTGCTGCCCATGAGTCGACCCCATATGGAGCTGCGTAAATGAGCAACAATCAACCATTGTTGGATGTCTCAGATCTGTCGATGCGCTTTGGCGGCCTGCTCGCGGTCAACGGCGTCAAGCTGGATGTGGAAAAGGGGGAGGTGATCTCCATCATCGGCCCCAACGGGGCGGGCAAGACCACCATCTTCAACTGCCTGACCGGCTTCTATCGCCCGAGTGGCGGTGTCATTCGCTACAAGGGTGAGGAGATCCAGGGGTTGCCCGGCCACCTCATCGCCCGCAAGGGCATAGTGCGGACTTTCCAGCACGTGCGCCTGTTCAAGGAGATGACAGCGGTGGAAAACCTGCTGGTGGCCCAGCACAGGCATCTCAATACCGGCTTCATCGCCGGCCTGTTCAAGACCCCCTCTTTCCGCCGTGCCGAGAAAGAGGGGCTGGAGCAGTCCGCCTTCTGGCTGGAAAAGGTGGGCCTCAAGGATCTCGCCAACCGCGCCGCGGGCAACCTGGCTTACGGCCAGCAGCGCCGCCTCGAGATCGCCCGCTGCATGGCGACCCGGCCCGAGCTGCTGATGCTCGATGAACCGGCCGCAGGCCTCAACCCCAAGGAGACCGACGAGCTCAACGAGCTCATCTCCAACCTGAGGGACGAGTTCGGGGTCTCGGTGCTGCTGATCGAGCACGACATGAAGCTGGTGATGGAGATCTCCAACCGCATCTTCGTGGTCAACCAGGGCACCCCGCTGGCCCACGGCAAACCGGACGAAATCCGCAGCAATCCGGCGGTGATCAAGGCCTATCTGGGCGAGTCGTAAGGACAAAAAGATGTTAGAACTTCGCAACGTATCGACCCACTACGGCAAAATTCAGGCGCTGCACGACGTCAGCGTCGAGGTGAAAGAGGGGGAAATCGTCACCCTGATCGGCGCCAACGGCGCCGGCAAGACCACTCTGCTGATGACCCTGTGTGGCGAGCCCAAACCCAGCAGCGGTTCCATCTGGTTCGAGGGGGAGCAGATAGACTCTCTCACCACCGCCCGCATCATGCGCAAGGACATCGCCGTGGTGCCGGAGGGGCGCCGCATCTTCGCCCGCCTCACGGTGGAGGAGAACCTGCTGATGGGGGCCTTCTTCGTCGACAAGGCGGAGCAGCGCGGCCTGCTGGATCAGATATTTACCTTGTTCCCCCGCCTGCACGAGCGGCTGGAGCAGCGGGCAGGCACCATGTCCGGCGGCGAGCAGCAGATGCTGGCCATCGGCCGCGCCCTGATGAGCAAGCCGCGCCTGCTGCTGCTGGATGAACCCTCCCTCGGATTGGCGCCCATCGTCATCCAGCAGATCTTCGACACCATAGAGCAACTGCGCCAGAAGGGGATGACCATCTTCCTGGTGGAGCAGAACGCGAACCAGGCGCTCAAGCTGGCGGATCGCGGCTATGTGCTGGAGAACGGCCGGGTGGTGCTGCAAGACACGGGAGAGGCCCTGCTGGCCAACCCCGCCGTCCGCCAGGCCTATCTCGGCGGCTGAGGATGCAGCAACCATCGTCACCCTTCCCCTGCCGCGCTCCCCGAGCCTGGCAGGGGAACAGCCCCCCGCCGAGGAGCACATTGTGAGCCGTGCGCGGGCGACGCAGGATCAGCACCACTTCTGGCACGATCCCGCCCTGCCCTTCATCGAGGCGCGGGCGGTGCAGGATGGCCGGCGCGTCTGCTATGACAAGCACAGCCACCCCCACTTCTCCATCGGTGCCATCACCGGCGGCCACAGCCACTACCTCAACCAGCGCAGCCTGCAAGAGGTCGGCCGCGGCAGCCTAGTGCTGATGAACCCGGAAGAGGTGCATGCCTGCAATCCCGTCGCTGACCAGCCCTGGTCCTATCTGATGTTCTACATCGACAACCTCTGGTTGCAGCGCCAGCAGGAGGAGGCCGGGCTCGGCAACGCGTTTCGCCCCTTCGACATGACCGCAAGCCGGGATCCCCTGCTCTACCAGGGGCTCTGCCGGCTTCATCGGCAACTGGTGGAGGAGCCGGATCCCCTGGCTCGCGAAGTGGCCTGCCACCTCTTCAGCCGCCAGCTTCTGGCCAGGCTCACCCCGGCCAAGTGGGATGACCGCCCTCCCCGGCACCTGCAGCGAGCCGCCGAGCTGATGCAGGACGAGAGTGCCTGCGCCCTCACCCTGGCACAGCTGAGTGCGGTGGCCGGGCTTACCCCTTCCCACTTCGTGCGCGCCTTCAGCCGCCACTACGGCATGACGCCCCACGCCTACCTGCTCGATCAGCGCATTCGCCACGCCCGCACCCTGCTGCGCCAGGGGCAGCCCCTGGCGGAAGTGGCCCTTGCCAGCGGTTTTGCCGATCAGGCCCACTTCCAGCGCCAGTTCAAACGCCGGGTGGCCGCCACCCCGGGCCAGTACAGAGCGCAGCTCGCCCCTCAGGACGAGCGCACCAGATAGGCGGCGCTGAGCAGCAGCAAGAGCGCCATGGCCCGATTGAACCAGCGCAACCGGCGGGGAGAGACCAGCCACCCCTGCAATCGGCTGCCCGCATAGGCCCAGCAGGCGATGGAGCCGAGGCAGATCACCAGATAGATGCCGGTAAAGAGGGCGATCTGGCTCATGCCGCCCGCGATCCCATAGGCTCCCATCCCCATGCTGGCGGCGAGCCAGGCCTTGGGATTGAGCCACTGCATCAAGGCCCCGTACCAGAAGGCGGGGGGCACGCCCTCCACTTCCTCCACCTCGCCGCTGTCCACCAGCAACTGCCAGGCCATCCAGCCGAGAAAGAGCACGCCGCCCCAGTGAATGGCCCCCAGCGCCACAGGCCAGCGGGACAGGGCGCCGCCAAGACCCAGCCCCATCAGCAGGAGCAGCAGGATGAAGCCGAGGGTGGCCCCCACCACGTGGCGCAGGCTGGCCGTGAAACCGTACCGGGCGCCGGTGCCAAGGGCGACCAGATTGACCGGCCCCGGGGAGATGGACATGGCCAGGGCAAACCCGGCCATGGATAACAGCAGACTGAATTCCATGGATGATGCTCGTTCAATTGAGGGAAGTCCGAGCCTACCCAGCCTGGGCGGCCCGATATTGAAGAAAATTGCGATCCCCTGGATGCCGCCCCCATTGCACACTTAGCGCAAACCGCCGCTTGCGGTAAACTGCCCTTCAACCCTCCATTTTCAGGACATCTCAATGGACCAGTTTGCCCATATCAGCGCCCATGATGCCCACCAGAAGCTGAGCGCAGGCGAAGCCCGTCTCGTGGACATTCGCGATCCCCAATCCTTCGAGACGGCCCACGCAGTCGGCGCCTTCCACCTTACCAACGACACCCTGGTTCGCTTTATGAACGAGGTGGACTTCGATACCCCTGTCATCGTGATGTGCTATCACGGCAACAGCAGCCAGGGGGCGGCCCAGTACCTGCTGCAACAAGGCTATGACGAGGTCTATAGTCTGGATGGCGGTTTCGAGGCCTGGCGCAGGGAGTTCCCAATCCAGGCGGGGGACGCATGACAGAGGCGGGTCGCTCCTCCTCAACCGGCATGATCCAACTGCTGGTGCTGGGTGACGCACGCATGGCCCAGGCGCTGGTGGATTATCTCGCTACCCTGGGCATTCCGTGCGAGCTGACCCAGTCAGAGCTTGGCGTCTCGGTCTGGCTGGCAGACGAACGGCGCCTCGCCCAGGCCCAGCAGGAGGTCAAGCGCTTCCTGAGCGAACCCAATCACCCCCGCTACATGGAGGCCTCCTGGCAATCCGGCCATGCCGATGCCCGGATCGACTACAGCAAGGGGATGACGGATCCGGTCACCGATTTCCTCCACCAGGCGGGCCCCCTGACCCTGGTGGTCATCATCGCCTGCCTGGCCATCTACGCTCTGGATGCCATCGGCCTGCCCATCTTCGACGAGCTCGCCTTCCACCCCACCCTGGCCCAGTTCACCGACTGGCAGGCCTGGCGCTACGTCACCCCGGCCTTCATCCACTTCTCGGTGCTGCACCTGGTGTTCAACCTGTTGTGGTGGTGGTATCTCGGTGGCCAGATAGAGCAGCGCCTCGGCAGCGGCAAGCTGTTCATCCTGCTCATCGTCGGGGCTGCCCTGCCCAATATCGCCGAGTTCTTTGTCAGCGGCCCGCGCTTTGGCGGCCTCTCCGGGGTGGTCTATGCCCTGCTCGGCTACAGCTGGCTGCGAACCAGGCTGCAACCTGATTGCGGCCTCGCCATGCCGCCAGCCCTGATGGGCTTCATGCTGGTCTGGCTGGTGCTCGGCTTCTTGGACATGCTCGGCACCCCCACCGCCAACATGGCCTATTTGGTCGGCCTGCTGGTCGGCCTTGCCCAAGGCTGGCTGGACAGGCACCACAGGCCAGCCTGAGCCGATTTGCCATAAAAAAACGCCGCCCCAAGGGGCGGCGTTTTTATTGGTCGGCCGGCTTACTGCTTGAGCAGGCTGCCGTCGGTCACCTTGACCGCGGTACCGCCGCTTGCGAAGAAGCTGCCGAACTGGGTCTGCATCTCGGTGGTGACGGCGCCGGTCGGATCGAAGTTCTCGTCAGGTGCCAGCAGCGAGCTGTGCCCCCCGGCCACGAAGCGGGCCGCTCTGTGGTTGGCGGCGCCGGTGGCGGTCAGCGGTTGCAGGGCCAGGACCTTGAACAGCGGCTCGGTGCCACCCAGCGGGGCGGTGGCGATGCTGTTCGGGATCACTCGATCCGACAGGCTCAGGGCGCCGTCGCCGACGATTTCGGTGGCAAACAGCGGGAAGTCCGCCGCGATGCCGCTCCCCAGGTTGATGGGGTCTGCCGAATCCAGCACCGACTGCGCCGCGAAGCTGTAGCTCTGCAGGGTGCTGGCCGCCGTGGCCTGGGTGGCCGCATCCTGGCTCGGCAGGAACTCGTTGACGAAGCAGGTCGGCACCGCCGTCTTGCAGTTCGGGGCGTAGGCGGTGAAGGCTGCCTTCAGGGCCGCACTGCCAGCGGTCAGCACGCTCATCTGGATGGTCGGGCCGAAGGTCGGCGAGTTCAGCAACAGCGGCGCTATGCCGCCACCCGGCATGGCCAGGCCGCCAGTGTCGAACTTGAACAGGGCGTCTGCCGTCGGGTTGCCAACAGACTGGTTGGCCACCGCCAGCAGGTTGGCCCCCGCGATGGCACCCAGAGAGTGACCCAGGAAGTGTACCTTGAGGCTGCCAGCGGTGCCGATAGCCCCCTTGGCATTGGCCAGCCCCACCGCCAGACGCAGGCCCAGCAGATCCGCCACGCTCTGTTTCAGGTTGTCGCGGGCCACGGTCAGGTAGCTCAGGTTCAGGTAGGGGGTCGGGTTGTCGGAGGTGGTCACCGAGTCCATGCTGCCGGTCAGGGCGAAGCCGCGTTCACCGTGCAACGGATGATCGATCACCACCACGGCCACGTTCTTGCTCGCCTGGGCACCGGCACCAATCTGGCCAAGGGCCAGGGCGTAGGCGTTCTCCTTCACCGAGGTGACGCCGTGCTGATAGATGATCACGTCGGTGATGTTCGCCAGCGGTGCGGCGGCGAAGATCCGCATCGGGACGGACTGCACCTCTTCCAATGCCGGCAGCGGGTTGAAGCGCCCGATATTCATCTCGGGATCCAGCGCCTTGCCGCCGGAGGTGAGGGTCACCCCGATCAACTTGCTCGCCTCCGCCAGCAGCTCGGCCTGACGGCTCGGATCGGCGATGAGTTCGCCCAGCAGGGCCGGATCCACACCCGCCCCCACCAGGCCGCCGATCACTTCGGCATCCTGGGCCTTCAGGGCGTTCGCGATGGCGTAGAGGCTGGGGATGGCACCGTGCCAGGACTGGGTCTTCGCCTTGTCCCAGGAGCCGGCGGTGGTCGGGGAGGAGAGGAAGTAGGGCAGCTTGACGGTGCCGCTGTAGACGGTGGTACCCAAGGCCAGATTGTGGAGTGGAGTGCCGTCACCAAAAGCGGCGGCAATCGCATCCTTCTGCTCCTGGGGCAGGAAGTTCTCGGCGTCCAGCTGGGTCAGGAAGGGGCTGCCGCCGCTCACCGACAGGGTATAGGTGCCAGGCAGGCTGGTATTGCCCAAGGCGTCCTGCTTCCACAGGGCGGCAGCGTCCAGGGTCGGGCTCTTGAGCACGGATGCGGCCGCCCCTTTCACCGCCACCAGCACGTCGGCGCCGGACTGGGTACCGAACCAGTCGGAGAAGATCACGTGGTCGCTAGTGATGCCGGTGGCAGCCTTGAACAGCCCTTCCTGCAGCGCAATCAGGCCGCTGATGGTCTGCTCCTGGGCGTTGCTGCCGGTGCTGGTCTTGTAGTTGCTGTAGTCGCTACCCGGTCGCAGGGGGGCACCCGTGCTGTCTTTGAGGGTATCGGTCGCCACTATCATGTAGTAGGAAGAGGGGTTGAGCGGCTTGAGCGGCACCAGATTCAGCTTCCCGGTCGTCTCGGCCACCACGAAGTCCACCCCGTAGGTCAGCACCTTTTTCACGCCGCTCGGACGCAGGGCCGCACTGTCAAACTCCAGCTCCATCAGGTAGAGGGGGGCCACGGAGGCTGCGAATTCAGCAGCGGCCGGCGCCTTGACCTGGATGCCGGAGGCCGTCACCGGCACTATCTGGATCGCCTGGGTAGTCGACCAGCCATCCAAGGTGGAGAGGGCGGACACCGGGTTGGAGAGATCCGCCGTTTCCGTGGAGAATTTCAGGGTACCGTCGGTCGCACGGGCTGCCAGGGCGCTGGGTCGGACTGCATTGGAGCCGCTCAGCAGATAATCGAGATAGCTTGAGGTATCGCCTGTGTTGTCGTCACTGCCACCACAACCGCTCAGCAGCGCACTGACGACGGCCGCGTAAATTAGCTTTTTCTTCATATCCTTATCTCTTTTATGTTGTTATCCATGATGAGCCTGACGGGGTAGGGTTCAAACCCGACCGAATCATATTAACAGCAACGCAACAATTAATAAGCCTCTGGTCAGTCATCTGATCTGATTTTTTTGTGTACACCATCAAGGAATTGGAATTGATTCCCGGTGCCACAGGGTAGCAGCCAGGGTACATCAACCAGACCCGACCAGAGCCCGATGGGATCCATGGCGCAAAAAGCCGCCCCGATCTCGGCAAAGGGGACGATTTGTCGGTAGAATGGCGCCATTGCTTAAGGAGACCCCCATGATCGACCCGAAAAAACTGGAAGAGATCGCCAAACAGATACACAACGCCCTGCCCCCCGGCATTCGCAGCATGGGTGAAGAGGTGGAGAAAAAGACCCGTCAGGTCTTGCAGGCTCAGCTCAACAAGCTGGATCTGGTGAGCCGCGAGGAGTTCGACGTGCAGACCAAGGTGCTGCTGCGCACCCGGGAGAAGCTGACCGCCCTCGAGACCAAGCTGGCCCAGCTCGAGCAGCAGCTTGCTGCCAAGGGCGAATGATCCGGCGTGACCCGCCGTAGATAGCACAAACCCCAGCCAGGCTGGGGTTTGTCGTTTTTATGGGGACAACGAGTTTCTCATCCCCCCTTCTCTCGCAAGACGATAAGGGGGCAGATCGACGCTCTGCGGTTGGCCGTGGTCAGATAAACTCGTAGGCATCGCCGAAGATGCGCTCGGGCTCGGCGCCCAGCACCTTGAACTCTTCCCGCGCGGCACCGGCCATCTCGAAGCGGCCCGCCACATAGATGTCGTAGTCATGCAGGCTGACGAAGTCATCCATGATGGCCTTGTGCACCAGCCCGGTCCTGCCGGTCCAGTCGCTCTCGGGCTCCTGCACCACGGGAATGAAGGTCAGCGGCGCGTAGTCGCGCTCCCACTGCTGCATCTGCTCCAGCTCGTAGAGCCAGTGCGCCTGGCGTACCCCCCAGTAGAGGAACACCGGACGCTTGCTGCCGCTGCCGATCAGGTATTCCAGGATGGCGCGGGCATAGGAGAAGCCGGTGCCTCCCGCCATCAGGATCAGCGGTCGGGGGGATTCGTCGCGCAGGAACGCCTTGCCGGCGGCCAGCTCGACCTCGATCTCTCCCTGCTCGCGCATGCGGGCCAGCACCTGACCGGCATAGGCATTCTCGGGAGTGGCACCGATCTGCAGCTCCAGCACGCCGGAGCGGGTCGGCGAGTTGGCGATGGAGAAGGGGCGCTTGTCCGAATCGCTCATCACCACCAGCAGATACTGGCCCGGCTTGAAGCTCACCTCCTGCTGCGGCGCCAGCGCCACGTGCCAGATGGTGTCGACATATTCGCGCAGTTCCTCTACGCGGCACTTGATACGTTGCATTCTTGTCCTTGTGAGGGGCCTGCCCGGCCCGCTTCGCTCATGGTTTCACTGTTTTTATGGCGACCAGTTGGTGGTCAGGTCCGTCGAGCATACCCAATTCGGCACGGCAATACCGCACTTTTGCGTCACAATGGCCGCGCCGCATCGGGGATCCCTCAGTCGAGGATCTTCAGCTCGTCCCAGATGGCATCGATCTTCTGCTTTACCGCCTCGTCCTGGACGATGGGCTGACCCCACTCGCGATTGGTCTCCCCCGGCCACTTGTTGGTGGCATCCAGCCCCATCTTGGAGCCGAGCCCGGAGACCGGCGAGGCGAAGTCCAGGTAGTCGATGGGGGTGTGCTCGATCAGGGTGGTGTCCCTGGCCGGATCCATCCGGGTGGTGATGGCCCAGATCACGTCCTTCCAGTCGCGGGCGTTGATGTCATCATCGCAGACGATCACGAACTTGGTGTACATGAACTGGCGCAGGAAGGACCAGACCCCCAGCATCACCCGCTTGGCGTGGCCAGGGTAACGCTTCTTGATGGTCACCACCGCCATCCGGTAGGAGCACCCCTCCGGCGGCAGGTAGAAGTCCACTATCTCGGGAAACTGCTTCTGCAACAGCGGCACGAACACCTCGTTGAGCGCCACCCCGAGCACCGCCGGCTCATCGGGCGGACGGCCGGTGTAGGTGCTGTGGTAGATGGCATCCCGGCGCATGGTCATGTGGGTGATGGTGAAGACCGGGAACTCGTCCACTTCGTTGTAGTAGCCGGTGTGATCGCCGTAAGGCCCTTCGGGGGCCATCTCCCCCGGCTCCAGATAGCCTTCCAGCACGATCTCGGCGCTGGCGGGCACTTCCAGATCGCAGCTCAGCGCCTTCACCACCTCGGTACGGCTGCCCCGCAGCAGACCGGCAAAGGCGTATTCGGAGAGGCTGTCCGGCACCGGCGTCACCGCGCCCAGGATGGTCGCCGGATCGGCGCCCAGCGCCACCGCCACCGGGAAGCGTTCGCCCGGGTGGGCCTCCTGCCACTCGCGAAAATCGATGGCGCCACCCCGGTGATCCAGCCAGCGCATGATCAGCTTGTTCTTGCCGATCTTCTGCTGGCGATAGATGCCGAGGTTCTGTCGCTTCTTGTAGGGACCGCGGGTGATGGTCAGCCCCCAGGTGACCAGGGGCGCCACATCCCCGGGCCAGCAGTGCTGGATGGGGATCTGATCCAGATCCACCGCGTCCCCTTCCAGCACCACCTGCTGACAGGGGGCCGAAGAGAGCCGCTTGGTCGGCATGTTGAGCACCTGCTTGAAGATGGGCAGCTTCTCCATCAGCTCCTTGAGCCCGCGAGGCGGCTCCGGCTCTTTCAGGTAGGAGAGCCAGGTCCCCACCTGGCGCAGGGCGCTGACGTTGGGCTGGCCCATGCCCATGGCAACCCGGTCCGGTGTGCCGAACAGGTTGGTCAACACCGGCATGGTGTAGCCCTTGGGATTCTCAAACAGCAGAGCCGGGCCCCCCGCACGCAGGGTACGGTCGCTGATCTCGGTCATCTCCAGATAGGGGTCTATCTCGCGACTGATGCGCCTGAGCTGTCCGTTTTGTTCCAACTGCGCGATAAAATCACGCAAGTCCTTGTATTTCATGCAAGTACCCCAGCGGGATCAGGTGGTCCCGCATTATAACCCTGGCGGCGTATCCGGTGTACCCGTATCGGACCTCATGACGGACGAGGCGTGTCGCCGCTCCTGAAGCGTCAGCCGGTTTGCCAATTGACCCAGGAGCCTGGGTTCGTCCATCTGCAACAACAGGCCGGCCACCAGCCCGCCATACTGGTGCTTGCCGAGTTCGGCCAGGAGGAACTGCTGGGCCACGTCCGGCAAGGGGGAGAGGCGGCTGAGCTGGTGCAGGGCGGGGACCATCAGGCGGCTGTTCTGGCTGGCGGCGATCAGCAGATCGCTCGCCTCCTGCCCTGAATAAAAGCGGGAAATGGTGTGCAGTGCAGTCAGGCTATCGTGATCCACTGGCTGACGCCACAGCTTGAGGTAGAGTGCCGTCTCCCCGGTCTGTTCGATGAAGTGCAGCAGCAACTGGTTGTCCGGCAGGAAGAGATTGAGGGCGGCAAGCCGCTGCGCCTCCCGACGCAGCACGGATACCGGCTGCCGATCGAGCACCGCCAGCAGGGCCTGCTGCTGCTGTGCCAGCTCGGGATTGCGGCTGTAGTAGACCTGCTTGAAGTCGAAGCGATCCTGCTCCAGCAACTGGCGATAGTTGTCCTGCCAAGCCAGCTGCTGCCAGTGGCTCAGCACCAGCCGGGCCTCGGCGGGGAAGTCATAGGCGGGTAGCTGCACCAGGAAACCGTCCACCTTCCCTTCCACCAGCCATTGTGGCGCCTTGGCCGCTTGTGCCCGCACCCAGGCCAGCAGCGCCGGGCTCGGTGCGCCCGATGACTTGAGCTCACCCAGCAACTGGAACAACAGGAACTCCCGCTGCCCCACCGACAGGGTCTCGAGCAACGAGTCCATGGCATCAAACTGCCCGAGCGCCATGCGCCCGTCCAGGTACGCCCGATGCCCCTCCAGTCCCTCGTCCGCCACCAGGGGAGTCTGCAATTGCGGCGGGGAATCGGCATGCACCGGGGCCGCCAGCCACAACCAACCCATCCATATGAACAACACCAGCTTCATGACGTCCCTTTCCTTGTGACATCGAGGCTTCATACTACTAAGCCAGCCGTGAAATAGATAAACAAAAACCGCGACCTGGGCCGCGGTTTTGTCATGGAAGAGGCTGTTACTTCTGTTGACGCTTCATGGAGTCGAAGAACTCGTCGTTGGTCTTGGTCGCAGCCAGCTTGTCGATGAGGAACTCGATGCTGTCGATCTCGCCCATGGGGTGAATGATCTTGCGCAGGATCCACATCTTCTGCAGCTCGTCCGGGGCAGTCAGCAGCTCTTCCTTGCGGGTGCCGGAGCGGGTGATGTCGATGGCCGGGTAGACGCGCTTCTCGGCAATCTTGCGCGAGAGGTGCAGTTCCATGTTGCCGGTACCCTTGAACTCTTCGTAGATGACTTCATCCATCTTGGAGCCGGTATCGATCAGCGCGGTGGCGATGATGGTCAGGCTGCCGCCCTCTTCGACGTTGCGCGCCGCACCGAAGAAACGCTTCGGACGGTGCAGGGCGTTGGCGTCCACACCACCGGTCAGCACCTTGCCGGAAGACGGGATGACGGTGTTGTAGGCGCGGGCCAAACGGGTGATGGAGTCCAGCAGAATCACCACGTCCTTCTTGTGCTCGACCAGACGCTTGGCCTTCTCGATCACCATTTCGGCGACCTGGACGTGACGGGAGGCCGGCTCGTCGAAGGTGGAGGCGATCACTTCACCCTTCACCATCCGCTGCATCTCGGTCACTTCTTCCGGACGCTCGTCAATCAGCAGCACGATCAGCTCGCAATCCGGGTGGTTGTAGGCGATGCTCTGGGCGATGTTCTGCAGCAGCATGGTCTTACCGGCCTTGGGCGGTGCAACGATGAGACCGCGCTGGCCCTTGCCGATCGGGGATGCCAGATCCAGTACGCGGGCGGTGATGTCTTCGGTGGAACCGTTGCCACGCTCCATGCGCAGACGCTCGTTGGCGTGCAGGGGAGTGAGGTTTTCAAACAGGATCTTGTTGCGGGAGTTTTCCGGACGGTCGTAGTTGACGTCGTTGACCTTGAGCAGGGCGAAATAGCGCTCGCCCTCTTTCGGCGGCCGGATCTTGCCGGAAATGGTATCGCCGGTACGCAGGTTGAAGCGGCGGATCTGGCTCGGGGAGACATAGATGTCATCCGGACCAGCGAGATAAGAGCCGTCTGCACTGCGCAGGAAACCGAAACCGTCGGTCAGGATTTCCAGCACACCGTCGCCAAAGATATCCTCGCCGCCCTTGGCGTGCGCCTTGAGGATTGCAAAGATAATGTCTTTCTTGTGCGCCCGAGCCAGATTTTCCAACCCCATGGATTCGCCAAGCTGGACCAGCTCGGACACAGGAGTGTTCTTAAGTTCAGTCAGATTCATAGTGGTGAAAGTCTGTAAGCAAGGATTGAAATGAGGAGACAGTCTGCTGGATTGATGCTGATCGGATTTGACTTGCCAGGCTGGTAGTTAAGCAAAGAGTCAGGCAAAAAGGTTAGCAAACGAGCGATAAACTAGCACCAATCAGGGTGAGCGTCTAGGTGATAAAACACAAGGAGCGCATTATTGCAATGCGCTCCTTCTTGATTATTACAGGTTGCCGTCCAGGAACTCTTTCAGTTGGGTCTTGGACAGGGCGCCGACCTTGGTCGCTGCCACTTCACCATTCTTGAACAGCAGCAGGGTCGGGATACCACGAATGCCGTACTTGGGCGGAGTGTCGGCGTTATGATCGATGTTCAATTTCGCCACGGTCACGCGACCTTCATATTCCTGAGCAACTTCGTTCAGGATCGGGGCAATCATCTTGCACGGTCCACACCATTCGGCCCAGAAATCGACCAGAACAGGGCTGTCGGCGTTGATTACATCGGCCTCGAAGCTGGCATCGCTCAGCTGAACAATCTTGTCACTCATCTCCAACTCCAGTCAGTAATTAAGGCTTTATTGATGGTTCAACAAAGGCAATAGTTGCCCTATTTGAAATGATCCTGTTTATTATTGCAAGCCTAACCTGATAACCTACCGCCATGAGCAAAACACATCTAACGACCGAAAAATTCGCCCAAATGGGCCTCGAACCCGAAGTTCTGGCTGGTCTGGAATCAAAGGGATTTCACTATTGTACGCCCATCCAGGCACTGTCCCTGCCCCTGCTGGTTGAAGGTCATGACCTCGCCGGTCAGGCCCAGACGGGGACCGGCAAAACCCTGGCTTTCCTGGCGGCGACATTCAACTATTTGCTGACCCATCCGCTGACCAGGCCGCGCCTCGTCAACCAGCCCCGCGCCATCATCATGGCCCCGACCCGGGAGCTGGCCGTCCAGATCTATAACGATGCAGAGAGCATGTCAGCCTCTACCGGGCTCAAGCTCGGTCTCGCCTATGGTGGCGAAGGCTACGACAAGCAGCTGGCCGTGCTGGAACAGGGCGTCGACATCCTGATCGGCACCACCGGCCGCATCATCGACTACTTCAAGTCCAAGGTCATCGATCTCGGCAACATCCAGGTCGTGGTACTGGACGAAGCGGATCGCATGTTCGATCTGGGCTTCATCAAGGACATCCGTTTCCTGTTCCGCCGCATGCCCCCCGCCACCGAGCGTCTGAGCATGCTGTTCTCCGCCACCCTCTCCCTGCGGGTGCAGGAGCTGGCCTACGAGCACATGAACCACCCGGAACACGTGCAGATAGAGCCGGAACAGATGACAGGCGTGCGCATCAAGGAGGAGCTGTTCTACCCCTCCAACGAAGACAAGATGCTGCTGCTGCTCTCCCTGATGGAAGAGGAGTGGCCCGAGAAAGCCATCGTCTTCGCCAACACCAAGCACGTCTGTGAAGACGTTCACGCCTGGCTGGAGAACGACGGCCACCGCGTCGGCCTGCTGACCGGCGACGTGCCGCAGAAGAAGCGGATGAAGATCCTGGAAGAGTTCACCAAGGGTACCCTGGATATCCTGGTCGCCACCGACGTGGCTGCCCGTGGTCTGCACATCCCCGACGTGACCCACGTCTTCAACTACGACCTGCCCGACGATGCCGAAGACTATGTCCACCGCATCGGTCGTACCGGTCGCGCAGGCAAAAGCGGTCACTCCATCAGCCTGGCCTGTGAAGACTATGCCTTCAACCTGCCGGCCATCGAGGAGTACATCCACCACCCCATCCCGGTCAGCAAGTATGACCGCGAGGCGCTGCTGGATGACGTCACCGCGCCGAAACGGGTGTTCCGCAACCGCCAGCCGGTGAACCGCAACATGCGGGATCGCCAGGGCGGTGGCAACAGCAACAACCGTCGTCGCCCCCCCCGCAAGAACTGAGGGATCGGCCAAGTTGCACAACTCGCCTCTCTATGCCGCCATCGACCTCGGCTCCAACAGCTTTCACATGCTGGTGGTGCGCGAGGTCGCCGGTGCCCTGCGCACCGTCACCAAGGTCAAGCGCAAGGTACGCCTCGCCGCCGGCCTCGATGCCGATTTTCGCCTCAACCGTGCCGCCATGGAGCGGGGCTGGGATTGTCTGCGCCTCTTCTCCGAGCAGTTGCAGGACATCCCGTCCGACAACATCCGGGTAGTGGGCACCGCCACCCTGCGCCTGGCCACCAACGTCGACGAATTCATCAGCGAAGCGGAACGGGTGCTCAACCACAGCATCGAGATCATCTCGGGCGAGGAAGAAGCCAAGACCATCTATGAAGGTGTCTCTTGGACGTCGGCAGGGGAAGGCAACCGGCTGGTGATCGACATCGGCGGGGCCAGCACCGAGCTGGTGATCGGCGAGCAGAGTGAAGCCAAGCTGCTCAACAGCCTGCACATGGGCTGCGTCACCTGGCTCAACAACCACTTCGGTGATGGCGAGCTCTCCGAGGCGCGCTTCAACCAGGCCATTGCCGCCGCCAAGGCGGTACTGGAGAAAGTGGCTGCGGACTACCGCGTCCTCGGCTGGCGCACCTGCGTCGGCGCCTCCGGCACCGTCCAGGCGCTGCAGGAGATCATGCTGGCCCAGGGCAAGAGCGAGCGGGTCACCCTGCCCAAGTTGCAAGAGCTGATGGGTCAGGCCATCGCCTGCGGCAGACTCGATCAGTTGCAGCTCGAAGGGCTGGCGGCCGAACGGCTGACCGTGTTCCCCTCCGGTCTCGCCATCCTGATCGCCATCTTCGAGACCCTCGACATCGAGAGCATGACCCTGGCGGGTGGTGCCCTGCGGGAAGGGCTCATCTACGGCCTGCTCGGCAACAATCACGACTGTGATGCCCGGGATCGCACCGCCGACAGCCTGATCAGCCGCTACCAGCTCGACAAGGAGCACGCCGAGCGGGTCCGCGACACCGCCATCGAGGCGTTCACCCAGTTGCAGCCGGCCTGGCGCCTCTCCAAGCGCTACGGTCGCCCGATCCTGCGCTACGCGGCCCTGCTGCACGAAATCGGTCTGTGCATCGAGTACAAGAAGGCACCGCAGCACGCCGCCTACATCATCGACAACATCGACATGCCGGGCTTCACCCCCGCGCAGAAGAAGCTGCTGTCGGCCCTGCTGTTCAACCAGCGGGATGAATTCAAGCTGGAGCCGCTGGAGAAACAGGGCGCCGTCACCGGTCGCCAGGCGATCCGGCTGGCCCGCATCCTGCGCATCTCCCTCATCCTCTGCATGCGCCGGACCCAGGGCACTGTGCCCAGGTTCATGCTGCAAGCCGATGAAGATGCCCTGACCCTGACCCTGCCCAAGGGGTGGCTGGACGAGCACTACCTGCGCGCCAGCGAGCTGCGCCTCGAGGTGGAGCGCCAGCAGAAGATGGGCTGGTCCACCCGGCTGCTGGAAGCCTGAGGCGCACACCCCATGGCCGATTACCAACCCGTCAGCTGTGACCTGTACGACTGGCTGGAGATCGCAGCCAGCTGGCAGTTGCCCGTCACGATCACCGACCGGGATGGACGAACCTGGACGGACAGGATCCGCACCATAGAAGCCAGCGACGGAGTGGAATATCTGCTGCTGGAGCGCGCTGAGCGCCTCAGCCTGGCGGACCTGGCGACCCTGGAACTCGTCTGGCAAGGGGAAGAAAAGCGGATCCACTTCGCCCCACCCCGCAGCCAATGAATAGCAAGAGGGCCAACCTGATCAGGTTGGCCCTCTTCGTTTGACGCTCAGATTCCCTGCCAGTCGCCACTCAACTCGCCAGCGCCGCCATCACATAGACGTCGAAGCGGTTGCTCTTGGTCTCGATGGCCATGCTGGGCTTGTGCTCGTTGAGCCAGCCCGCATAGTCGGGCCGCTTCACCACCACCCGCTTGTCAGCCATCCTGAGCGCCGCTGGCAGCAGAGCATCCGCGTCGAGATCCGCCCCCACCAGGGACTGGAACACCCGCATCTCTTTTTTCACCAGCGCCGACTTCTGCTTGTGGGGGAACATGGGGTCCAGGTAGATGACCTCCGGCCGCTCGGTCAGCGCCAGCAGGGTCTCCACCGCCGGGCCTTGCAGCAGTTGCATCCGCTCGCGCACCCAGGGGCCTATCTCGGGATCCTGCCCCGCCCGGGTCAGACCGTCCTGGAGCAGGGCCGCCACCACGGGGCTGCGCTCGATCAGGGTCACCTTGCAGCCGAGGGAGGCGAGCACGAAGGCATCGCGCCCGAGCCCGGCGGTGGCATCCACCACGGTCGGCATGGCTCCCGACTTCAATCCCACCGCCTTGGCGATGGACTGGCCGCGCCCGCCACCGAACTTGCGCCTATGGGCCACCGCCCCTTCCACGAAGTCCACATAGACGGCCCCCAGCTTGGGTTCGTCCAGCTTGCGCAGCTCCAACCGCGATTCGGTCAGCACCAGGGCGAAGGGAGCGGGAAACGCCACGTCGGCAAGGCGCTGGCGCAGGGCGTCGAGCTCGCCATCGCGGGCGGGCACTTCACTGAAAACCTGAATATGGGGCATAACATGGACTCATCACGGCGCAGAAGCCGGCATGATAGCAGAAGCGGGGGGTCAGCTCACCGTGGTCAGATTCGCCAGGTTCATTCCCTGACGGTTGAGACTCAGGTACTCGGTCAGATCGTCGAAGGGCAGCGGGCGGCTGAGCAGATACCCCTGGGTGAAGGCGCACCCCTTCTGGCAGAGGAAGTTGAGCTGCTCCCGGGTCTCCACCCCTTCGATCACCACCTGCATGCCGAGGTTGTGCACGATGTTGATGATGCCGTCGAGCAGCAGGCGGTCCTGCTCGTTGAAGGGAATATGGCGCACGAAGGAGCGATCGATCTTCACCAGATCCACCGGGAAGGTACGCAGGTAGTTCAGTGCCGAGTAGCCGGTGCCGAAGTCGTCGATGGCCAGCTTGCAGCCCGCCTCGCGCAGAGCATCGATCCGCACCCTGTGCTGATCGCTGGTCTCCATCAGCAGAGATTCGGTGATCTCGATGATGATGTCCGCCGGATCCAGCTCGAAGTGGCGGATCACCCTGAGCCACTCGTTGGCCTCCGGGTCTATGGTCTGGAACTCCAGGGTGGAGCGGTTGATGGACATCTGCAGATCCGGGAAGCCGGACTGCTGCAATCTGGCCAGATCCCGGCAAGACTGCCACAGCACCAGGGCACCCAGCCCCTGGATGAGCCCCGCCTCTTCCGCCAGCGGGATGAAATCCGCCGGTGAGACCTGACCCCAGTGGGGGTGATACCAGCGCACCAGGGCCTCCAGCTTGGCGACCCGGCCGCTGCGGTTGTCCCAGATGGGCTGGTAGGCCATGGTCAGCTGGCCCAGCTTGATGGCCTCCGCCAGATCGTGCTGCATCTGGTGGCGCTGGCTCACCTCTTCCCGCATGGAGGCGTTGTAGGTGCCGAGGGGGCGTCCCTGGCGCTTGGCGACGAACAGGGCCTGCTCGGCATTGCGCAAGAGCTCGTCGCTGTCGCCGCCGTCATTGGGACAGAGAGTGATCCCCAGGGTGGCGGTCACATAGAGGTGCTGGTTGGCCAGCATGAAGGGACGGGCAAAACCGCCGATCACCTGCTTGGCAAACACCTCGGCCTGACGGCGGTTGACGATACCGGGCACCAGGAAGGCAAACTCGTCGCCGCCGATGCGGGCCACCAGGTCCTCGGTGCGCACCCGGCTCACCAGCCGATCCGATACCTCCCGCAGCAGGGCGTCGCCCACATGGTGATCCATGCTGTTGTTGACCGCCTTGAAGTTGTTGAGGTCGAGCACCATGAGGGCGAAGCGCTCCCCCCGCTCGCAGAAGCGGGCCAGACACCGACCGAACAGCCAGCGGTTGGGCAGGCCGGTGAGGTTGTCGTAGTTGGCCTGGGCGGCGATCTTCTGCTCTGCCAGCTTGGTCTGGGAAAGATCGCTGAAGATGGCGATGTACTGACTGATCTTGCCCCCTTCCCGCACGGCGCTGATCATCAGCTGCTGGGGATAGAGCTTGCCGTTCTTGCGCTTGTTCCACACCTCCCCACGCCAGATCCCCACCCGCTCCAAGGCGTGGTACATGTCCGCATAGAAGGTCTGATCGTGCAGTCCGGACTTGAGCATGCTGGGCCGCTGGCCGCACGCCTCCTCCTCGCTGTAACCGGTGATCTTCTCGAAGGCCGGATTGACCGAGATGATGCGACTGTCGGCATCGCACACCAGAATGGCTTCGGAGAGGTTGTCATAGACCCGGTGGGAGAGCTTGAGCTGCTCCGCATGGCGCCTGATGGGATCGATGTTCTCCAGCACCACCATGAGATAGTCGGGGTGCATCTGCTCGTTGCGGATCAGGGTCACCGTCACCCGTCCCCACAGGACGGTCCCATCCCGATGGAGATAACGCTTCTCCTGGGTAAACGCGGGACGCTCTCCCCGCTTGAGGGCGTCGTAGAGCGCAATGCTGGTCTGCCAGTCGTCCGGGTGGTTGATTTCGGCGACGGTGAGCTGTTGCAGCTCCTCCTGGCTGTAGCCAAGCATCTTCTCGATGGCCGGGTTCGCCCAGAGGATCTTGCCGCCCAGATCCACCTTGCCGATGCCCACGGGCGCATGGGACATCATGGTGTCCAGGAAGTGGTGATGTTCCGGTTGCGCCGGCTGCTCCTGGCTCTGGCGCTGCTGATACATCAGCGCCAGTTCACGACCGGCGAGCGGGGCCAGCAGACGCAGCAGGCCCACTATCTTCTCCATTCTCGGCATGGCCCGCTTGAACATGACGCTGCACAGGCCGATGGTCTCTCCCTCGGCGTTCTTGAGCGCGACGCCGGCATAGGCTCTCACCTCGCAGCGCTCCAGCACGGCGGCGTGGGGGAACAGCTGGCGGGTGCGATCACTGAACCAGGCTTCACCCTGCTGCATGGCGATCTCGCCCGGAGTGTCGGCGAGGGGGAAGCTGTAGGCGTTGATGTCGAGGGAGGCGGGATAGGCGGCATGCACGGTAAAGAACAGACCCGCCTGATCCTTGCCGGACACCAGGACGAAGTCAGCCCCCACCGCGTTGGCGATTTCACTCACAAAGGCATCAAAATATCCCTGACCACTCGAATGAGACAGGCTGGAGATGATTTGATAGACAGACTCGAGTGCTCGCCTCATGGCAAGGTTCTTTCTCTCCCTGGAAGGTAGAACCCGACTCTACTGAAGAGGCGGGGACAGTGCAAACATGCACTCCGCAAGATATTAAAAAGGCTTGGAAAAAGGGACCAAAAGGTCCCTTTTTCTATCAAAAATCACGTTTCGATCCCACTATGTCGCAAATGTGTACCTGCTTGAAGCTCCCGCAGTGGCGCGGCAGCTCATCCAATCGAGGCTCACTGTGGCGGCGGGACCTCACGCGGCGATACCGCTGTGACGCAGCAGCGCATCCACCTGAGGCTCCCGGCCACGGAAGGCACGGAACAGCTCCATCGGCTCCCTGGAGCCGCCCTTTTCCAGAATGTTCTTCAGGAAGGAGTGGCCGGTGGCCGGGTTGAAGATCCCCTCCTCCTCGAAGCGGGAGAAGGCGTCGGCAGAGAGTACCTCGGCCCACTTGTAGCTGTAGTAGCCCGCCGCGTAGCCGCCCGCGAAGATGTGGGAGAAGCTGTGCTGGAAGCGGTTGAACGCCGGAGGCGTCATCACGGCGACCTGGCTGCGCACCTCATCCAGCAGCGCAGGGATCTGATCCGCTCTGGCCGGGTCAAAGGTCTGGTGCAGACGGAAGTCGAACAGGGCGAACTCCAGCTGGCGCAGCATCTGCATCGCCGCCTGGAAGTTGCGGGCGGTCAGCATCTTCTCCAGCAGATCGGCGGGCAGCGGCTCCCCGGTCTCGTAATGGCCGGAGATGAAGGCCAGCGCCTCGGACTCCCAGCACCAGTTCTCGAGGAACTGGCTCGGCAGCTCCACCGCATCCCAGGCCACGCCGTTGATGCCGGCCACGCCAGCCACATCGATGCGGGTCAGCATGTGGTGAATGCCGTGGCCGAACTCGTGGAACAGGGTGACCACTTCGTTGTGGGTGAACAGGGCCGGTTTGCCGTCCACCGGGCCGTTGAAGTTGCAGGTCAGGTAGGCCACCGGCTTTTGCAGGGAGCCGTCCTGACGGTAGCGGCGACCCAGGCAGACATCCATCCAGGCGCCGCCCTGCTTGTGCTCGCGGGCGTAGAGATCCAGGTAGAAGCTGCCGCGCAGCTCGTCATCGGCGTCAAAGATGTCGTAGAAGCGCACGTCCGGGTGCCAGGTGTCGATGCCGAGACGCTCGCGCACCTTCATGCCGAACACCCGCTTGACCACCTCGAACAGCCCCTTCACGACCCGACCGGCGGGGAAATAAGGACGCAACTGCTCATCAGAGACCGAAAACTTGTGCTGTTTGAGCTTTTCTGCGTAATAGGCAAGATCCCAGGCCGCCAGTTCGTCCTGACCGTGCTGCTCGGCGGCAAAGGCGCGGATCTCCTCCAGCTCCGCCTTGCCTTGGGGCAGGGACTTGGCAGCCAGGTCGGTGAGGAACTCCACCACCTGCTCCGGCTTGTCCGCCATCTTGGTCGCGAGGGAGAGCTCGGCATAGTTGGCAAAGCCCAGCAGTCGGGCCAGCTCCCGGCGCAGGGTGAGCAACTCGGTCATGATGGCGGAGTTGTCCCACTTGCCGGCGTTGGGGCCCTGGTCGGAGGCGCGGGTGGTGAAGGCCTCATACAGCTCGGCACGCAGGGCGCGGCTGTCGGCATACATCATCACCGGCAGGTAGGAGGGGATGTCCAGGGTGAACAGCCACCCCTCCTTGCCCTTGAGTTCGGCCATCTGGCGCGCGGCAGCCTGGGCGCTCGCGGGCAGACCAGCCAGCTCGGCCTCGTCGGTCACCAGCTTGTGCCAGCCCTGGGTCGCGTCCAGCACGTTGTTGCTGAAACGGGAGGCGAGCTCCGAGAGGCGGGCCTGGATCTCGCCGTAACGCTGCTGCGCCTCGGCAGGCAGACCGATGCCGGAGAGGCGGAAATCGCGCAGGGTGTTCAGGATCTCCTTGCGCTGGGCATCATCCAGCCGGGGGAAGTCATCGCTCTCGGAGAGGGCCAGATAGGCTTGATAGAGCCCTTCATGCTGACCGACATAGGTCTGGAATTCGGACAGCAGCGGCAGGCAGGCATCGTGAGCCGCCCGCAGCGCCTCGCTGTTCTGCACGGCGTTGAGGTGGCTGATGGGGGACCAGATCCGGGAGAGGCGGTCGTTGACCTCTTCCAGCGGGGCGATCAGGCTGTCCCAGGTGTGAGGCTCCTTCTGGGCCAGCACATCCTCAATCTTCTGTTTGCAATCGGCGATGGCCTGCGTCACGGCAGGTTGCACCTGATCGGGCTGGATCTGGCTGAAGGGAGGCAGCGAGTCCATTGTCAGCAAAGGGTTAGTCATCTGCGGTACCTCTAAATGCTCTGCAGCCCCTGCCGTCCAGAAGCCTGCTTGGACCATCTAAGATGTAGGCAGAAACCCCATTTATCAAGCCTTTGCCGCCAAGAGACGGGCTTGTTGCCCACTTTTTCAGGCATTTTGTTCATAAAACCAGCACTTCATCTGCCAGAGACGACAATGCCGGCCCGAGGGCCGGCATTGTGAGGGCATGGACACTCCCCGCCTCAGCGTCGGGCGTCCTCTTTCAACCACTGGGCGACCCGCTTGGCGAAGTAGGTGAGAATGCCATCGGCCCCGGCCCGCTTGAAGCAGAGCAGGGATTCCATCACGCACTCCTTCTCCTTGAGCCAGCCATTCTGGATCGCCGCCATGTGCATGGCGTACTCGCCGCTCACCTGATAGGCGAAGGTCGGCACGCCGAACTGATCCTTCACCCGGCGGATGATGTCCAGGTAGGGCATGCCCGGCTTGACCATGACGCTGTCCGCCCCTTCGGCGATGTCGAGGGCCACTTCGTGCAGGGCTTCGTTGCCGTTGGCCGGATCCATCTGGTAGGTGGCCTTGTTGCTCTTGCCGAGGTTGGCGGCGGAGCCCACCGCATCGCGGAACGGGCCGTAGTAGTGGGAGGCGTACTTGGCGGAGTAGGCCATGATCTGCACGTTGACGAAGCCATTCTCCTCCAGCGCCGCGCGGATGGCACCGATGCGGCCGTCCATCATGTCGGACGGGGCCACCATGTCGGCCCCGGCGGCCGCATGGGAGAGCGCCTGCTTCACCAGGATCTCGGTGGTGATGTCGTTCTGCACATAGCCTTCGTCATCGATGATGCCGTCCTGGCCATGGGTGGTGAAGGGGTCGAGCGCCACATCGGTGATGACCCCGAGCTCCGGGAAGCGCGCCTTGATGGCACGGGTCGCCCGCTGGGCCAGGGCATCCGGGTTGTAGGCCTCTTCCGCCATCAGACTCTTTCTCTCCAGCGGCGTCACCGGGAACAGGGCCACCGCCGGCACACCCAGGGCCACCAGTTCGGCGGCCTCTTCGAGCAGCAGATCGATGGAGAGCCTGTCCACCCCCGGCATGGAGGCAACGGCCTCTCGCTGACCCTCCCCCTCCAGCACGAACACGGGATAGATGAGATCGTCGACGGTCAGTACGTTCTCGCGCACCAGGCGGCGGCTGAAGTCATGTTTGCGCACCCGGCGCAGGCGACGGCCCGGGAAGGCCCCCGGAAGAGTTGTGGCCATGAATCACTCCAAAAGCGGAAGTTGGAAGAATGCGGCGGAGGTGGCCCGAGTATGGGCCAGCAAGGCCTCGGGCGCTTCACCACGGCAGGCCGCCACCACCTGGGCGATGTGCGGCAAAAAAGCGGGTTCGTTGCGTTTGGGCCTGGGTTTCAGATCCCGCGGCACCAGGTAGGGGGCGTCCGTTTCTATCATCAGGCGACCCGCTGGAATGCGGGCCACCTGCTCGCGCAGCAGCTGGCCACGGCGCTCGTCACAGAGCCAGCCGGTCACCCCGATATGCAGCCCCAGCGCCAGGCACTCGTCCAGCTCGGCGTCGGAACCGGTGAAGCAGTGCAGCACGGCCCCCGGCAGGCGGGGCAACCAGGGGCGCAGGATCTCGACGAATTTGTCATGGGCATCGCGGCAGTGCAGAAACACCGGCATCCCGAGCTCGGCGGCGAGCGCCAGCTGGGCGTCAAACACCGCGTCCTGCACCGGACGGGGGGAGAAGTCCCGGTTGTAGTCGAGACCGCACTCGCCGATGGCCACCACCTGGGGCAGGGCCGCCAGTTCGCGCAGGGCGGGCAGGGTCGCCTCATCGACGCTTTTGGCATCATGGGGATGTACCCCGGCGGTGGAGAAGCAGTAACCGGGCCAGCGGGCGGCCAATGCGGCGCTCTCGCGGCTGCCGGCCAGATCGGTGCCGGTCAGGATCAGGGCTTCCACCCCGGCGGCGCGCGCGCGTTCCACCAGGTCGGCCTGTTCGCCTGCGAACTGGCTGCTGGTCAGGTTCAAACCGATGTCGATCATGGAGTCAGGGGTTCCGGACAAACGAGGTGCATATCAGGCATTTGAAAACCATCTACTCGATGGGGCCTTACCATACGCCTCGAACGGATGCATGAAAAGAGGAAGGGAGCCTCAGCTCCCCTCTTCCGTTTGTTGCTGCTCTTCGTCCTCTTTCTTCACGTAGAAGCGGGCGAAGAACAGACCTATCTCCCACAGGCCCCACATGGGGATCGCGAGCAGGGTCTGGGAGAAGACATCGGGCGGCGTCAGCAACATACCGACCACGAAGACCCCGACGATGACGTAGGGGCGCTTCTCCTTCAGGCTCCTGGGGGTGGTCACCCCGGTCCAGCAGAGCAGTATGGTGGCCACCGGGATCTCGAACGCCACCCCGAACGCGAAGAACAGGGTCAGCACGAAGTCCAGGTAGCTGGCGATGTCGGTCGCCACCGTCACCCCGGCGGGGGCGGTACTGGTGAAGAAGCCGAACACCAGGGGGAACACCACGTAGTAGGCGAACGCCATCCCCGCATAGAACAGCACGGCGCTGGAGGCCACCAGGGGCAGGATCAGCCGCCGTTCGTGCTGGTACAGACCGGGTGCGATGAAAGCCCAGGCCTGATAGAGCAGATAGGGGATCGCCACGAAGAAGGAGACCACCAGGGTCAGCTTGATGGGCGTGATGAAGGGTGTCGCCACATCCGTCGCTATCATGCTGGTGCCTGCCGGCAACTGGCTGAGCAGCGGCTGGGCCACGAAGTCGTAGATGTTGTTGGAGAAGTAGATGAGCGCGATGAACACCAGCAGGATGGCGGAGATGGCGCGCAGCAGACGGGTTCTCAGCTCCACCAGATGGCTGATGAGGGGTTGTTCTGCCTGACTCATGGCTTACCCTCCCCTTTGGCTGCGAACTCGCTGGCGGGCACAGGCTCGCTCTCTCGCTGACTGTTGACCGGCGGCATCTCTGGGGTGGGCGTCGGGGCCGCCACCGGAGTGGCTGGCTCAACCTGGGCGGGCTCCCGAGGCGGGCGGATCTCGTTCTCCCCCTGATAGGGACGATTCACCGACTGGGCGGCCGCTTTCAACTGCTCGATGGACTCCTGCAGCTCGGGGCTCAGGTTGTTCATCTGCAACCGTTCGGCCTTCTTCAGATCGTTGTGCAGATCCTGCAACTTGAGCTCCTGTTCCAGCTCGGCCTTGACCGAGTTGGCGGTGCTGCGGATCAGCCTTATCCAGTGGCTGGCGGTGCGGATCGCGACCGGCAACCGCTCGGGACCCAGCACCACCAGGGCGACGACGCCGATGACGACCAGCTCCCAAAAACCGATGTCGAACATGGCTTAGGCCTGATCTTTGTCTTTCTGCTTGGCGGCTTCGGCGTTGCTGGCCGTCTCGTTCAACTGCTTGGTCGGGAACTCGGCATCTTTCTGCTCGGGTTTGGTGTCGGCCGGCTCATCGGAGAGCGCCTTCTTGAATCCCTTGACCGCCGCGCCCAGATCGCCGCCGATACCGCGCAATTTCTTGGTGCCGAACAACAGCACGACGATGACTGCGATGATCAACAACTGCCAAATACTGATACCACCCATGACTTTCTCTCCGGATAGGCGCCCGATGGCGCAGGTTATTTAATGGGAACGGGTTCGCAACCAACCCAGCAGCCAGCATAACCCGGCGCCGGCGAGGCTGATTTGTCCCCACTCAATGTGTTGTTTCTGGGTCAGCAAGAATACACCCGCGAGCAGCAGGCTGGCTCCAACCCCTAAGAGGTAGCGGGCCTGCCCCTGACGGCGACTGTGGCGACGGAAATCGGCAAACATCTGGTCGAAGTGGTGCTGCTGATGGCGGGCCTGACGCAGGGTCTCATAGACCAGCTCCGGCAGCTCCGGCAGTTTCTCCGCCCAGAACGGCGCCTTCTCCTTGATGGCATTCCACACCGCCTTGGGGCCGACCTGCTCGTGCATCCAGTTTTCCAGATAGGGCTTGGCGGTCTGCCACAAATCCAGCTGGGGATAGAGCTGGCGACCCAGCCCTTCCACATAGAGCAGGGTCTTTTGCAGCAGCACCAGCTGCGGCTGCACCTGCATGTTGAAGCGACGGGCGGTGTTGAACAGATTGAGCAGCACGTGGCCGAAGGAGATCTCGGAGAGCGGTTTCTCGAAGATGGGCTCCAGCACGGTGCGGATGGCGAACTCGAACTCGTCCACCTTGGTATCGGGCGGTACCCAGCCTGACTCTACGTGCAGCTCGGCCACACGGCGGTAGTCGCGGTTGAAGAAGGCGAGGAAGTTCTCCGCCAGGTAGCGCTTGTCTTCCCGGTTGAGGGTGCCGACGATGCCGCAGTCGATGCCGATCCAGAGCGGATTCTCGGGGTGTTCGAAAGAGACGAAGATGTTGCCCGGGTGCATGTCGGCGTGGAAGAAGCTGTCACGGAACACCTGGGTGAAGAACACTTCCACTCCGCGCTCGGCCAGCAGCTTCATGTTGGTGCCGTTGGCTTCCAGCGCGGCAATGTCGGAGACCGGAATGCCGTAGATACGCTCCATCACCAGCACCTGCTCACGGCAATGGTCCGTGAACACCTCGGGCACATAGAGCGCCTCGGAACCGGTGAAGTTGCGGCGCAGCTGGATGGCGTTGGCCGCTTCGCGCATCAGGTTGAGCTCGTCGAGTATGGTCT
The DNA here is from genome assembly GCF_040908465.1 of Aeromonas sp. R10-1. Lineage (NCBI taxonomy): Bacteria > Pseudomonadati > Pseudomonadota > Gammaproteobacteria > Aeromonadales > Aeromonadaceae > Aeromonas > Aeromonas sp. R10-1. Next base: position 68,033 of record NZ_JBFODT010000004.1, read on the forward strand.
TGCGATACTCCTCCACCACCTCGACGGGGCGCAGTCGTCCGCTCTGGGGCACGAAACGGGCCACCAGACGGGCCAGGGCCTGCATCAGGCGCAGGTCGGCCTCGATGACCGGCTCGATATCGGGACGGATCACCTTGATGACGATCTCGCGGCCGTTCTCCTTCAACCGGGCGGTGTGCACCTGGGCGATGGAGGCGGATGCCAGCGGCGTCTCGTCGAAGTCATCGAACAGAGTCTCGACGGGGCAACCCAGGCTCTCTTCTATCTGGCGACGGGCGGCCTGACCACAGAAGGGAGGCACCCTGTCCTGCAGCAGGGCCAGCTCTTCGGCAATGTCAGGGGGCAGCAGGTCTCGGCGGGTCGAGAGCATCTGGCCGAACTTGATGAAGATGGGGCCCAGCGCCTCGAAGGCGAGGCGAATGCGGGCGCCACGGCTCATGCCTTGCTGCTTGTTCTTGAGCCAGAACAGACTGCGACGGGCCAGACGGCCAGGCCAGGGCTGATAACGGGCGGGCACCAGCTCGTCGATGCCCTGTTCCAGCAGAATGCTGACGATGCGATAGAGGCGTTTGAACTCCTTCGGGGTCATCAGCTCACCTGCTGTTCGAGGCGGGCAAGCCGCAACTCGATCGCCTTCATCTGTTGGGCCAGCTCTTCGACATCGTCATTGAAGCTCGCCACTTCCAGCGGACCCGGGGCAAGCCTCGCCTCCTCGGTCAAATACTCAGCCACTTGACGCTGGGAACGGCACAACTCTCGCCCCACAAAACGGCGAGCCTGACGGGCACCACTGCACAGGGTGTGGGCCACCACATCGCCGGTGTAGCGGGACAGCTCCTCTTCCCAGTCGATATCGAGCTCGCCAAGCAGGGCGCTGAATGCCTGCACCAGCTGGGGGTCACCGCTCAGGTCCAGCTTCTCCTCGCGGATGTAGCGGGTCAGGGCGGAAGGCTCCTTGAGCAGGCCGAGGGCAGTCAGGGAGAGGCTCAGCACCGCATCCGCCTCCCCTTCAAACCTGGCCAGCACATCCAGACGGCGCTCTGAGAAGACAAACCAGAGCGGCTTGAGTTCGCGCAGCTCCAGTTTGAGTACCTTGCCCGTCAGCTTGCGCAACCGCTCCGGGCTCTGTTTGTCCAGGGCCAGCAACTGGTTGAGGCTGGTTTCGATCACCGCGGTGACCATGGCATCCATCGGCATAGGCGACCTTAAAACTTGTAACCGCGGTGCAGGGCGACTACGCCCTGGGTCAGGTTGTAAAACTCGACCTGTTCGAAACCGACATTCTCCATCATGCCTGCCAGGGTCTGCTGATCCGGGTGCATGCGGATCGATTCCGCCAGGTATTTGTAACTTTCGCTGTCATTCGCGACGATTTCGCCCATTTTCGGCAGCAATTTGAAGGAGTAGAGATCATACAGCTTGGCGATCACTTCGCTCACCGGCTTGGAGAACTCCAGCACCAGCAGGCGGCCACCCGGCTTGAGCACCCGGAACATGGAGGCAAGCGCCTTGTCCTTGTCGGTGACGTTGCGCAGGCCGAAGCCGATGGTGATGACGTCGAAATGGTTGTCAGGGAACGGGAGCGCCTCGGCGTTGGCCTGCACGTAGGAGACGTTGTTGGCCACCCCCAGGTTACGCAGTTTGTCGCGACCCACTTTCAGCATGGAGTCGTTGATGTCCGCCAGGACCACCTGGCCGGTCTCACCCACGATGCGGGAGAACTTGGCGGTCAGATCCCCTGTGCCGCCAGCCAGATCCAGCACCTTCTGTCCTTTGCGGACACCGGAGCAGTCGATGGTAAAGCGCTTCCAGAGGCGATGGATGCCGAACGACATCAGATCGTTCATCAGATCATACTTGGCCGCTACCGAATGAAAGACACCGGCGACCAGGGTTTCCTTCTCGGTCGCAGCCACGGTTTTATAGCCAAAATGCGTAGTAGTAGTCTGTTCCGACATCCCTCAAATACCCATAGAGCAAAGAATGGCCGCCAGTTTACCAGAGCCGATGGCGTGCGGACACCTCAAACCCGGCTTGTGACCAACTGCATCCCCAGCACGACCATGGCCAGACAGAGGAACAAATTGAGACCGATATTGAGCAGAGCCTTCAGATAGGCCCCTTGCTGGGCCAGCACGACCGTATCGAGGGCAAAGGAGGAGAAGGTGGTCAGGGCACCGAGGACACCCACCATCAGCAATGGCTTCATCGGGTGTTCCACCACGTGACCATGGCTGATCAGGGCATAGGCAATCCCCATGATGAAGGAACCCACCACGTTGACCACCAGGGTGCCATAGGGAAAGTGGCGTCCCAGCAGCCATGCCATCAGCTCGGCGATGCCAAAGCGCAGGCAGGCACCGAAGGCGCCCCCGACAGCGACAAATAACCAGGTTTGCATCAAGCAGTCTCCAAGATTGTCAGGTTGGCATTATGCAAAATCTCGACAGCAGGGGACAGCCGGGCAATTAATCGACCCGGCAAGACCCTAGCGGCGAAAGTCTACCCGTTCTGGATTCACAAGATGGAGGGTCGTCTCGGCCGGGCGAGTATCGGCGATGACTCTGCCATGGCGGATGGAATAACGTACCGGCACCTGGCGGCGCACCGCATCGAAACCATTCTCTGCAGGAAGGACCAGCAGGTTGGCGGGCTTGCCCACCTCGATGCCGTAGCGATCCTGCACGTTCAGGGTGCGGGCACTGTGACAGCTGATCAGCTTGAGACTGTCGTTGATCTGTTCGTAGCCCATGATCTGGCAGACATGCAGCCCCATATGCAGCACCTGCAACATGTTGGCCGTGCCCATGGGATACCAGGGATCGAACACGTCGTCGTGGCCGAAGCAGACGTTGATGTTCGCCTCCAGCATCTCCTTCACCCGGGTGATGCCACGACGCTTGGGATAGGTATCGAAGCGCCCCTGCAGGTGAATGTTCACCAGCGGATTGGCGACGAAGTTGATGCCCGCCATCTTCAGCAGCCTGAACAGCCGCGACGCATAGGCTCCGTTGTAGGAGTGCATGGCGGTGGTGTGGCTGGCGGTTACCCTATGGCCAATACCGCGCTCGTAGGCCAGGGTTGCCAGCGTCTCGATAAAACGGGACTGTTCGTCATCGATTTCATCGCAATGCACATCCACCAGAACCTGATATTTCTCCGCAAGATCGAAGACGTAGTGCAGACTTTCGACTCCGTACTCCCGGGTAAACTCGAAATGGGGGATGGCACCGATCACGTCGGCCCCCAGCTTGAGAGCCTCTTCCAGCAATGCCATGCCGTTGGGGTAGGAGAGGATCCCCTCCTGTGGGAAGGCCACTATCTGCAGCTCCACCCACTCCTTCATCTCCTCCCGCACCTCCAGCATCGCCTTCAAGGCGACCAGATTGGGGTCGGAAACATCCACGTGAGTCCGCACGAACTGGATGCCGTTGGCAATCTGCCATTTCAGTGTCTGGATGGCGCGTTGTTTCACATCCTCATGGGTCAGCAGCGCCTTGCGCTCGGCCCAACGCTCGATCCCCTCGAACAGGGTGCCGGAGAGGTTCCAACTCGGTTCACCGGCCGTCTGGGTGGTATCAAGATGGATATGAGGCTCGATAAAGGGGGGGATGACAAGGCCTTGCTCACCATCAAGCTCGCGGGTAGAGAGCAGCTGGGTGCTCATGGGCTCGATGGCCCGGATCACGCCTCCCTGACAGAGGATTTGCCACATCCCTTCCCTGCCCGCCAGACGCACATTCCTAATCAGCATGTTCTTCCCCTTCGAAAGCGTAGTTGTCTTTGCCAATCCACAACTTAGCCCGGATCCCTTTAATAGAGAAGCTCCGCCCGGAAAGCATACGGGATAGAAAGGGAAGATATGTCAGCAACAAGAAGGTGCGACATTGCAGAACTGCAATTTGCGATGGATGGCTGAAAGGCAGATACAAAAAAGCCTCCCGATTGGGAGGCTTTCTTATTTAATGGTGCTGATACCCAGAATCGAACTGGGGACCTCATCCTTACCAAGGATGCGCTCTACCGACTGAGCCATATCAGCATACTAACCGGTAAAGA